>NZ_CP188816.1:0-335000 GCF_050058625.1 Pseudodesulfovibrio sp. 7M6 | reverse complement strand
CAGACGAAAAAAAATCTGGAAATTTGAGGGCATCGGAGGTTCCGGCAGGCAAATAACGGACCGCATCCAACCACGGAACTCCTGTCCGCACAGCCCCTTGCGCATGCTAATACGCTACGGGGAAAAGCTTCCCCGCAGCAGGTACCCGGATTACGCCTGAGGCAGTGTGAAGGGCGTTACAACGCGGAGGCTGTCGCCAAACCGCTCGGAAAGCTGGTTGGCGATGACCTTCTCGAAACTCTGGCTCAGGATAACCACCGTATCGGTAATCTTCGGCAGTTCTTCCGGAGGGACAATCGGTACGCCCTTGACCTGATCGCCCCATTTCTTTTTGTTGTTGTCCGAAAAAACCGTGATGTTCAACCGGGAAAGAGGACTGGACGCGAGCAGGGAAATGGCCGAGCCACCCGCGCCGAATGCCGCCACGGGTTTATCGCCCAATTCCTCGGCAATGGAACGCATGTGCCGATCCGTTTTTTCGGACCAGAACGGAAGGACGAAAATATCCCTGCCTGGCGCGTTATCCTGCAACCAGTTCATATACTTTGCCGTTTTGAATGTCGGCGATGCCAGCAGAATTGGGGTGTCGTCTTCCAGAAGACGTTCAGGAGCCGCAAACGGATAGCCGCAGTAACGACCTTCGCGAGAGGCAAAATCGCTCACCCGGACGATACCGGGAATACCCCGGTGATTGGTCAGCAGATAGAGCAGGACATCCGAGGTTCCGAAAATGGAGAATTTCCGCTCTCCGAAGGTATCCGCAAGAAATTGGAGAATCTGGTCATCCCGCTCACGCGTTGAGATGCTGTAGGAACTGCTCTGCTCGCAATTCAGGGAGGCCTTGATTTCACGGATAAGCATATCAATCTTTTCGGCTGTAGCCGGATAGTTCACACGGGCCTTGTCCCTTGCCGAGGCCAGCATATTTTCCCAGTCCATTCCCTCAAGCAGATGCGGAAAAGCGAAAATGTTCTCTTCCAGATAATTGCCCCGAATCGGCGTTACCCTGAATTCAAAACCGTATTCATCCGAAAGATCGATGAGATCGCAAAGCTGGTGCAGATTACGACGCATCACCACCGGTTCAAGATAGATATGCCAGCCCGGGCGGGTCTTCCGCATGTCCGCCATGATTCGCATGTTTTGCAGCAGCACGTCCCATTTGGCACCGACCCGGATAGACTCGTAGATGTCTTCGCACCCATCCACGCTGAACCCGAAGACGAGGTTGTCTATTTTCTCAAAGAGATCGACATGCCGGTGGATAAGCTGCCCGTTGGAAGCGATGACCAGTTGGGCATCACTGGTATCCATTTCCCCAAAATCACGAAAGAAGTTCAATGACTCCTGCGTCAAGAGAGTCTCGCCGCCCGTGACGATTATGCTCGCCACATTGTCCCAGGAAAGCAGCTCCATCAATCCGACAATTTTTTTGAAATCAACGCAATCCGTCATTTTAGTATCAATGGACGGCGCTCCCTGGTCACACATGATACATTTCAGATTGCACTTGTTCGGGCTGTTGATCGTAAAATCAAAGGCCGGATAATCAAGATGGTCTTCTCCCTTTTCAAAAGCAGCCTTGGCACGTTCCAGCAATTTTTCGAACGAGGGATTCCGCTTGTGGGAAAAATCCGGGAACGGCATGTCCCCCTTGCCTCCTCCTAGGCAATAGGCGCAGGGAGTCCCCTCAATGCGGCCCTCGGCAATATTACGGCGAAGCGTGCGCATTTCCGGAGAATTGAACATGGCGTCCATATCCTCGGGCGAGGCCATGGTGTGAGCCGACGTATCGTTGTACATACGATAGTAGGCGCAAGGACCATAAGTGGTCTTGTTATAAAGCAAAGAATACCATGGTCTCGAACACTTCCCAAACATTGCTGCTCCTTTGACTCTCTCTGCGAAAAGGCTTCTGCCCAGTATCCGAATACCCTATTATCGACTGATTTCAAAGAATCAATAGGTTCTTTCACCCATAAATTTCAAGTGTTACGTGTCGATTCCGGCATTTCCCAACTCCCGACACTCCCGATGCCGGAAACAGTCCACCAGATGATCGTTGACCATACCGACCGCCTGCATGAACGCATAGACGATGGTCGGTCCCACGAAATTGAAGCCATACCCCTTGAGCGCCCGGCTCATGGCTTGGGAGGCCTTGGTCTGCGCCGGGGCCTCGGCCAGGGTGCGCCAGTTGTTCTGGACCGGACGGCCGTCCACAAACTGCCACAGAAACCGGCTGAACGAGCCTTCCTTTTCCAGGATCGAAAGATAGCCTTGTGCATTGGCCCGAGCGGCCCGGACCTTGAGCCGGTTGCGGATGATCCCGGGATTGGCCAACAGCTCCTCTATCTTGGCATCGTCGTAACGGGCCATTTTTTCAGGATCAAGCCCATCAAAGGCCGTGTAGTAATTTTCGCGGCGTCGCAGAATGGTGATCCAGCTCAGCCCGGCCTGCGCCCCGTCCAGAATGAGTTTGGCGAAAAGGTCGCGGTCATCGTAAATCGGCACGCCCCATTCCCTATCGTGATACTCGACGTAGAGCGGATCGGCGCCGCACCATGGGCAGCGGTCTGGTTCGGCCACAGTTTATCTCCTCATCATTGGATGGTTATGCCCCGACAATACCAGTTCCCTGCCCGGTTGGCGATACGCGATTTTTATCGCGTTCCCGCCATACGGCCATTGGCATGTGGCCCGGTGCAGGGTATACCGATTCCATGCCGTTTCCCAAGAACCTGCCTCTCGAAGACGTTTTCGCCTCCATTGCGGATGGGCTCTTCACCGTGGATGCCAACTGGAACATCACGTATTTCAACGAGTCCGCCCAACGGATAACCGGCGTCAGCTATGACGAGGCCGTGGGGCGCAAGTGCTGGGACGTGTTCCGTTCCAGCCTGTGCGACGGCAACTGCGCTGTGGCCCAGTGTCTGCGCCGGGGCGTCAGCATCACCAACAAGTCCATCTTCATTATCAAGAGCGACGGCAGCCGCCTGCCGGTGTCCATCTCCGCTTCGGCCCTGATCAACGGTGACGGCGAGGTGGTGGGCGGGGTCGAAACCTTCCGCGACCTGACAGAGATTCAGGCCATGCGCCGCAAGGTCAAGGACCTGTACCGGTTCGAGGATATCGTGGGGCACAGCCCCTCCCTGGACCGCATCTTCCGCATCCTGCCCCAGGTCAGTTCCAGCCAGGCCACCACCCTGCTGCTGGGCGAATCCGGCACGGGCAAGGAACTCTTTGCCAGGGCCATCCATTCCCTGAGTTCGCGGCGCGACAAACCCTTTGTGCCCGTCAACTGCGGCGCGCTGCCGGAAAACCTGCTGGAATCGGAACTCTTCGGCTACAAGGCCGGAGCCTTTACCGACGCCCGCCACGACAAGCCGGGCAGGCTTGAGTTGGCCGAGGGCGGCACGGTCTTTCTGGATGAAATAGGCGACCTGCCCGGGCCGCTCCAGGTAAAACTGCTCCGGTTTCTGCAGGAAAAAACCTTTGAACCCTTGGGCGGCGTAACTCCGATCAAAGCGGACGTACGGGTCGTGGCGGCCACCAATCGAGACTTGGAAAAGCGGGTGGCGGACGGACGGTTCCGCCAGGACCTCTTCTACAGGCTCAACGTGGTAACCTTCCAGCTCCCTCCCCTGCGGGAACGGCGCGAGGACATCCCCCTGCTGGTCGAACACTTCGTGGAACAGTTCAACGCCCTGCAGGGAAAGCAGATACAGGGCGTAAGCGAGGACGTGCTACTCCTGTTTCTGCGCCATGACTTTCCCGGCAACGTCCGCGAATTGGAAAATATCCTGGAGTATTCATTTATCCTCTGCACTTCCGGTTTCATCCAGCAGGAGCACCTGCCCGACTATCTACAGGCCCGGGCCGAAACCGAAACGTCCGACAGCGGGCTGCACGGCAGCATGGATGAAATCAAACGGCGCGCCGCCCGGCACGCCGTGGAAAGAAACCAGGGACGCCGCATGGCCGCCTGCCGCGAACTGGGCATTACCAAAGACACGCTTCGTCGCCTGCTGACCCCTAAAAAATAGGGCGTTTTTTTAGCCCTAACCCGTCAATAATAGGCTAAAAATTCGCCATAATCTTGTTCACAAAAATTATAACCCATTGATATCATATGTTTTATTTTATGGCATGATCTGTGCTACCTTTTCAGAAGTCCGGCACGGGTCCGCCGGGGGAAACAGGTGAACATGATTCCTGAGCCCCACAATCGCATTTGTCTTGCTTGCTACAAGGACCGGCTGGCCTCGGTCTGCGAAAATGCGGACCGTTACAAGCTGTTTGAAATACGTGACAATGATATTTACCCCGCAGGCCTCCTATCCCTTCCCTCAAAGGACCCTATGGACAGGACATCCGCCATATTGGCCTGCGGGGTATCTTATTTGCTTTGCGGCGCTATCGGCGCGGATACCCTCGCCCGCCTCAAACGTGCCGGGGTGGAAGTTCGGCCCTGGCTGACCGGGTCCATATCCCAAACCGTTTCCGCCATGCGCGCGGGCGACCTCTCCAGCCTGGCCATGCCGGGCTGTCCCCGCCAGGTAAGGGGACGCACCCATTTGACATTTCCCGTACGATGACTATTCCTCTCACGTTACCGGTTCTGCCGGTCTATCGAACCACCAAGCCGAGGGCGGGGCAACCCGCCGTCTTCAGGAGAACACCATGAGCGATTGCAGCGGATGCTCCTCTGCCAACCCCGACGGCAGTTGCAGCAGCAGCACGGGATGCGACCAGAATCCCGATGAAAAACTGAACAAGACCCTGAGCCGGATCAAACACAAGATCGTGGTCATGTCCGGCAAAGGCGGCGTGGGCAAGTCCACGGTTGCGGCCAATCTGGCCGTGTCCCTTTCCCTGGCTGGCAAAAAGGTCGGCCTGCTGGATGTCGATGTCCACGGCCCGAGCATCCCCCGCCTGCTCGCCCTCAAGGGCAAGCAGCCGCACATGGGTGTGGATGTCATGGAACCCGTGCCCTGGTCCAAAAATCTTTCCGTCATGTCCCTCGGTTTCCTGATCCAGGATGACCGTCAAGCAGTTATCTGGCGCGGCCCGGTCAAGATCGGCCTGATCAAGCAGTTCGTGGAGGACGTCATGTGGGGCGACCTCGACTACCTGATCGTCGACTGCCCTCCGGGAACCGGCGACGAGCCTCTCTCCACCCTGCAGACCCTCGGCCAAACGGCCATGGCCGTCATCGTCACCACCCCGCAGGGCGTGGCCATCGACGATGTGCGCCGTTCCGTCTCCTTTGTGGGCGAGGTGGGTAACCGGGTCCTCGGCATTGTCGAGAACATGTCCGGCTTTGCCTGCCCCAGCTGTGGCGCGGTCCACGACATCTTCAATTCCGGTGGTGGCGAAGAGCTGGCCAAAGAGGCGGGAGTCCGCTTCCTGGGCCGTATTCCCCTGGACCCGGAAGTGACCCGCTCCGGCGACGAGGGCTACCCCTTCATGAAGGTTCACCGCGACACGGCCACCGGCAAGGCCATGAGCGACATCATCGCCCCCATCCTTGCCCTGCCCGATCCGCCGACGGCAGCCTAACAACACCGACTTCACATCGCCCTGTCCGGAAATTCCGGGCAGGGCGTTTTTTTCGCCCACCTCTTACGAAACGCTGTGCAACCAGCTTTTCCCCGCGCGCGAAATATCCTATAGTGACTGTATGCCGCGCTATCTCAAACATCTGCTGACCATTGTCGGCCTGATCATCCTCGCCGCCTTCCTGGCGTTTCTGAACGACTGCATCGCCGGACTGGCGGCCTTCGCCGGACGCGTGAACCCGGTGCTGGAGCCATGGGTTTTCTGGTCCCTCACCGGTGTGGTCGCCGCTTTCATGCTTTACGGCCTTGGGCAGCTGCTGCTCAGGCCTCGGCCGTTGCTGCTGCACGCTGCGCCCACGGAAGCGGAAATGGCGGATTTCCGGCGCGCGCTCATAAAACGCCTCAGGTCCAACAAACTAGTGCGCCAAGCCGGGCTTTCCATGCGTGGAGAGGAAGATATGGAGCCCGCCCTGGCCCTTCTGGGCAAGAAAGCCGATGAGGAAATCCGGGCCACGGGAAAGCGGGTCTTCATCGGCACGTCCCTGTCCCAGAACGGGCGGTTGGATGCGCTGGTGGTCCTATTTTTGATAACACGCATGGTCTGGCGGCTGGCCCGGATATTCAACCAGCGCCCCCACCCGCGCGAGGTGATCAACCTCTACACGAATATTGCGGCCACCACTTTTCTGGCCGGATCGGTGGAGGACATCGGCATCGAGGAGTATGTGCGCGAGCTCATGGCCCCGCTGGTCGGCGGATCGGCCGTGGGAGCGCTGCCCGGAGCCCAGGCCATTGCCGGAGTCATCACCTCCTCTGTCCTCTCCGGTTCCACCAACTGTCTGCTTACCCTGCGCTGCGGCATCATCGCGCGCAACTACCTTTCCCTGTCCCTGGACGGACGAGGGGCCATGCGGCGCAACGCCACTTTTCAGGCCGCGCGCATGTTCATGGGCCTGAGCACAGGGACCGTGGCCTACGTGACCAAAGTACTGATCAAAGGCTCCACCGGCGCACTCAAGAACGGTACGTCCAAAGTGGTCCACGGCATGGGAGACACCGCAGGCAACGTCTTCCGATCCGGCAAGGACACGGTTCGCCGCGTCACCGACGTGTTCAAACGTCCCCCAAAGTAACAACCGCCTCAAAAAAGCTAGACAGAATGAACGGGATAGGCTTTATTATAAATTCAAATGGCTACCATGTATTAGCCAAATCCTGAATACGAGGCTTGGCGGTGCGTTCCTTTCTTCTAGTGCTCTTACTCATCCTGACATGCAGCACGCATGTCTTCGGCGCATCGCTCCGCGTGGTCACAGAAAACTGGCCTCCGTACAATTACGAAAAAAACGGACAGGCGGTCGGGCTGGTCACGGAAGTTGTCCGCGCCACCCTGGACCGGGCCGGAGTGGACTACACCATCGAGGTTCTGCCTTGGGCCAGGGCTTATAGGCTGGCCAGGCAAGAGCCCAATGTCCTCATCTACAGTATGTACAAGCTGCCGGAACGGGAAGAGATGTTCCAATGGATCGCCATGGACGGCCTCAACGTCGACACATACATCATGCGCCCCAAGACCAGAAACGATATCCGGATAAACACACTGGAAGAGGCAAAAGCCTACCGGATAGGCGTCACCCGCGATGCCGCGCCGCACCTTTTCCTGCTTAAGCACGGCTTTGTCGAAGGCAAACAGATATTCCCGGTCTGCAACGAGCTCTTCAATATCCTTAAATCGCAACCACAAAACGACCGCATCGATCTGACGACATGTGACCTGCTGTCGCAGATCTACCGTCTGCAAGAGGCCGGCATAGCGTCCGACTACTGGGTCCCTGTGCTCCCTCTCCTCAGCGAAAATCTATACATGGCCTTCAGCCTCGAAACCGACAAAAAGATGGTGGATCGCATCAGTAATGCATTTGGCCAGATTCGACAGGAAGGCATTCTCGAGACCATGGTCCAAAAATACCGGAAGATGCTGGAACAAAATCCCTAGCCCTTAAAAACGAGAAAGGCCTCCTTGCGGAGGCCTGAATTTTCTCGGTGCAAAAAAAGGAAGTTGCTTTCTTTATTGCATCGATCGTGCCATTCTTGCCACAACCATCAAAAATAATTTTAAATCTAATAAAATCAAACTATTAAAAAGCAAATCAACTTTGACCCCGTTAGAAAGCTTCGGCAAGAATGGGTTCAAGATTTTCAACTTTTCCCCAATGAGGCGGCCGCAGGGACAAATTTTTTAACCGTGCTTCCGGCCGATCCGCCACCTAAACGCCCACTTTGTAGAACAGGCTGGCCTGATTACAGCACCCGGAAAAACCCAGCGCCTTGTAGACCTTTTCCATGCACACGGCCTCACGCACCACACTGGCCAGGTGGTCGATGGCATCCTCCAGGTCGAACCGGGTCTGAATATGCTCCAAGGGAGCGAGCCCCTTATCCATACGCAACTGATCCACAAACCAGCGGCGGAACTCATCGGCGTCGAACAGGCCGTGCAGATAGGTGCCCCAGACCCGGCCGTCGCCGCGAGTGAAGCCCAGAGGTTGGTCTTCCATATCGCGAACGGCCACCCGCAACTTCTCCGAGAGGGGTTTGGTCTGGCCATGATGAATTTCGTAGCCGTTGACCCGGTGGCCGGACTTGGCATGTATGCCCCAGGTCCGGGTCAGCGTCTTTTCCGGGGCCAGCGTGGTCTGGACCGGGAGCAGGCCGAACCCGTCCACGCGCGTGGATTCGGATTCCAGCCCGTAGGGATCGTCCACCCGCTCGCCCAGCATCTGGAATCCGCCGCAGATGCCGACGATGCGAGTCTTGTACCCGCCGCCCGCCAGTTCGCGGATGGCGGCGGCCACGCCCGCGCCACGCAGGGCCTTCATGTCCGGCACCGTGGATTTCGAGCCGGGGATTATCACTGCGTCCGGCGTGCCGATATCATGGGCATCGGAGACCACGCGCACCCGCACGTCCGGCTCGGCAAAGAGCGGATCAATGTCGTTGAAATTGGAAATGCGCGGCAGGTCGATGACCACCACATCCACGCACTGATCCTCCGGCAGCTTTTCACTCTCCGGCAACAACCCCTCCTTGAAGGAAACGGAATCCTCTTCCGGCAGCCCCAGGGAATGGATATAGGGAATGGTCCCCATTACCGGCTTGCCCGTGTGCTCGAACATCTGGCCGAAGGCGGGGTCCAGCAACGAGGGATCGCCCCGGAACCGGTTGATGATGAAACCCTCCACCAAATCCCGTTCAGAAGGCGTAAGCAAATTCATGGTTCCGACTATGGAGGCGAATACCCCGCCCCGGTCGATATCACCGGCCAGCAGCACGCGGGCGTCCGCATACTTGGCCATGGCCATGTTCACTATGTCATGATGCTTGAGATTGACCTCGGCCGGACTCCCCGCACCCTCCAGAACCATGATGTCGTGCTCGTTGGCCAGGGAGTCATAGGCCGTCTTGACCGCCTCCCAGGCGCGCGGCTTGTAGCGGACGTATTCGGTGACGCTCATGTTGCCCACCGGCTGGCCCATGACGATGACCTGCGACCCCACGTCCGACCCGGGCTTGAGCAGCACCGGGTTCATGCGCACCTCGGGCTTCATGCGGCAGGCCATGGCCTGCGTCACCTGCGCCCTGCCCATCTCGCCGCCCTGGTCGGTAACGAATGAATTGAGCGACATGTTCTGGGCCTTGAACGGGGCCACGTTGTACCCGTCCTGCAAAAATATCCGGCAAAACGCAGCCGTCAGCACGGACTTGCCCGCGTTGGAACTGGTGCCCTGCAACATCAGAGCGGGAGTGCGGCGCACCCGTTTGACCACCGGAGCCCGCCCCACGCCGCTCACAGCCTCCATGGCCGCGATAAGCCGCTCGTTGGCGGCCTCGTCGCGCACGGCCACCCGGAACCAGGAATTGTCCAGCCCCGTGTAGTTGCCGCACAGGCGAATGACGATGCGATGCTCGTTCAGCAGCCGCTCGAACAGGGGTTCGGCATCCATGCCCACCCGGTCCACCCGGCAAAGCAAAAAATTGGCCTCGCCCGGCATCACCCGGATGCCCGGTACCTGTCGCAGTCCGGCGGCCAGATTGTTCCGCAGCAGCGTGGTCTGTTCGCGGGTACGGGCCGCGTAGCCCGCGTCGCGGAGGCAGTGCTTGCCCACCTTCTGCGCCAGGGTATTCACCGACCATGCGGGGAGCGCCTGCTTGAGACGCAGCATCACGTCCGGATCGCCAAAGGCCAGCCCGAGGCGGAGTCCGGGGATGGCATAAAATTTTGTCAGGGAGAGCACGGTGACCACGTTGGACGGACGGTCCCGAATCAGCCGGTCCGCATCCTCGGGCAGGAACTCGGCAAAGGACTCGTCCACGATGAAACGGCAGCGCGGGAACATGGTCGCCACTTCGCGCAGGTCGTTGGCGGAAAAGGTCGTACCCGTAGGGTTGTTCGGGCTGCACAGAAAGACCATGGAAGGAGTGGTCAGCAGGGAACCCATGGCCGGAAAATTCACCTTGAGGTCATCGGTCAGGGGCATTTCCACCACAGGCAGGCGATGGGCCTTGCAGGCGCGGGCGTAGTCAACATAGGCCGGAGAGGGAATGACGGCCTGGCGGAATCCGCCCAGCCCGGCCAGAGCAAAAAGCAATTCGGACGCGCCGTTGCCCGCCACCACCTGGGTGGGCCACACCTTGTACCGCTCGGCGGCGGCCATTATCAGGGCGTAGCTGTCCGGGTCCGGGTAGGCGCCCACTTCCTGGAGCGCCCGTCCCACGACCTGCCCCAGCCAATGGGGCGGCCCCAGCGGATTCACATTGACTGAGAAATCGAGCAGTTCCTCGGGCAGGCAACCAGCCTGCTCCGCCATGCGCCGGGTATTGCCGCCGTGCGCGAAACGTTGCTCGTCCAATACATCGGGAATACCCGCAAAAAGGGATTGTTTCTCCATGGCTCCGCCATCATCGCCGCCGCCGGTAGTTCCCGCTTTCCCGGCCCTGCGGATGAAGTCTAGAATTTTTTGAGACTATGAATGTACCTACTCGGAAAGCGGAGTGGAGACAAGGGGAATCGGCTGGCCGCGCAAAGATGCAACAGGGACGTTGCGGGCCGGAAGGCTTTGGCATACGGTGGCGAATCGATCTGTATACAAGGAGAAGCGTAACGATGCAGCAACTCATATCAAAACAAATGCTCGGGTACATGGACAGTTCTTCCTGGATTCGCAAAATGTTCGAGGAAGGCATCCGCATGAAGGCCGAGTTCGGCGAAGACAACGTCTACGATTTCAGCCTGGGCAACCCGGACCTGCCACCGCCGGCCGAGGTCAAACCCGCGCTGTGCGAGATTGCCGAGCAGGCTGACCAGCCGTTCTTCCTGGGCTACATGCCCAACTTCGGCTACCCCGAGGTGCGCGAAAAGATCGCCGCCGGAGCGTCCAAGGAACAGGGCATGGAAGTGCCTGCCGACAGCATTGTCGTCACCTGCGGCGCGGCCGGTGCCCTGAACTCCGTGTTCCGTGCCGTGTTGGAGCCCGGCGACGAAGTCATCACCCCGGCACCCTTTTTCGTGGAGTATGGTTTTTACGCCCAGAACTTCGGGGCCAATCTGGTTCAGGTCAAGTCCAAGCCACTGACCTTCGAGCTGGATCTGGACGCCATCGACGCGGCCATCAACGACAAGACCCGCGTGGTCATCGTCAACTCGCCCAACAACCCGACCGGTGCCATCTACTCCCCGGCCGAGCTGGAGGGGCTGGCCGCCATTCTGGAAAAACACAACGCCAAGCGCGACCGGCCCATCTACATCCTGGCTGACGAACCGTACCGTTTCCTGGCCTTTGACGGCGCGACAGTGCCGAGCGTCATGGCTTTCTACACCTACACCATCGTCTGCTCGTCTTTCTCCAAGAACCTGTCCATGGCGGGCGGCCGCATCGGCTACGTGCTGGTCAACCCGGCCATCGAGAACCGGGGACCGCTCATGGCCGCCATCATCATGGCAAACCGCATCCTGGGCTTCGTCAATGCCCCGGCACTGGAGCAGAAGCTGCTGTGCAAGACCCTGGGAGCCGAGGTGGACGCCTCCATCTACGACGCCCGGCGCAAGGCCATGGCCGAGGTGTTGGACAACGCGGGCTACAACTACACCATGCCCAAGGGCGCGTTCTATTTCTTCCCGGAGGCCCCGGGCGGCGACGACGTGAAGTTCTGCGCCACCTTGCAGAACGAACGAGTGCTGGCCGTTCCCGGCACGGGCTTCGGCTATCCCGGCTACTTCCGTTTGGCCTTCTGCGTCAGCGAAAAAGTCATCCGCGGAGCCAAGGAAGGTTTCGCCGAGGCAATGAGGAAGACCAAGGCCTAATCGCTCGCGGGGAACCCCCGAAAACAAATTGCGACGGCGCATATCCGCGAGGGTATGCGCCGTCTTTTTTTATTGTTTGCCGGGCGATGGTAGAAGAGAAAGGCAAAATACAAAAGTGGAGCCGCCTCCGGCGGGATTTATATCAGAGGGTTTCGCACCCTGAAGGTGCGACTTACTTTTGGACCAGAGCGCCCAAAAGTAAGCAAAAACCGCTCTTGGGGTGCCATGCCCATCGCCCCGGTGACGGGCCAAGAATCTGATCCAAACGGCCTGCGCTCCCGCGTCCCAGGGCGGGAAGCAAAAAACTCCGGGCCGCGAAAATTCGCTCCGGCCGTTTGGTCAGCTTCTAAGCCGCGTCCCCGCAGGGCTTCCACGAAGTAGCTTGTCTCTTTGACGTTGCGGCAAGCAAGAACCCGAACATCCGCAAAAGAAGGTCCTGAAGACAACCGTCCAATCCCGCAAATCGTAACAGTTAATTCTCTGACACCAGCCCTGTGTTTCGGCGGTTAGCAGCCGACCAAGCGGGTAAGGCGGCTCCCGTAAGCCACCTGAACGGATGGTGGCAGCCTCGGTCTGATCGCGGAGAAACGGCACTATACTTTTCATTTGATGGAGCCGTCCCGCTTGGATCGGATGCTTCCGGCGTAACACGCAGGCGGCCAAGCTACTCGCAAGGGCCTTTTTTCGTTCTTTTTTGGCCCAGCAAAAAAGAACCGCCGCCCGCGCAGGGCATGGAGGGCATTTTGAAGCCGAACGGCTTCAAACCCGGCTCTCTGATTTTTGAATCAAAAAACAAAAGCAAGGGGGGAGCCAAGCTCCCCCCGACTCTCTCTCAACGGACTGGAATGTTTTCCACCCCTGTCCGAAAATATCAGGCTGATTTCGAAATCCCTTTCACCTTGCGCTGGGGCGCAATCTCCCGCTCATCCTTGAGATTGACGCCGGTCAGCCCTTTCTCCTGCGCGCCGCTGATCAGATAGTAGAGCGTCTCCGCCGCCTGCGCCGGGGGCAACCCCTCGGGTCGCACATTGGAGATGCAATTGCGACTCTCGTCCGTCAAGCCGACGCGGGGACCATAGGTCAGATACACCCCCATGCTGTCCGGCGAGGATAACCCCGGCCGCTCGCCGATGAGAATGGCCACCATCTTGGCGTTGAGCAGCTCGCCCACCTCGTCACCCACGGCCACGCGGCCCCGGTGGACGTAGGTGGTGGGGGCAAGGTCCAGCGTCTTGCCGATCTCCGCCAGAAAAGCGGTCAAAAAAGGCAGGGCTTGCCGGGCTATGGCCGCCGATGACAGGCCGTCCGATACGACCAGAGCTAGATCGTGCGGCTGTTCCTTGCGCACCCAGAGCCGTTCCGAGGACTCCGGAGCGAGACGACGGCCGAGGTCGGGACGCAGCAGGTATTCGCGGCGATCTTCGGTGCGGCTGAACAGCTCCAGTGCCGGAAGACCAAGGTTGTCAAGATCCTTAATAAAACTCCGGACATCCAAAGGTAAATGCACGGCATCGCGCGCCCGGGCGTGGTCGAGCTGAAAGGCGAGATGCGCGGCCGTGGGCAGGCTGGTTCCGGCCCGGCCGAGGGCAATGCGGGCATCGGTGAACGCCTTGAGCTTTTCCCACCCGTCCTCCTGGCAGAGGGGGGACCTGTTCAGTGCTGGGGTGCGGGACTTAGGAGGCATCGGGCAGCTCCAGGGGCAGGTTTTCCTCGTCCAGATTCAGGGGCATCATGTCCTGGCCGAAGAGGCGCATCTTGAGCAGCCAGCTTTCGAACTCCGGGGCGGGACGCAGCCCCAGCAGACGGCGCAGATAGAGGATATCGTGAAAAGAAGTGCTCTGATAGTTGAGCATGATGTCGTCCGCACCGGGCACGCCCATGACAAAGGCCACACCCGCCGCGCCCAGCAGGGTCAGCAGCGTGTCCATGTCGTCCTGGTCCGCTTCGGCGTGGTTGGTATAGCAGACATCCACACCCATGGGCAGGCCGAGCAGCTTGCCGCAAAAGAGGTCCTCCAGCCCGGCCCGGATGATCTGCTTGCCGTCGTAGAGATACTCCGGCCCGATAAAGCCGACCACCGTGTTGACCAGCAACGGGCGGAACTTGCGGGCCACGGCATAGGCCCGAGCCTCCACGGTCTGCTGATCCACGCCGTGGTGGGCGTTGGCCGACAGCGCGGAACCCTGCCCGGTCTCGAAATACATGACATTCTTGCCCACGGTGCCGCGGTTCAGGGCCATTGCCGCCGCCCGGCCCTCGGCCAGGATGTCCAGGTTGACACCGAAGCTGCGGTTCACGCCCTCGGTGCCGCCGATGGACTGGAAGACCAGGTCAACGGGCGCGCCGCGTTCAATGGCCTTGATGGTCGTGGTGACGTGAGTCAGGACACAGGTCTGGGCCGGAATGCCATACCGCTCCCGAATGTCGTCGAGCATGGTCAGCAGGTTGCAGACCGCGCTCAGGTTGTCGGTGGCCGGGTTGATGCCGATACAGGCGTCGCCCGAGCCATAGGCCAGTCCGTCGATGACCGAACTGAGCACGCCCATGGGATCGTCCGTGGGATGGTTGGGCTGCAACCGGGCGGAGAGCCGCCCCGGCAGTCCCACAGTGGTGCGGAATGAGGAGATGTTGTTGATCTTGGAAGCAACCAGAATCAGGTCCTGATTGCGCATTATCTTGGAAACCGCGGCCGCCATCTCCGGCATGAGGGTCCGGCCCAGTTTGGCAAGGGCCCGGCCGTCCGCCGCTTCCGAGAGCAGCCATTCGCGAAACTGCCCCACCGTCAGCCCCGAAACAGGGGCGAAGTTCTCCGGATCGTGAGTATCCACGATGAGCCGGGTGACCTCGTCTATATCATAGGGAATGAGCGGGTGCTCGTGAAAATCAACCAGTGGCACGTCGGCCAGAATAATCTGGGCCGCGGCGCGCTCCTCGGCGCTGTTGGCCGCAACACCTGCCAGTTCGTCGCCGGAGCGGCGCGGCGAGGCCTTGGCCATGAGGTCCTTCAGGTCCTTGAACGAATATCGGCGTGGACCGATGGAAATGCTGTACATGCCCGCTCTTCCTCAACTTGCGGTGATTGTCGTTGCCCCATCCGCACGGAAGGGGTGGGCGGCTACCGAAATGCGATGAGCACCAACCCGACAAAAATGCAGACCGTGCCCAAGGCCCGGCGAGACGAGACATTCTCCTTTAAAATAAGGCGGCCTGCAAGGGCTGATAACAGAATGCTCACATTGCGCCCGGCCGAGATGAGCGTCACGTTGCCGTAGCGCAGGGCGATGACGATGAGCAGATAGGAAAGCGGTATAAAAACCGAGGCCACAATCACGCTGCGCCGATGGGCTAGAAAAACCTCGGCCAGCCGGGCAAAACGAAACCTGCGCACCGCCAGCCACAGGGAAACCCCGATGGTCTGGAAGATCAGACAAACCAGCAGATAGTCCACAGGCCGGACCGGCCCCATGGAGGACATGACCTTGCGGTCCGTGATGATATATCCGGCCGTGGCCGCCGAGGTAAGCAGGCAGAGGGCCAGCCCCTTCAGACTTATGCGTCCGGACGCGTTGCGGTTGGTCAGCCCCACCGCCAGCGCACCGAGGGCCGTGAAGGCCACGCCCGCCGCCTGCAGCGGCGAAACCGTGTCGCCCACCAGAAATCCGGCCGCCACAAGGACCATGATCGGCGCGCCGCCCCGGTTCACCGGATAGACAACCGAAAGGTCCACGGCCTCGTAGGCCGCAAAGAGCAGGATGACATAGGCTGTCTGAAAACAGCCCGACAGGATTGCCCAGAGCCATGCCTGGGCCGTCATGCCGGCCCCCGGCTCCAGCCAGCAGCCCACGGGCCAGACCAGACACAGGAAGAGCACGGACCCGGCCGAGGTCAGCCACGCGTAGGACGCCTTGTCCCCGCTGGCCTTGACCACCGAATTCCAGATGATGTGCAGCAGCGCCGATGCGAGCACCAGCGAAAAGACCAACGGCGTCATGATGAGCCTCATACCGGGCCCCGCCCTGCCCCGCCACGGCGGGGAGGGACGGTGCGCCCGTGATTGAAAGCGTGGTGAACACGTTTTTTCCACTCGCGAAAGCGGCCATGTGTCGCCTGCATACGGCCATGGTCATACCCTCTCCCCTACCTGCGCGCCCAGGCGCTGGTCCGCTTTTGCAGCCCGGAGGTGAGCACGCCGTAGATCAGACGCACCAACAAGTTGGTTGCCACGATGAGCACGCACATGGCCAGAGCCGGTGCGGTATCCCCCGCGTCGTCCATGTTGGCCACGGCGACCACCGCGATGGGCAGATCGGCCGAATACAGGAAGATGACTGCCGAAAGCGTAGTCATGGCCCGTACGAAGAAGTAATAGGCGATTTCCAGAATGGCGGGAAGACAGACCGGCACCGTAACCTTAAAGAACAGCCGGGTGAACGGCGCGGACAGTGACTCTGAAACCGACTCGAACTGGTAGTCCAGCTGCTTCAGGGCCGTACTGGCCGTAAGGAAGGTGACCGTGTGGAAGTAGATCAGGTTGCTCAGGACCAGGATGCCCATGGTGGCATAGAGGCTGGTCAGCGGATTGGGGATGAAGAACAGCCCGAAGACGTCCCACCCCGGCTTGTTGAAGAAGAAGATGTAGGCCAGACCGATGACCAGACCCGGCAGGGCCATGGGCAGCAGTGAAAGCTGGCTGCACAGTTGCCGCATTTTGGGATATTCCCGGAACTTCTCCAGCACGTAGGCGGAAAAGAAGGCGGTAATGCAGCCGAAGAACGCGGTATAGAAGGCCATGCGCAGGCTGTTGAAGAAGGCGGAATATCCGCCGCCGCCCATGGCTTCGAAGTCGTAGTGGCGCAGGCTCAGGCCGAGTTTGTAGGGCCAGATGTCCACCAACGAGGCGTACACGCCCGTCGCCAGATAGGTAATGAACAGCAGCGAGATAAAGGAGCAGTAGATGAAGGCCACGGAGTCGCGCAGCTTGTTCGGCTCCGGCGCGTAGGGCACGGCCTTGGCCTCCACGGCCGCTGTCTGACGGCGCTGGATGATGTGGTTGGCCAGAAAGGCGAGCGCGGTTGGGATGAGCAGGATGACGCTGACCGTGGCACCCATGAAGAAGTTCTGCTGGCCGATGACGTGCTTGTAGATGTCGGTGGCCAACACGTTGTAATTGCCGCCCACGACCTTGGGCGCGCCGAAGTCCGTGAAGCTGGAAATGAAGCCCACGAAGAACGCGCTGACCAGGCCGAACTTGACGCCCGGCAGGGTCACGGTGCGGAAGATGCGGAACCGGGATGCCCCCATGGCCTCCGCCGCTTCATAGAGGCGCGCGTCGGACATGGACAGGGCCACGGACAGGATCAGGAAGATGGGCGGAAAGGCGTAGAGAGCCTCGGCAATGATGATGCCGGTTGCGCCGTAGAGGCCGATATCCCACCCCACGTGGAAACCGAAGAACGCGGTCAGGGAACCAAAGAAGCCCTTGGTGATCAGCCCCTTCTTGCCGAAGAGGTAGATAAGCACCAGCCCGTGCATCAGCGTGGGCGCGAAAAGCGGCGACATGGCCAGCGCCCGGAAGACCTTCTTGCCCGGCACATGGGTGCGCGACAGACAGTAGGCAAAGAAGAATCCCAGCGGCAGGGCCACGGCCACCGTGGTCAGCGAGACAAAGATGCTGTGGCCCAGCGAGCTGAACATCGCGGGGTTGGAAAAGAACTGAATGAAATTGGCGAGGCCGATGAAGTTCTCCTGCTTGTCGTAGAGACTCTTTGACAGCAGGGTAAAGAGCGGCAGGGCCACCAGGACGAAGAGCCAGACGCCGACCAGGGCGATGCACAGCCCTTTGACCCAGCGCTCGGCCAGGACGCCTTCGACCACGCCGCGCAGGTCGCGGCCGCCGGGGGAAGCTGTTGTGGAGGAGATTGCGGAACCCATATCAACCTCCTAACGGGAAAAAACGTGTACCAGCTCGGGCGGGAACAGGACCTGCACCGGTGCCTTCTCGCTCAAATCCAGCCGCCCGGCCACGCGTGCGGAGACGTCCGCAGTCAGCTCGGGATAATTGTCCGGGGCGTTGTCCAGCCGCAGGGTCAGCCGGTAGAGCGGGCCGCGAAATTCCAGGGAATGGACGTGACCGCTCAGTGTGTTGCGGCTGAGTCCGTTATTGGCAGTGCCGGGAGCCTGGACCACCACGTCCTCCGGCCGAATGGCCATGAGACAGCCGGAACGGTCGTTCGCCTTCCAGGCGTCCTTGTCCACGGCAAGGGGCTTGCCCATGACCTCCACGGCGGATTTGTCACCGGGATCGGTGGCGGGCAGAAAATTCATGGAGCCCAGAAAGGAGGCGGAGAAAGTATTGACCGGCTGGTCGTACATCACGCCGGGAGGAGCGTCCTGAACGATCTTGCCGTCCTTCATCAGCAGGATGCGGTCGGCCATGGTAAGCCCCTCCTCCTGATCGTGGGTGACCATGATGGTCGTCACGCCCAGTTCGCGTTGGAGGCGCTTGATCTCGCCGCGCAGGTGAATGCGGACCTGGGCATCCAGGGCGGAAAGAGGTTCGTCCAAAAGCAGAATTTCCGGGGCGAGCGCCATGGCGCGGGCCAGGGCCACGCGCTGCTGCTGGCCGCCGGAAAGCTGGGCCGGATATTTCTTTTCTATGCCGGGCAATCCCACCAGTTCCAGCAGTTCCTTGGCCCGTTTTTTTGCCTTGCCGCCCCGAATGCCCGCGCTGACCAGACCGTAAGCCACGTTGGCCCCGGCGGACAGGTTGGGAAACAGGGCATAGGACTGAAAGACAATGCCGACATTGCGCTTGGACACCGGCTTGAGCGAAACGTCCTCACCCGCGATGAAAACACGGCCGTCATGGTCGGATTCCAGCCCGGCGACGATGCGCAAGGCAGTGGTTTTGCCGCAGCCGGATGGGCCCAGCAGGCAGAGCATCTCGCCCTTGGCCGCGTTGAAATTGATATTGTCCAGGGCCTTGAACTCGCCGTATCGCTTGGTGATGCCCAACATGCTCAGATGAGGGGTGGCGGTTGAATCATAAGTAGCTGTCATGTCGGTCGTCTCCGGGAAAATTGGGCGCGGGGAACCACTCCCCGCGCCAGGTATCATGTAGGAGGTAGCAGGGTATTCCTATTTGGCTTCGCTCTTGGAGCCGTAACGCTTTTCCCACTTGGCCAGGACTGCGGCGCGCATCTTGGAGGCCTGGGGCACGTCGATGTCGATGAGGTGGGCAACCGGGTTCTCGGGGAAACCTTCGGGCACCTGGAAGCCGGGCACGTCGGCCACGGAAAGGATGGCGTAGTTGGCAGCGTACTTCTGCATGGCGTCCATGGAGATGGCCCAATCGAGGAAGAGCTTGGCCTCGGGCTTGATGTTCGGCTTGTGGATCAGGGCATTGGCCTCGGTATCCCAACCGGAACCTTCCTTGGGGAAAACAACGGTGATGGGCTCGCCCTTACGCTGCTGGACGATGCCGCGATAGCCGAAGGAGATGCCGATGGGGAATTCGCCCATACCGGCCATCTTGCAGGGCTTGGAACCGGAGTGGGTGTACATGGCGATGTTCTCGTGCAGCTTGTCCAGGTATTCCCAGCCCTTTTTCTCGCCCATCAGGGAGAGGATGCCGGCCACGGTCAGATAACCGGTACCGGAGGAGGCGGGGTTGGGCATGACCAGCTTGCCCTTGTACACGGGTTTGATCAGGTCCGCGTAGGAGGTGGGCATGGGCAGGTTCTGGTCCTTGATCTCGTAGTTATTCACGCACAGGCCGGTTTCAAAAACATCGTTGGCCACCCAGGTCGGAGGGGTGTTTTTGTCGCGAAACTTGGGGATAACCTTGTCCAGTCCTTTGGGAGCGTAAGGCTCAAGCAGACCAACGTCTTCAAGGGCGATGAGGCCGAGGCCGGAAGTACCCCAGACCACATCGGCCTTGGGGGAATCTTTTTCAGCCAGCAGCTTGGCAATGACGATCCCGGTGGAATCACGGACGAATTTGACGTCGATTTCCGGATGCATCTTCTTGAAGCCCTCGATGTATCGTGGAATCTGGTCGTCTTCCAACGCGGTATAGACCAGCAGTTCCCCGGCCATGGCCGAGGAAAGCATAAGCGTACAGACAAAAGCCGCAGCGCAGAGAAGAGTCATGAGTTTGGTTTTCATGGGATCGCACCTTTCCTTGAAATGTGTTCGGCGGCGATTGCCGCAACAAATCGGCTGACCAGCATCGGCGCGTCCCCCGGTAACATGGCCGCGCCGCCAAGAATCCTGCCGAGACCTGAACTTGACTGGCTGGACAAAGCCAATTCCATGCCGAAACAGAAACCCCTCTGCGTACACATCGGCAATCACCATGTATAATTATCTGATTTTAAAGATGATTTTTTAATTTTTTTCCTTCTTCACGATTCATTTTCGGCACTATCTACAAAAGAGGCTCTTAAATTTTATTACATTGATGTTATTTTATACATGCGTTCAAAAATGTACTTCGCAAAGTATTCCCAAAATTGTTTATATCTACGTTTTCCATCTCCGGCACAGACAAATTTTCCGAGGTATAAACCAAGAAGGACTCAAAACCGCCTGATGACGGAGACATCCAACCCCTACGGGAGATGGCCCTCATACGAACAAATCTGAAGATTGCGGCTAATGCGGCACTAGCTAATATCATTTTATAACAGTGAGTTATATTGATGCGACGGGATAACGAACCGTTTTTTCCACCCTCCCCCACACTGCCAGGCACAGAGGTACAAGAGATCCCGACAATCTCGTATTTCATTGATTGTAACATTTCTGTAACACTTCAAACATAGCCCTCAGAACTCTCCCATCTCCCCCCCCTCAAACCCGGTATGGCGAAAATAGATTCGGAGAAATGCAAAGGTACCTTTTTAACTTGACACAAAGTTGATGCGCCTTATACTGAAGGGGAAACAAAGGTACCTACTAAATTTACAGCACATATATAATCGAGGAGAATACAATGAGATTTTTTAAAAACAGAGCCGGACGAGACTCCGGAATGGGATCGAATACCTGCCTGTCACGAGAAAGCGTATACGGACAGAGAGATGGAATCGGACGCCACGGACGCACTTGTTCCAGCTCCGGCATGATGGGGGAAAACCAAGGTTTCGGACCGGGACAGGGCATAACAGGGCCTGGTTTTGGCCAGTCCCACCGACACAGCGGCAGGATTCGCCGCTTCTTAGGCAGAATGTTCGGTTCAGCAGGCCAAAACCGTTCAAACGCGCGTGGGCACACCGGTTTTGGCCCGGCCTGCGGCCCCTCCTGCCAAGGAAAAGGCCATGGGTTCGGTCTGAGACAGAATAACTTCCGCGGCAGGATGAATGGCTATGACTTCAGGCAAACATCCCGCCCCGGCTATCGGGAGCCCGAGCTTCGGCAGGGAAATGACAGCCTCTCGCCCATGAACGCGGACAACGGTTCGTTTGAACCGAACCTCTCCGGCCAGACCTGCCCGCTCTGCAAAAATCACTGTCCGCTGAGCAATCCAAGCTGTCCCAAAGGAGAGGCATACGCCCGCTCCAACTACTCGGAGGTTCGCTAATGGCCGATTCGTCCCCCAAACCCATGGTTGCCGACAGCGAGTTGATCGATCTGTTCCGACGCACATCCCGGCTCATGGCCCGGGCATGGCACAGGCAGGCCAACGCCCCCATGGCCCAGTCCCGCATCCTGCATCTGCTGCGGGAGCGCGGGCCGGTCAGCCAGCGGGATATGCTGGGCGAGCTGGACATACGTTCCGCCTCCCTGAGCGAGCTGCTGGCCAAGCTGGAGGCGGGCGGATGGATTGCCCGCGAGCGCAACCCGGACGACCGGCGCGGATTCATCATCTCCGCCACGGACCGGACCATGGCCGACACAAATTCCGGAACTGAAACCACGGACGGTTCGGCAGCTCTCTTCGACTGCCTGGCGGACGAGGAACGCACCGCTTTGCGAGATATCCTGACAAAGCTGACCGACTCCCTCAGCAAAGAATGCCCTGCCGGTCCCGGTTTTGGCGGCGGCAGGCATGGTCGGGGCAGAGGTCCCGGCAAAGGCTTTGGCCGAAACGACGGCAGAGGCATGGGCAAGGGGCGCGGCATGGGACGGGGCCGACGCGGCTGACCAGAAAACTCGGAACGACCCAAGCCCGGAACGCTGCCGAAGGTCCCTTCCAATGGCCGGGGATCACCCCTTGTTCATGGCCTCTGAGATGTGCTGGATATACGCCTTGTCCGTGCCCTGAATGTGATTGACCAGCCAATCCTTGAGGAAAAGCAGCAACTCGCGGCTCAACATGGCGCTTCCGCTCTTGAACTCCTTCTCGAACTCAAGGACCTTGCCCAACAGCTCCGCATGGACCGCCTTGTGTTGTTCTTCTCCCGGATATTCATAACGGGCGAACAAGTCCTCTTCCGTCCCGAAATGTTTGACGGTGTATTCCTTCAGCCCGTTGAATATCTCGCCCAGAACGGCCTTGCCCTGCCCTTCGGCCATGGCCGCGGCCAGATGATTGACCATATCCACCAAGGCCCGATGTTCCTTGTCCACCTGATCAATCCCGAGGATGAAGGAGTCATCCCAATCTATGAGATTCTTGTAAGAGGAAGACAACTGGACCGTCGGAGTTTTCAAAGGAGCATCCGGCTCCACGTCTTGCGCCGGGACGGTTTCCACGGCAACCCGTTTCGGGGCTGCGTTCCTCACCTGCGGAGCCGCGCGTCTGGGCGCAGCCTCCGGCAAGCGGCAACCTGTCCCGGAAAGGGAGTCGGAAACCGGACGGACGGAGACGTGCGCCTTGGGACGATCGTCAGCACCGGTGCGGAAGAAACGCATATCGTTCTCCAGCTCGGCCGCCTGCCGGGCCAGATCCTCGGAAGTAGAGGAAAGGCGCTCCGCCAGGGCGGTATTGTCGTGAATGATGTGGTCCAGCCCGGACACTTCCGCAGCGACGTTCTCAATGCCTTCGTTCTGCTCGGCACCCAGAGCCGTAATTTCCTCCACCATCCCGGCCGTTCGCTCGATTTCGGGCACCAACTGCTCCAGAACGGCCCCGGCCTCATCGGAAATTCGGGCCGTATTGGCCGAAAGCTCGCCGATTTCCGCTGCGGCGTGGCCGCTTCGCTCCGCCAGCTTGCGGACCTCGGCGGCCACCACGGCGAATCCCTTGCCGTGTTCTCCGGCCCGGGCCGCCTCAATAGCCGCGTTGAGGGCCAACAGATTGGTCTGACGGGCTATTTCCTCAATAACGGTGATCTTTTCCGCAATGGTCTTGACCGCTTCCAGTGCTTCGGAAACCGATTCCCCGCCCCGACGCGCCTCGCGAGCGGCCTTCATGGCGATATCGTAAGTCTTTCTGGAGTTGTCCGTTGCCACGTTGATAGAGGCACGGATGGTTTCCGTAAGACTTGAAACGTGATCTATCGCCCCTGACTGCTGGGATGAGCACTGGGCCAGCGCCTGCGAACTGGAAGCTATCTCGGCACTGCCGGAGGCCACGACATCAGCCGAATTTTTGGCATTGCCGATAACCCTGGCCAGTTGGTCCGACATCTCCCCCAGGCTGCGGGATGCCCGTCCAACCTCGTCGTTGCGCCCGGAAGGCAGTTCCCCGGACAATTGCAGGTCACCCCCCCGCATACCGTCAGCCACCTTTTGAAACATGGCCAGGGGCCAAAGCACGTTGCGGTGCATCATGCGCGCCACGAAAAGCGCGATCATAATCATTATGGCAATGCCGACCATCTGCGTAATGAGCAACACGCCCACCCGCTCCTCGGACTCGGCCTGCATCATGCCCACGGCCTTGTTCATGGAACCTAGGACGGCCAGACTCTGAGCCAGAAATTCCGTTTCCCGCTCACCCCTGTCCATCAGGGCAACCATATCCTGCCGAAACGCCTTCCAGTTTTCACTGACAATGCGCAGCTGGGCACGGACAACATCCGAAGGCTCGGGAATGGAGGCCGACGGGCCGGACGGATCGAGCGTTGTCGGCGCCTTGCCGGATGCGGAAAGTGCTGCAAGCGTTTGCTCAAAGACCTGAGCCGTACGTTCGACCTGGGTCCGCATGGCGGAGGCATTTTCCTTTTTCTCCGCATGACGCGAGAAAAGCAGCGCCTCCTTTGCCACCTTCTGACTGAGCATCCGTTGACGTCCGGCAAGATTGATGACCAGTCCATCCGACTCCTGCTCCGACGTAATGAAAAGTGTGGCTCCGAACATCCCTAGCCCCATGAGCAACAACAGGGCCACCGATGTGTACAGCTTGAATCGCAAACTCATATGTATTCTCTCCTCGATCCAGGCAAAGAGGGAGTCCCCATGCCTACACTCCAAAATACATGACGCGAAAGATGCGAGTATTATTTTCCCACACTGGCTGGACTCGAAATATTCCGAATAAGACAAAAGAAGAGGACGTTACGCTGCCGGGTATGAAATGCCGGGTTGACAGATTCCCGGGATTTACGGAAATTGAGTATGTGCACAGCCGAACCGGGCCGCCTGCGGTCCGAGCCGGACAGAATGCGCCACTTCCAAGGGATCGGACCACATGGACTACTTCAACAAGGATGAACGCGCCGAGCAGCGGGCATTCACCGCCGCGCGGGACCGTATATTCTCACCGCTGGTCAGGGCATTGGCAGCCCTCAAAGTCACTCCGAACCAGGTTTCCCTGGCCGGTACCCTTTTTCTGCTGCTTGTCTGCTTCATTCCACCATCCCTGGCCCTGTGGGCAACGGGCTGCATGGCCATGTATGTTCTCTGCGACGGCATCGACGGCCCCTTGGCCCGGCGTCTGGGCCATACCCACGCGGGTGGATCGCTCATCGACATCGTCGCCGACCAGCTTGGCGTGGTCCTGCTCTCCGCCGCCGCCATCCAGCATTTCGATTCCTGGGGACCGGCCATGGTCCTCTTTGCCTGCTTTTACCTCGCCTTCATCGCCCTGGTGGTCTATGCCAACGGCCTGGGCGTGGAGTTGCGCCGGTTCATCCGTTCAAAATACCTTTTCTTCCTGCTCTATCTCGGCTCACTGTTCCTGCAGAAGGACCTGCTGACCTATTTTTGCGGCATATTTGCCGCCTACTACTGTGTGGAAAGCATGGAGGCACTGCACCGCATCTATACCTTTCATGAAAGGCACGCCGGGCAGTTATCCGGCACGCACAAGGAATAATCCCCTCTAAAGCATAAATTCCAAAAGAAACGCCCCCGGCACTGCGCACTGTGCGGGGGCGTTTTATCTGTAGGCTGATTCATATCAGTCCGCGCCGCAAAAGCATTTATTCCACCTTGGGACAGGGGGAGGCGAGCGGCTCAAAGGTCCCGGTCTGGGACAGATAGCTCAACAGCTGGCCGGTCTCCATATCGAAATACCACGCGTGCAGGGTCAGGTCCCCTGCCTCAACGAGATCGGCGATCCAGGGGAAGGTCATCAGATTCTGCACGGAGCGCAATGCCCCAGCCATTTCACAGGCGGTGCACGCCTCTTTTTCCGTGTTGCCGAAGTGGGCCACGACCTCCTCCCGCACGGAACGCATGACGGACAGCCATTTGCCGATGAACTCGCCTCCGGCTCCTGCCTCGTCCTTCATCAGGGAATCAATGCCGCCGCAAGAACTGTGGCCCAGAACGATGATGTCCGCGACCTTGAGATGCTTGACCGCGTACTCGATGGCCGAGGAAACGCCATGAAAACCGGCATCGGACTCATAGGGCGGCACGATGTTGGCCACGTTGCGTACCACGAATATCTCGCCCGGTTCGCACTGCATGATGATGGACGGATCGGTGCGCGAATCACTGCACGCGATAACCATGGTGCCGGGATTCTGCCCTTCCCGCAGCTTGCAGAAAGGCGAATCCTCACAGCAGAAATATTCGTTCCTGAAACTCCTGAAACCGGCAATGAACCGTTGAATGTCACGCATTTCTTGTCCTCCCTTGTTGGACAAGCAATTGACTTGCCGCAAACCGGTGGCCTCGTCAATGCACGACGAGCAGCCCCGGCTTCCGGACCGGTTTGTTCCGCCCCAGGGTTCCCTTGCCGCCAAATACATGGTCCAGATAGAGATTATCTCCCGGCGTGGTAAAATATCCGTCGGTCACCGTGACGGGCGGGCCAAGACGCAGCAGTTCGCTCACCGTGACAAATGCGTAGCCGCGCTCTTTCAGGGCCTCGACCAGCCGAGGTACCAGCAGATGCGTCTGGTGCGGCACGGCATTGGCGTGCAGCAGGATGATGCCGCCCGGCTGTACCCGCTCCAGGTTCCAAGCCAGCAGGCTGTCCAGCGAGCGTTCCCGGTCCCCTCTCTCGCCCTCCACGGACCATTGAATGACGGGCAGCCCCATGGCGGCGAGAATGGTTGTTGTCTGGGCATTATTGCGGCCATAGGGCAGCCGTATGAGCCGGAGAGCGTCCGGCACATGAGTCATTTCCCCGTCCACGCCGCGCGCCTTTGCCCTCGCGGCCAGTTCCTCGCGGAGCAGTTCATACTCGGCCTGGGTCCACTCCACCTGTTGCCGGACTTCGGCCTCGTCCATCAAGGCCAGGTCCCCATGGGTCCAGGTGTGGTTGCCCAGCTCAAAGAGTGGATCGGCCATGAGCTGCATGGTCTTTTCAGGGTGGGAACGCATCCACTTACCGCCTGCGAAAAAGGTCGCCTTTACCCCCTGGGCGCGCAGGTAATTGACTATCTCCCGCCGATATCCAGCCAGATAGGGCGCGCGCTCGCACAGGTCAAAGGTCAGGGCCACCACCTTGCGGCCGTCGCCGGGATCAATGCGGGTGATGACGCCCTGCAACGCGGACGGAACCGACGGCGCGACGTACTCCGGGCTGGTCCGCAACGGGGGCGTAAGGTCGGGACGGGCCAGGACCGCGCGGGCCGTGTCGCTGTCCGAACCCGCCAACTGGCCGTCAAACCAAAGGGTGTGCAACAGCTTGTCGGAACCGAAGGTTTGCTCGGTCCTTTCGCTTGAATTGCCGCAACCGGCCAGAAACAAAAGAGGGAGTAGAAGGCCCAGAAGACAGGCACGATTTGTGGACATGCGAAATCCTTTGGCGCGGAGAGCGCTCCTGTTATGGACTCACGCTCTCCTACACTTCGGGAACCGACAGATCAATACGGAACAGCGAGGTCGGGCCACGCGACGGCGCAGCCCGAGACCCTGATCAAGCCATGCTCTTGAAGTTGGAGGCCTGGATGCCCGCTCCCTGGAGGCCTGTCCCCTTGATGGCCGTCACCAAGGCCTGCTGGTGCAGCATCTGCTGACCAACAGAGAGGGAACCGTTATTCCATTCGCCACCGTTCATGGTTTGGAACTGGTTGTCGCCGGTCTTGGCTTTCCCCGTTTCGGCAGGGTCCGCCAACTTGATCTTGTTGCTCTTGGCCGACTGTTTGGCCTGCGCGGCAACGTTCTCGCTCATGGGCATTCCGCCCAATTTGCGGATCTGTCCTTGGATGTTCCTGATGCGCGACTCGTCGCCGGCAGTCAATTCACCCTCCGACTTTGCGGCGATCTGCATGGCCTCGTTCTTGAGCCGCTCGATCTTTCGCTGCTGTTCGGGCGTGGGACCGGGAGCGCCGATTCCGACTTCACCGGATTGATCATTTTGCCGCTGTTCCGCCTCCTGTTCATCAAGGCTTTGCGTGACGAGTTTTCCAAACCCGTTCTGCCCGGAGCTTCGATGAAGAGAAACCGCATCGCCGAATATTGCGGAACCAGTACTGGCCGTGATTTCCATACTACCTCCCTGGGGGAAAATTCTTCCTCCTTCGGAAACAGCACGAATCAAGCCAACTCTTTATATTTGATAGGGGAAAAATATGATTTTTAAGAAAAACATCTCCTCCAAAGGCGAACTCCTTTGCACGATGGGGAAAACGGGCGATTACACATTGTATCCATTCATAAGACATACCGAACCGGAAGAGACGAACAAAGAAGGCCCCCGGCAAGATATGCCGGGAGCCTCTTTTGGGCATGAGTACTCTTCAAACCAGCCTGCAACCGAGATCGGTCGCCCAACCCGGCTACCAGCGGAAGGCGCAGGCCTTCTTGTTCAGGATGGTCATGTCGAACACCTCGGGGCAGGGACGGCCCGCCGCAGCGCAGCAGACATGCAGCGGCAGGAGATGCTCCTCCCTTGGGTGGCAGTAGCGGGCGTGAGGCGCGTCCTCCCAGGCCAGCAGGCGCTTCCGCCGCTCCGTCTCGGAGAGCTTGGGATCGGCACAGGTCTCTTTGAGCCATGCATCAAAGGCGATGTTGCGGCCATGGGTTTCCGCAGTGTCCGACGTGCCGAAGGCCCGCATGTTGTGGAAGGAAAAACCGGAACCGATGATGAGCAGGCCCTGCGGCTCCAGTCCGGCCAGAGCCTCTCCCAGGTCGAGATGAGCGGCTGGTTCCAACCCCTTGATGAGCGACAGCTCCACGCAGGGGATGTCCGCTTCCGGATACATGAGCAGGAGCGGAATGAAGAGCGCGTGGTCATACCCGCGTTCCGCCTCGTAGCCACACGGGATGCCCACCCGGCCCAACGCATTGCGCACGGATTCCGCAAGGGCATCGTCGCCGGGGGCGGGATATTCCAGCTCGTACGACTCCTGGGGGAAACCGTAATAGTCGTAGTAAAGCGGCGGCTGCGGACCGACGGTGACGGTGGGCTGCGTTTCCTCCCAGTGGGCACTTACCACCAGAATGGCCGACGGCCGGGGCATGGTGGCGGCCAGATGGCGCAGATTAGCCACCATCTCGCGATGTCCTTCGTCCCCCAGCACGGGCAGCGGTCCGCCGCCGTGCGATATATACAGAATTCGGTTGGTCTCAGACATATTCATCCCTCAACGGTTACTTGAATATAGGAATATAGCCTAACTTTTCCAATGAAGCTCTGGCAAACATGGCGGCAAAACCGGCACCAATACACTAATATATAAAATCAAACCCACGTCACCGCTAAAAATAATTTTTTCGCAAAATAGTTCTTTACTTTTCCGCAGAAACAGCCGATAAGGATCGAACTCAGCGTGACTGGACGCACGACTACTTCTTGGCCCCGCTTGGGCAACTAACGTTCCACGTCAGTCAAAAGATTTACTCTCCGTACCAGAGCCAACCAACTGCCACCTGACATTTCAGGTTCGACCGCTGTCGCGCGCAGTCGTTTTTCTTTCTTCTCACCCAAGGCTCTTATGACCTTTACGAATTTTTCCTTTGACAAGCGCATAGACGCGTGTGTCAAAGCTTGCGGCTACGAAACGCCGACCCCCATTCAGCAGCAGGCCATTCCGTTAATCCTCAAGGGACACGACGTAATGGGACTGGCACAGACAGGCACCGGCAAAACCGCCGCGTTCGCCTTGCCCATCCTGCAACATATTCTCACCGCAGAAACCCGGCACAAAGCCCCCACGGTCCTCGTCCTGGCTCCGACCAGGGAGCTGGCCATGCAGATCAACGAGAATTTCAACGCATTGTCCCGCAACACCGGCATCCGCAGCACCGTCGTCATGGGCGGCGTCAACATGGGACCGCAGATCAGGGCATTCAGCTCGTCCCGCATCATTGTGGCCTGTCCCGGCCGCCTCGTGCGACTCATGGCCCAAAACGCGGCCAACCTGAGCGCCATCGATACCCTGGTCCTGGACGAAGCGGACCGGATGCTCGACATGGGCTTCATGCCCGATATCAAACGCATCCTGGCCAAGCTGCCTGCCAAGCGGCAGAACCTGCTCTTCTCCGCCACCATGCCCGGCTCCATCCGCTCTTTTGCCGAGGGGATTCTCCAAAATCCCAAAACGGTGCGGATCAATCCCGCGGCACCGGTAAGCAGCATCGAGCATACGTTCTACAAGACCCAACAGGCCGAAAAGAATACCGTGCTCGAAGACCTGATACAGCGCACGCAGCACCAGAGCATGCTCATTTTCACCCGCACCAAGCACAAGGCGAAGAACCTGGCGCTCAAGCTCTCGCGAAACGGCCACAACAGCACGTTTCTGCAGGGCAACATGAGCCAGGCTCAGCGGGAACGGGCCCTGAAGGGATTCTGCAACGGCCAGTACTCCATCATGGTGGCCACGGACATTGCCGCGCGCGGCATTGACTGCGACCGCATCACGCATGTTATCAACTATGACATGCCGGACACGGTCGAAACATATACCCACCGCATAGGACGGACCGGCCGCGCCGGTAGGTCGGGCCAAGCCATCAGCCTGGTGACCCAGGATGACGCCGACCAGCTCAGAGCCATCCAGCGCGCCATGCGGATCACTCCGACGCCGAAGCCTGTCCGTACTTCGAACACTCGTGGCGAGGAGGCCGACGAACGTCGGTCCACGGCCCGGCCCAAGGCGGCCAGGAAACCCTCCAACAGCCGAAGAGGTAAACCGGGACAAAGCCCGAGAGCGGCATAGCCGTTTTAAGGATTTTCCCGGCTACGTATACAGCCCTGTCGATTTTAACAACCAGTACAAAAACCACCGCCGCATCACATAATACGTGTCAGGCAACATCACCCAATCAGGAGAAAAAACATGTCCAAGAACTTATATGTAGGCAATCTGCCCTGGTCCGCCACTGAAGAAGATATTCGCGCCGCTTTCGAAGCTTACGGCGAAGTAACTTCCGTCAAACTGATCGAAGACCGCGAGACCGGCCGCCCCCGCGGCTTCGGCTTTGTGGAGATGAGCGACGACAACGGCGCCCTGGAAGCCATCGATGCCATGGACGGCAAGGACTTCGGCGGCCGCAACCTCAAGGTCAACGAAGCCAAGCCCCGTGCCGAACGGCCGCGCTGGTAGGTTCTTCCGCCTCTCAGACAAGTAATGTATCAGACCGTCCCTCTCTCGGGAGGGACGGCCTTTTTTTTTCTACGCCGCAACCAACAACCTCGGGAGAAGGCCATGGCAAAACCGAACTACAGCTTCGCAAAGCGTCAGAAGGAATTGGCCAAGAAAAAGAAGAAGGAAGAGAAACGCAAACGCAAGCTCGAAAAAAAGCTCGAGCCCCAGGGACTGGATGAGACTGAGACGGAAGACGATGAGGATGACGATGAGGAAGAGGATGCTGTCCAGAAGAACGACGACGCATCCTAGCACCTTCGCCGTTTGCGGTGTTCCAGGCCCTGCCGAGCCTGGAAACCGCGCTATCGGAAAGGACAAGGGCTTCATGCTGACGACAGTATGAAGCCCTTGTCCTTTCCGATTTCAAGCCAACATGATCCATCTTCAGATTGCTAAAAAAGGGCGGCTCCCCATGGGGGAACCGCCCTGCTTGCTTTACTGTAGCCGGGACTAGAAGTCGCCGTCGATATCGGCCACGCCGACCACCTTGTGGTTGACGAATTCCTTGAGGCCGAGATCCAGCAATTCGCGGCCGTAGCCGGAATTGCGGATGCCGCCGAACGGAATGTCCGCCTTGACCATGGTCGGGTGGTTGACGAAGACCATGCCGGTGGAGATCCTGCGGGCCACTTCTTCACCGTGCTTCAAATCGGAGGAGAAGACCGATCCGCCCAGGCCGAACGGGCTGTCGTTGGCAATGGCAACGGCGTCATCCTCGTCCTTGGCGCGGAAGAGCATGGAGACCGGGCCGAAGAACTCCCAGTAGCGGGCCGGATTGTCCGGGCCGACGTTTTCCAGGATGGTGGGCTGCACAAAGGCACCCTGCTCCGGCACCTTGGGGCCGACTTCGGTTGCCGTGGCACCGTGCTTCACGGCCTCGGCGATCCGTTCCTTGAGCTGGTCGGCCGCCTCCTGGGAGGACAGCGGGGCCAGGGTGGTGGAAGGATCAAAGGGATCACCGGCCTTGAGGCCCTCGACGCCCTTGATGTACTTTTCGCGATACGCGTCGTAGATCTCGTCCACGATGATCATGCGCTTGGAGGAGCAGCAGACCTGGCCGCCGTTCCAGTGACGGCCGAAGACGCCCCACTTCACGGTCTTGTCCAGATCGGCATCGGCCAGTACGACATAGGCATCGTTGCCGCCCAGCTCCAGAGTGGATTTCTTCAGCGCCTTGGCGGCCTGTGTGGCAACCACGGCACCGGCCTTCTCGGAACCGGTCAGGGCAACGCCGCGGACGCGCGGGTCGTTGATGATGGTCTCCAACTGGTCACGGGTGGCGTACAGATTCCTGAAGGCGCCCTTGGGCAGTCCGGCGCGGTCCATCAGCTTTTCCATGGCTGCGGCGGACTGGGGAACGATGGAGGCGTGCTTGAGCAGCACGGTGTTGCCTGCGGAGAGCTGGGGAGCGATGATACGGGCCACCTGATAGTAGGGAAAGTTCCAGGGCTCGATGGCCAGCAGGATGCCCAGAGGCTCGGCCACCAGGCTGTATTCGCCCTTGGTGGCGGGGTCCACGTCAAGCTTGCGCGGGGCCAGCATGGTCTCGGCGTGCTTGGCGTAGTAGTCGAAAATATCGGCGGACAGGTCCACTTCGGCCTCGGCTTCGGCGGTCACCTTGCCCATCTCCAGGGTCAGCAGCTTGGCAAATTCGGATTTCTCCTTGCGCAGGATCTCGGCGGCCTGATGCATGACGGCGGCCCGCTCGGAAAAGGCGGTGTTCCGCCAGGATTCATAGGCGGCCTGGGCATTGTCCAGCGCCTGCTTCACTTCACTGTCAGTAGCATAGTCAAAAGAGGCAACGGTCTCACCAGTGTATGGATTTACTGTAGCGTAACTCATGGATGAATCCTCCTGAAAAGGTATTGTTTCTGGTTCCGTAGGCAGGCTGTTATCCGATTGTTGTCGAATATGGGCGAAATGTGGACGTGCCTCGATGCAACCTCGCCCGGGCAACTCACCCCTCTCCCCCTGCCAATATTTCACACTTCATCAGTCCACTTTTCAATCCGCGTCCGGCCGTTTCAGAAAAGAATCGGGCTGGGAAGTGGAAAAATTATGCTGATAAATTAAGCAGATTGTAAGCTTATAATAATCATTGTCAACAGCGGAAGACATTTTTTAACAATAAGACCTACAAATCGTCCCGGCCAGCCAGAAAAACGTCACGCTATGTCCCTTTGCAGTGACTCACCACTTCGCATCAAGACGTGTGAAGGTATTTCCGTGGCGCAAATACCGGGCAAATGCGGTTTTCGCTCGTAGGTTTCAGAAAGAATGAGCAGGAACGGATACCCGGTCTCCTCCGGGCGGTTCTATCCGATAATCCAGAACAACAACGGCAGGGTGAGAAAGGCGAGGATCATTCCCGAACTGATGGCGGCTGCGGCAAGTTCAGGTGCCAGCCCGGCAACCATTGCCATGGTCCCGGCAACCACCATGGGCGGCATTCCGGCCTCGAAGATGGAGACGTTGGCGGCGAGCGAATCGAAGCCGAGCAGGCGGCAGGCGATGAGCGCGACCAGGGGAGCCGCGACCAGCTTGATAAACAGACCGAAGCCCAATGGCCGCAGAGTTCCTTCATCCAGGTGCAACTTCAGCTGAAAGCCTATTGCCGTCATGACAAGGGGCGTGAGCATATTGCCCAGGGTATTCAGGAAACCGAGCACGGGTTGCGGGTATGGCCAGGACCGAAGGCACAGGCCGAGAACAAGCGCCAGAGTGGGAGGGAAAAGAACGGCCCGGACCGCGATTTTGAGCGGGCGTATCTTCATGCCGCTGCCATACACGGCCAGAACCAAGGAGCCGTAAATGACGAAGATCATCGTCGTACCGATCTGGTCGTAGACGATCAGCGCAGGCAACCCCACTTCGCCGAAAAAGGCCGAGACCATGGGGATGCCCAAAAATCCGGTATTGCCCATTGGGACGACCATGAGCAGGACGCCCACGATCTCCCTGGACCAGTGAAACGCCCGCCCCGCCCAGAGGATCAGGGCAGCGGAAAAGGCCAGCATCGCCCAGGGAACGATGGCCGGCAGCAGCATATCATGCGAGAATTGAATCTGGGGTGCCTTGACGAGAATGACGGCGGGCAAGGCCACATACAGCGCAAAGAGATTGAGCACCTGCGGCGTCTGGCCGGGAAATACCGGCAACCGTCTGAGGAGCCATCCGATGAAAACGAATACCGCGATGACAATGAAATTTTCCACTTTCAATCCCGACTGTTCAGAATGACGAAACGCCCCTGTCGAACAAACGGCCGGAAGCGTGCAACAAGGTCACCTTTGCCAAAGAACTCCCGGCCCCACAAGAGCTTATTTGGCTCGCGGGACCGGGAGGTTCAAAAAGACAACTGCCCCGGCGCCTGTCGCGATTGCTTTGCGGAAGCCATTCGCAACAGACGCCGTACGGGGCGGAGGTTGGGGGTGTTTCATTAAGGGATTCCCTACTCGGGAAATCCTAGCGCATGTAGGCTCCTTCCATGGCGGAAGCTGCGCTGTCGGAGTAGCGCTTGAGCACACCGCGCTTTTCGGGACGCTCGGGCAGGGTCCAGTTCGCACGGCGTTCGGCGAGAATCTGCTCCATCTCTTCGGGAGTTTTCTTCTCGCCCTTCACGCCAATGACCTGCAACGAACGCTCGGGGATGTTGATCTCGATGAGATCATCGTTTTCCACCAGGGCGATGGGACCGCCGTCGACCGCCTCCGGGGAGACGTGGCCGATGCAGGGACCGCTGGTGGCGCCGGAGAACCGGCCGTCGGTAACCAGGGCGACCGTACCGTTCAACTTCTCGTCATAGACAATGGCGTCGGTGGTCATGAACATTTCCGGCATACCGCTGCCCTTGGGGCCTTCATAGCGGATGACAACCACGGAACCCGGGTTGATCTTGCCCGCGATGATGGCGGTCTGGGCATCGTCCTCGCTATCGAACACGGCGGCGGGACCGACATGCAGATGCATGTCCGGCTTGACGGCCGCGTACTTCACCACGGAGCCCTTGGGGGCGATGTTGCCCTCCAGCACGGCGATGGAGCCGGTCTTGGTGGACTGCTCGGGGGTGCGAATGACGTCCTCGCGCGGGATGCTGTAGCTCTTCAGATGGCCGAGGCAACGGTTGAAGAAGCCGTCCTGCTCCAGAATGGCGAGGGAGTCGCCCAGGGTGTGGCCGGTGACGGTCATGACATCCAGGTCGAGCTGGTCGCGCAGCATGTGCTGGACCATGGGGATACCGCCGGCGAACCAAAACAGTTCGGCAGTGTACTTGCCGCTGGGCTGGACGTTGGTCAGGTATTTGATCTCCTGCCCGATGGCGTCGAACTCCTTGGGATCGAGGTGAATCCCGAGCTCATGCGCGATGGCGGGCATGTGGATGTAGGCATTGGTGCTGCCGCCGATGGCCGCGTGGACCTTCAGGGCGTTGACCAGGTTGGCCTTGGTCATGATCTTGCGGGCGGTGATGCCCTTTTCGGCCAGGTACAGGATCTGCTTGCCTGCCGCACGGGCCATGCGCTTGATCTCGGCCATGGTGGCGGGCATCAGCGCGGTGCCGGGCAGGGCCATGCCGAGGGCTTCGGACATGCACTGCATGGTGCTGGCCGTTCCCATGAACTGGCAGGCGCCGCAGGAGGGGCAGCCGGTGAGCTTGTAGTCACGCATCTCGGCGAGATCGACGTGTCCCTTCTTCTTGCGGGCGGACAGCGGTCCGGCCAGGCCGGAAGTGGAGTTGCCCGGGCCGGAACGCATGGAACCGGACGGGATGTGAATGGTGGGAATGTCCATGCGCGCAGCGGCCATGAGGTGGGCGGGCGTGGATTTGTCGCAGCCGGAAAGCAGGATCATGCCGTCCCAGGGAATGACGGATGCGTGGATCTCCACCATATCGGCAATGATGCCGCGGGAGCAAAGAATGAAGTTCATGCCTTCGTGGCCCTGGGCCCAACCGTCGCAGATATCCGTGACGTGGAACTTGGCGGGGCGGCCACCGGCCTCGTAGATGCCGATGGAAGCCTCTTCGCTCAGAACATCGAGGTGATTGCTGCCGGGGTGGCTGTCACCCTGGACATCGTCGACAAGAATCTGAGGTTTCTCAACGTCTTCGCGCGTCCAGTTCATGCCCATCATCAAGGCGTCAACCTGGGACCAAAGGTCACGTACTCGTTCGCATCTTTGTTTTGACAAAATTTTTCTCCTTTTCACATATTGTGATTCGAATTCAGCATCATCCTCGTGGGCAGCTTAGAAACCTGCCTGCTTAAGGATCGCGCTGAAGCGTTGTTTGACCTCTTCAACCGGCTCGCTGGCCGGAGAGGCTACACCGGTGGGAATGTCCGAACCGGTGACGCGGACGGCTTCCTTCAACAACCAGGAGAAGGGAGTATCCAGGGCGTACAGCTGGGAAAGGACGCTCAGGCGCGGGAGCAGCTCCGACAGCGCGTCCATGTCCTTTTCCTGGAAGGCCTTGTAGATGCCGCAGGTGATCTCGGGAGCAAAGTTGGAGGTGCCGACGATACCGCCGTCGCCGCCCAGGGCCAGGGTGGAAAACAGATACTCGTCAAATCCGCACAAGACCTTGAAGTCGGGACGGGCACCCTTGGCCTGAAAGATCAGATCACGGATGTGGCTGATGCAGTCCACGGTATCCTTGATACCGACGACATTCGGGCAGTTCTTGGCAATGCGGGTCACCAGGGCGGGGTTCAGGTCCTGGCCGGTCAGTGCGGGGAAGTTGTACATCAGTACCGGGATGGAGATGCTCTCGGAGATGGTCTTGTAGTGCTGGAACAACCGTTCGTCGTTCATGCCCTGGTAGTAGGAGTTGACGACGATGACGGCATCGGCCCCGACAGACTCGGCATGCTGGCTCAGCTCGACGACTTCGGCAGTGCCGCAGGCACCGGTGCCGATGATGACCGGCTTGCGCTTGGCCACACGCTTGACACAAAACTCGGCGACTTCCTTGCGCATGGTGGCGGTCATCTGGGAGAACTCCCCGGCGCTGCCGAGGAACAGCAATGCGTTGACGTCGCTCTCGACCAAACGGTCGATGAAAACGCCCATTCCATCACTATCAAATTCACCCTTGTCGTTCATGATGGTGACGACCGGCGGGATGACACCTTTAATAAACTCAGCAGACATTCAATGCTCCTTATTTAGGACAATACATCTTAGCCAGATTTCCGGCTTGTTAAATTCGCCCGGTGCATCGCACCGGGCGAATCATTGTTTTAATGTTGTTCAGCCGACTAGATCAGGCCCATGGACACGAAGATGGCCAGGGCGATGAAGCCGATCACACCACTGACGGCCCGGGGAACGGTCAGGTACTTCAGGCCCTGCTTGGTGTTCAGGTTGAAGAACTGGGTCATGATCCAGAAACCGCTGTCGTTCAGGTGGCTGAAGATCATGGTACCGCAACCGATGGACAGGGTGGCGGCAATGGGGGACAGCCCCAGGGAATCCAACATGGGCAGAATGATGGCGGCGGCGGTCAGACCGGCAGTGGTCATGGAGCCGACAGCCGTCATCAGGATGGAAGCGGTGAAGAACGGAATCATGATGGGCAGCAGGCTGGTATCCGCAACCATGGTACCCAGTTCCTTGATGACGGGAACGCTCTTCAACATACCACCCATGGCGCCGCCCATGGCGGTGATGAGCAGGGGCAGCAGGGCAACCACGAGGCCGCGGCCAACCCAGGTGCCGAAAATGATCTGCCTGAGAGTCATATCCTTTTCGCCGGTGGTCTTCAGGTGGTGCGCCTTGACCTTCTGGCCCTTGGCAAAGCCGAGAATGATGGTGAAAACGACACCCAGGGACAGAGCCATGACACGGTCACCGACAGAGGTGAAGAAGGTAAGCGCTCCGCCGCCGTCCTTCATGTAGACCTTGGCAAAGGAGGCAAAGGTGATGAGGATGACGGGGATCAGGATGGGCAGCAGGGACATCAGAGCGCTGGGCAGACCCTTCTCGTGAATGATGACGTCCTCAACCGCATCGGATTTGGCAGGCTCGACGCCTTCCACAAAGTCCTCGCGGGGTTCGATCCATTCCTTGGCAGCCCAGCCGCGCAGCACCAGCCAGGTACCGATGAAGGCGATGAAGGAGATGATGGTGCCCCAGAAGATGGTCAGGCCGAGGTCGGCACCATACATCAGGGCGATGGCCAGAATACCGGGGGTGGGCGGAACCAGACCGTGGGTCAGTCCCAGGCCCATGCCGATGAAAGAAGACATCGAGGACATCGAGATCTTTTTGCGACGGGACAGGATGGAAGCGATGGGAGCGGTCAGTACCATGGTGATGTCGCCGAAAACCGGAATGGAGACGACAAAGGCGGTGAGTGCCGGAGCAAGCTCAAGGGCACGGCCGCGGAAAAGGCGGGTGAAAAAGTTGCAGATGGCGGTAGCAGCGCCGGTATCCTGAATACCCATGGCCAGGATGGAACCCAGGATAATGGTGACGCCGATGCCCTTAAGGGTTCCGCCAAAGCCGGTATTGATCAGGTTGACCGTACCGATAATACCGTTGCCGAATGCCAGACCGAGCCCGAGGCTGGTGAGGAAAAGGGCGAGGACGGGGTGCATCTTGACCTTCATGATCAGCAGCATCAGAAATACGATGGCAATCACAAGAATTACCAAAAACATTAATGGAGTCATTGCATTCTCGTTTATTTATGCCGGGAACACTCCGGAAGGGGCGCCAAGGGCACTCACCCTGTTTCCATGTTCCGACGTTAAAATCTTTTCGTTTCCAATAATCCCGACATCACCGAGCGACGAAACAACCTGAGCACGCGCTTTTCGGCGATGGCGGCATTACACCACCAGGGTGTCGCCTGTTCAGTCCAGTTAAGGACATTACCCGATTTCCGGCTTCAGCGGACGAAATTTATCGACTGTCCGCCAACGGGTGGGGCGACCGGCTCCTGCCTGATCTCGGACTACGGCAGGAACATTTTTCTTCCAGCGTGAAAGTTAGAATATTGCTAGCTCTCAAGGAGAGCCGACCAGAACCTTTTGCCGCCGGATTGGCAAGCAGTCTGGCACCCGACTTAATCGTCCCCCGTGACCGCCAAGTATCATTGCTCGGCAACGGAGGAAGACACCTGTAACCAGTTACCTCCATCATTAAACGACTTTTCACATCCTCCCAGGGGATTGCCGACAACTGTTTCCCCACTCGTCCATCCGTTTCCGGTTCTCAGTTGTCGATTTACACATTAGGACCGCAACCAATTTGTGCGACTATTACGCACACTGTTCACACTAAGAATGAAAACCCTATTCTAAAATGACTTCCGACACGCTCCATTTCCCGACCGTGCGGAGCTATCATCCTCTATTTATTCGCCTCAGAGAGCAGATTTACTGCATAACCAGGCAACCTGAACCGCTGTCCAAAGGGCCATATTCGCTTTCAGGTCGTGCTATATTATCGCACTCTGTTCACATCATATGCGAAATCGACCCAACAAACGCCTTGCGCCCCACCTGTGTGTTCCCGAAAAGTTACGCAACTCTCGGCAGTCACTTTCAGGTCTCTTTCAAAACTCTAGCATTCATACTGCCCATCCTGTGAGTCACACTCTGCCCTCGCAGGGATTGGCGGCAAAAAACTTTTACAGTGCGGCTATAGCGCACGCCGTTCACACTATGTGTGAAAAAAAAATTACAAGGCAGCGCTGATCTGCTGTGCTGTCTGCGCCACCTTTTCGGAGACCCGGCCAACAAGCTTGGACGAGATTCCCGCCTTGGCTCCAGATATACTGATAGCCGCGATAACCTCGCCATTATGATCCCGAATCGGGGCAGCGACACACATCTGTCCCGGCACATGCTCCTCGTCATCAATGCTGATGCCGCGCTGGCGGATGCTTTGCAGTTCCTTGAGCAACTCATCAACGTCGGTGATGGTGTTCGGGCCACGCCGCACCATCGGCTGCATGTTCCGGATCAACCGGTTCCGCCTGGCTTCCGGCATGTACGCCAACATGCATTTCCCGACACCCGTGCAGTACATCGGGTTCTCCGCACCAATGGCGGACTGCACGAAAATGGCCTTTGCGCCCTCGATCTTTTCGATATAGACAACCATGCCATTTCGTTCGACTGTCAGGTGAACGGTCTCGGAAAACTCTTCCACGAGCTTTTCCATAAACGGCCTGGCGCGGTTGACCAAAATATTGTTCCGCTGCACGGCCCCGCCCATCCGCAGGAGCTTGAGACCCAAGCGGTACCGCGAATCACGAGGATTCTGCTCCAGATACCCCTTGTGAGTCAGGGTATTGATCAGACCAAAGGCAGTACTCTTGCTCAAATCCAGGTGGTTGGCGATTTCCGTCACGCTCAAATCCTCGGAAGCCTCGAACAGCTCCAGGATATTCAGTGCCCGCGCTACGGACTGGATAATTCTACCTTCAGACATTTCAACCTCACGTTCGACATTGTCGAACAGCGTTTTTATTTTTACAAGTCCTAGCTCAAGAAAAAAGCCGCGTCAATCAGTCGTCCCCGCAAAATTGAACAAAACTTCCAAAAGATCCTCTAACACACTATTTTCTCGAAATTTACCACACCTCCTGCAAACATTTGACCTCATTCTCAACAGCAACGGCGAACACCCATTACTCATATTACCCTTGCCATTTTAATCTGTTATCAAAACAACACATGGAATTTGCTCCTTGCCCCTCCACTCTCCCGCTGCTTGCCGCCCCCTCCTCCGTATCCTCTCATAAAGAGAGCTGCCGCCGCGTGTCACAAGCGCCCCGGATGGGCCCGCCCATTAAGTCTTGCGGGTACACCCATTGCTCTTTATGGTTCCCCCCTCTGATTCAGCCGGCAAGGAAGGAGTGACACATGAATATTCAAATGGGAACGGTAACCGACAGTTTGGGATGGAACATCCTTGTACTGACTCTGGGAGCTACGCTGTACGTCCTCGGCTACGTGGGGATCGCAGCACACCATGATTTTGTCCCCGGGGGCGTTTACGGCCTTGCCGTGCTCTTCAACAACGTGGTGCCGGCGCTCTCTCTGTCAAACTGGTACGTGCTCATCAACGTCCCCCTGTTCATCCTGGCCTGGAGGGGCGTAAGCCGAAGGTTCTTTTTTCTCACCCTCTACACCATGCTGCTCATAGCCACACTGACGGCCTATCTGCAATGTGACCTGGGCATCCGTGCCGACATATACTCGGCCATCGCGGCCGGTGCCTGCATGGGGGCCGGGACCGGCATGATTCTGCGCACATACGGCGGCGGAGGAGGCCTGGATGTGCTGGCCGTAATCCTGAACCGCAAGTACGGAATCCGCGTCGGCATTTTCTACTTCATGGTTAACGCCATGATTATGGTCGCAGCCCTCGGCCGCTTCAGCCCCGACATCATCGTCGCCTCGCTGGTGATGCTGTTCATCAGCTCCGTGGTAACGGAATACGTCCTTTCCCTCTTCAACCAGCGCAAGGCCATCCGCATCCTGACCCGAAAGGGAAACGAGGTTGCCCAAGCCATAACCCATGGGCGTAAGCAGTACGCCACGGTCTTCTCCGGCAAGGGAGGCTACTCGGGGGTGGACGTGGACATGATCCTTTCGATCTCCGACAAGCTGCGCTTGCGTTCGCTGGAAAAAGATATCTTCGCCATCGACCCCGAGGCGATCATCGTCGTGGAAAACACTTTCAGCGTTCTCGGCGGGACCATAGGCCTGCGTAAGAACTACTAACCTACAACCAACGAAGCTCTCACACATGAAATCTCTTCAGCTCAATTCCCCCACTCGCTCCACCAGCCGCCCCGAACTCTCCGGCGACATGGAAACCTTTGTTCCTGAAAACGTTTGCTCAAAACTGATCCGCTTCACAATCGACAACGGCCGCCTGGCTTACGTCCACTTCACAGGCGGCTGCGACGGCAACCTTAAGGCTGTGTCAGCCTTGGTAACCGGCATGCGCGTTGAGGACATCCTGGACAAACTCGACACCATCACCTGCGGCAACAAGAACACTTCCTGCGCGGCCCAGCTCTGTGTGGCCCTGCGCAACGCGACAAGCTGTGGGGACTAATATCCCCCCGGTGAAGGCAAATGCCTCCCCCGAAAGATGCCGCAACAGCTTAAGCAAACGAGGCCGCCTTCGAGAACTGGCGTAAAGCCCTTCATATGCCATGCATCCGGCCTATGAATGTCGCGGGTTCTCTGCCACGCAAGGTATCCCTTCTTTGAGTACAGCTCTTCCTGCACCACAAGGCCCAAGAACCGCCGCTCACAGCTTGCACTCACTCGGCCTCGGCACTCGATGCGACCTTCTAGGCTGTGTCTGAAACAAACCGGATAACGAAAAAGGCCGGGGCAAAAGCTCCGGCCTTTTTCGCTTGGTTCATCACAAGCTCTTCACAACAAAATGATTAACTACCCTATGGGAAATTCCACATAGCAAAAGTATTATGAAGTACAACGAAGAAAACACAGATAATAAATACAAAATACTGCTTGCCGGGAAATAACCAATGGAATGACAGGGATCAATACGCCATGTCAGAAGCATCGTTCCTGCCGCCACGAATGAAATCAGTCCGGTTTTGACGAGAGTCATTTTTCCTTTGATGCTCTCAACGAAGAAACATAGTGGAATAGTTGCGGCAATACAGGTCCCGAACTTAATAATGTCGTTGCTCGTGGCCACGCTAACATAAAAAAACAATTGAGAGATAAATGCAGGCCACAAAAGGATGAGGGCGGTACTAATTATATTCATATCCCATTTTGAGGAGGCTTCGTAGCAACGAAGCATCCCCAGCATTGATTCTGCAACGGAATCAACCAATATTTATCATACTATCTAAATACAAACAAACATTTGCATCGAAGCAACAACTTCCCAGCCAGGACAACAGCCCTACTTGCGTTCATAATGAATCTTGACTTCTGGGAAACGTCTTTGGGATTCAAAAATTTCTTTTCCAAGGCGTCTGCCACCACATCAATGGAATGACGTTGCTAATTGCATTGAGCAGCTATTGCGTCCGCGTTCACTCCGGCATTTCATCCAACGGCTTATCCGGTGAAATAAGCCCGGCAAGGACGCAAAAGGTCGTGATCAGCATGAAAACACTCGAAAAAGCAAAAACCTCTATAAGGATTTTATTATCAAGATGCATCGATCTGACGAGTATTGAGAACGTTGTCAAAATACATGCAAAAAATGCTATTTCTATGTATTTTTTAAATGGTTGGAATCCAGACCATTGCCTTTTGCATAACCATACCAGTATCGGCGAGAAAAAATAATAAATTGCCGATATCGGAATAAATGAAAGGAACAAGCTTACATCCAAGTTGGAGATGATCTTAATAATTGCATACAGATACCCTGTCATCAATATCGAAAACACAGACAATGCGGAATAGGCGGTAGATCTCATGCTGAAAAGAGTCCGCAGATATCCTTTTGTTGTTGGTTTCATATTGACAATGATAAACGTGCATATCGGCGATGAAAGCAATATTGGAATAAAATAACCAAGTGCGTTCGATAGCACCATTGGTCTAACAACATACGCAAGCACTGATATTGTGGAAATGTATACTTTATACTCCAATATAACTTTAATGGCTTTGTGCATGGTGTAGCTCTTCTGCACCTTTGACAAGTGCTGCGTGTCTTCTTGGGGCGGCAACGCCGCCCCATACTGATATTGGGAAACAACAGGTCCCGGCATTACCGCTGATTGCGGTCCCTCGTGCTATCCCGCCTTCCCTCTTGGATTTTTTGAATGTTTTTATCAACCGTTTCCAAATACCATTTGCCAGCCTCCTGAACTTTCCCAGGTATGTCAAACCAACCGGGCTGCCCTGTCGAAACTTCGTTGGAAATGAAGATACCTGCTCGATTGATTTCAGGTAAGTATTGAACTACCCCCATCAGCCCCAACGGATCCGCCCCATTGACCGGATCGTCAAGGCAGTAGCCATACCAGTCCGGATCACCGCCCTTGTCTCCCAAAGGATCGGGCGCGGTCCACCGGTCGGTGAAGGTGTCGTAGTCCCGCCAATCGAACCGCACAAAGCCTAAATCCCGGTCGTGCAGCCCTCCCGCAAAGCCGATGGGAATGCGGAAGCCGGGGTTGGTGTCCTTGATGATTCCGCCGAGGGGATCGTACAGGACCTCTTTTATCACCTCGCTGAAGTAAATCTAAACTCACCATCAGAGCAACTGGTCGCAGCTACAGCGAGACGAGCCAAAGGCAGGCCACCAGATCGATTGTTGTGCGAGTGGAATAGGCTGCCCCTCCAATCTAGAGCTACAGGCTAACCTAGAGAAACTATCGAGAGAAAGAGCATGGCGCCGATTGCTTCATTAATCGTTAGTGGCCTGACCTGGAAAATTCGTGATACGAACCGATCCCAAAAGGATTTAACAACCCATACGAACACGACTGATGAGAAAATAAAAATAGAGATTAAAACAAGAGTACCTATTAATGGATTGTGTTCAAAGACGAAATCGATGAGCATGCTACTGTCGTTCTTGTATTCCAGAATTGCCTTGATTGATTGAGAGATGACAAGAACAACAAACAAGATCACGTTATACTTTATGGAAATATTTTTTTTATTTTCCATGACTAGCATCCATAGTTGTTTAGGAAGCGTGACACCCCTGTCACGGGCATGCCCCTGTGGCGGGGGTATCATCCCTTCATTAGTTACAAATCACCTACCGTTGTTTGGTCTATTTAACCTACGTTTATTTTTATGATATTATTCTCTGTCCTTTGCCAATTTTTCAGGATTGACATCCCAATCGGAATCGTAATCATAATAATCGCAAACACCATCCTTATCAGTGTCAGATCCCATAGGGTCCTTCGTCAACTCTTTACCATTTAGAAATATATTCAAACCTTCCAGAAAACGATTATCCGGGTTCTTCTCAGCGGGCACCTTACCTGCCTTCTTGATTCCAGCTTTGGCTACTTGTCGGACACCTTGACCAATGGCCCATTCCCAAAACAACCCCAGTGGATCATTCCCATTGACCGGATCGTCAAGGCAGTAGCCATACCAGTCCGGATCACCGCCCTTGTCTCCCAAAGGATCGGGCGCGGTCCACCTGTCGGTAAAGGTGTCGTAATCCCGCCAGCCGAAGCGGACGAAGCCCAGGTCGCGATCGTGCAACCCTCCAGCGAAGCCGATGGGGATGTGGAAGCCGGGGTTGCGATAATCCCGCCGAAGGCGGTCGTATAGGACCTCCTTTATCACATAGCCGTCAGCATTGGCAACCACACGCAGGGAACCGACCTGATCGTAGAAAAGGTAGGCCACGGCCCCGTCCTTGCGCTGCATGGCGTAGGGGGTGCGCTCGCTGTCGCGGTAGGCGAAGCGATAGCCGGTACTCGCCATCGTGGAAACCGTCCAGACACAGGAGGTCGAGCCAGCTGTAGGCCTCAACGGGCTGGCCGTTGCGGAACTTGACCGCCCGGCGGCCTTGGTCGTCGTGGGTGAACTCGAAGACCTCGCCGGTTTCACGCTTCTCGGCCTTCACGAGTCGGTAGTCCGGGCCGTATTCGTAGAGCGTGTACTGACCGCCGTGGTTCCAGATGGAGCGGAACCCGTTCTTGTCGTGGGTGTAACCGTTGTTTCCCGCTCGCTGGAGTCGATTGTCCATGACCGAATACGAAAAGTTGCGGTAATGCGTGTCCAGGTGCGGAAAGTAGTCGCGGGCACGGCGGCCCTCCCGGTCGTAGCCGATGTCGCAGACGGTCCGGCCGTCCCGCATGGCGCCGGTCAGGCGACCCGCCTTGTCATAGGCGTAGGTCCAGGTAGTCGGCCTGCCCGCCACTATTTCGGTTTTCCCGATAATGCGGCCATCCGGGCCGATCCGCAAATCACTACGATACGGCTCATTCATGCTGTTTCTCCTTGCGTTTCGTTCCCGGAGGGCATCCCCGGAAATCCCGACGAGCCTACACCCGTTTTTCGGCCCAGGGGAAAACGGCAATGAGAAGCGGCATAAAGGATAAGAAAGGCATAACTTGGCAGCTTGACAGAATTTGAAATAATCCCCCGATCCAACACATCCTGCGCCACAAGAATCCGAACACCGCCCGCGATTTGCACTCGCTCGGTCTCGACAACGCCCTCGCCCAGATCGATGGGACCTTCTAGGCTGCACCTCTATTAAAGCGGGAAAAAAAGAGGCCGGAGCGAAAGCTCCGGCCTTTTTTCTACAAGTGATTACGGCGCAAAACCGTGTAAGCCCCAACATAAAAAAATAAACCCATTAAAAACAAGGAGAGGCAAGCTGATCATAGCCGAGCTTAATCCCCACCAATAATGTCTAAGGGGCTTCTTTTTATATTTTAGAAGCAACCCCAACAGAGCAACCCATGGTAATATTGGAACTATGATAACAGCACCGAATGAATCAAACAGCCCCCCCCATCTCCAACTATAAATAATCCAAGGCAAAAGGGACGCTATGCACAAAAGCATTGATATCACTTCCGCCTTAGAGTCGTTTCCATTGCAATTACTCATTTAAACCACCAGATTGCTTTATCTTTATACCAAGAAGCAGACTTTTCAGTCCCTTCTTGAGGCGGAGAAACCCACTTCCGAGGATCACTATCAAGCTTTTGCAGCCCTTCAACCAGCTCTTTATCCGCCTTATTCGTCATCGTACGCTGAGTCTTTTTTACATCACCCAAGATAGGAGTATTCTGTATCTCATTGTAAGCAAGATCATGCCGTTTGTATAAGGCATCAGAGCTATCGACAGGAGCAGCATTACCAATATCTCCGCCGCTTTTACCACCGCTGTAATTTTTCCCACCCCAATTGCCGTACATCGGCCCGTCAAGCAGAGTGCGCCCTTTTCCACCCCACTCAATGTCCTTTTGGGATTCGGAAGTGTCGGCAATTTCATTAGCGGCTTTCTTAGCAAGGAGTTGAGAGAGCCATGCAAACAGCCCCAACGGATCTACCCCGTTCACCGGATCATCCAAACAGTAGCCATACCAGTCCGGATCACCGCCCTTGTCGCCCAGCGGGTCGGGGGCAGTCCACCTGTCGGTGAAGGTGTCATAGTCCCGCCAGCCGAAACGCACAAAGCCTAAATCCCGGTCGTGCAGGCCGCCCGCGAAGCCGATGGGGATGCGGAAGCCGGGGTTGGTGTCCTCAATGATCCCGCCGAAGGGATCGTACAGGACCTCCTTTATCACCTCGCCGTCGGCATTGGCAACCACGCGCAGGGAGCCGACCTGGTCGTAGAAGAGGTAGGCCTCGGCCCCGTCCTCGCGCTGCATGGCGTAGGGAGTGCGTTCGCCTTCGCGGTAGGCGAAACGATAGCCGGACTCGCCGTCGTAAAATCCATCCAGGCGCAGGAGGTCGAGCCAGCGATAGGCCTCCACGGGCTGGCCGTTGCAGGACTTGACCGACCGGCGGCCGTTGTCGTCGTGGGTGAACTCGAAAACCTCGCCGGTTTCGCGCTTTTCGGCCTTCACGAGTCGGTAGTCTGGGCCGTATTCGTAAAGCGTGTACTGCCCGCCGTGGTTCCAGATAGAGCGGAACCCGTTCTTGTCGTGGGTGTAACCATTGTTTCCCGCTCGCTGGAGTCGATTGTCCATGACCGAATACGAAAAGTTGCGGTAGTGCGTGTCCAGGTGCGGAAAGTAGTCACGGGCACGGTGGCCCTCCCGGTCGTAGCCGATGTCGCAGACGGTCCGGCCGTCCCGCGTGGCGCCGGTCAGGCGACCCGCCTTGTCATAGGCGTAGGTCCAGACGGTGGGCTTGCCCGCCACTATTTCGGTTTTCCCGATAATGCGGCCATCCGGGTCGGGCCGCAAATCACAACGATACGGCTCATTCATACTGTTTCTCCTTGCGTTTCGTTCCCGGAGGGCATCCCCGGAAATCCCGACGAGCCTACACCCGGTTTTCGGAGCAGGGGAAAACGGCAATGAGAAGCGGCATAAAGGATAAGAAAGGCATAACTTGGCAGCTTGACAGAATTTGAAATAATCCCTGATCCAACACATCCTGCGCCACAAGAATCCGAACACCGCCCGCGATTTGCGCTCGCTCGGTCTCGACAACGCCCTCGCCCAGATTGATGGGACCTTCTAGGATGCGCCTGAATTAGAATCGGGAAAAATGAGGCCGGGGCGAAAGCTCCGGCCTGGTTGTCTATCCATGTAAAACGACCTTCTCATGATTGATCCCCAAGCACCACATCACAACACCCATTTTTACGGCTGCAGAAGGATATCCGGACTCCTCCTCATGTAAACTAAAGATGCAGTCTCCCAGGGATTTCAGACTCAGTACTGTGTAACAGGTTGGCCATCTTTCTCAATGCGAACGAGCTGCAGGTCGTTATTGAACCGGATAAGCCCTATCCCTGAAGCATACGTCCTTGGGATGCAGTAATCTCCGCCAACTTCTATTACTGTCCGCTCTTTCCCGAAAAGAAACTTCTTATAGGTCGACAGAATTTTGCATTTGGACATGACCTTCTCTTTCGTGTGCAATGTCACCATCCGCCCCCAAGTAGGCTTTTGGGTGTCGAACTCGACAAGACGAACAGGGCCTGAATTTGCACCCCATTTCTTTATCAGCAAACGGGCTCCATCTGCCATAATGCCATACACTTCATTAAGTTCGTTGATGCAAAGACTTGCTGGCTCCACTTTTACGGGGAAAGTTATCGTGCTCTCCACAATAAGCGCGTCCTCCTTATCCCATGCCAGACCTCCTTTACGCATAGTGAGACCACCAGCACCCTCATAGTAGTACCAGTATCCTGGCTTTGGACCGATGAAATCAACAGGTACAATATTTTCCTGAGCGAATGCACATGAAGGAACGACAAAAAAGCAAACAGCTAAATAAAACAGAATATTTTTCATAATTAGCCTATGGCACTAGTAAGTCGGATGGATTGTTCCTCCTCGAGTATCGCCTGGAACCCACGGATTGTTAGTCCAAAATACAGAATCGCTATTGCGATATGCGTTAGAATATTTCGTCTCAACAACTTAGCGATCCCTTTGCTCAAGAGTTACCTTTATTGCCTCTGTTCTATCTCCACACTCTCTAACAGTAGAACGCTTTCTTTCTTCAGTAATAGTATATACTTTTTCCAACAACACAGGAACGATATTCAAGCTAAAAGGAAAGACAACTGGATTTGGATAGCTATACGTCGCTTTACCCTTCTTGACAGCACTCCATCCTGAAAATCCTGAGTGGTAAAAGCACATTACAAGCTTGCATTTGCAGTTTGGATGTGGCTTTTCAGGGGCATTGCTCAAGTCATCAAAGAACATTCTGCCGTCAAGGGCACGGCACTTTTCACATGCTTTGGGGCTTGCCTGCCATTGCCAGCTATCTTGAAAAGAAGGCTCTGTTTCATAAGGTCCTTCCGGCGCTTCCGGATGACTCCCCATCAACCCCAAGGGATCATTGCCATTGACCGGATCATCCAGACAATACCCATACCAGTCCGGATCACCACCCTCGTCGCCCAGCGGATCGGGAGCTGTCCACCTGTCGGTGAAGGTGTCGTAATCCCGCCAGCCGAAACGGACGAAGCCCAGGTCCCGGTCATGCAGGCCGCCCGCAAAACCGATGGGGACGCGCAGGCCCGGGTTGGTGTCCTTGATGATCCCGCCGAAGGGATCGTACAGGATTTCCTTTATCACGTCGCCATCCGAGCCGACAACCACGCGCAGAGAGCCGACCTGATCAAAGTGCAGGGTGAACACGGCCCCGTCCTCGCGCCGCATGGCCGAGGGAAGCCGTTCATTGTCCGAGTACCCGAACTCGTAACCCATGCGCCCGTCGTGGAACGCGCTAAGCCGAACGAAGTCAAGCCATCGGTGGGCCTCGACGAGAAGGAGGGACATGGCGGCTCCCTCCTTTTCAAATTTGACTGCTTTCCTGATAAGCGAGGGCTGTATGGGCCGTCATGATCGCCTTACAAGGCCCCGTCCGCCAGACGCCGCCTAGCACTCACCATACAAATCAAACACGCCCGAGGCTTTTGCCTCGGGCGTATCGGTGAATCTAAAGGGAAGACAGGAAGATCAATGTCGCAAAAGCACCAATGATGATACATATGATCCCGTTGATAAGTTTCTCACGCGGGTTCAGGCCTTCATCTTTGTTGAACCACCGTTTCCATGAAAACGGGCGAAGGTCTGTATGCCGAGAGTAATACCACTCTCGTATGAAGACGACTCCACCAACAGAGCAAACAATGCTTGCAATAATCCAAAAGACGAGACCTGCTATCACTTTTTCCTCTTCCCGGTTTCCAGGGCTTTACTCAGCCAAAAATCGGTATATTCACTGCCAACGATTGAGCCGACAACACCTCCAAGGTTACTTGCATCTTTCAGCGGCTTGGGAGGTATGTTTTTGGGTGGTGTAATTCTGCCGAAGTTCTTTCCAATCATTCCTGCCCATCCTAAAGGCCTGCTTCATCCTATGTCTGGGACCTTTTTTTCATGTAATACAAAAACAATGCACTACAGGACCAGACGGCACCGATAATTTTTCTGGTTTGCGGAATGTCGTCAGCAACAAGAAAAGCAACGCCCACTGCCAGCATGGTCAACAACAAAATATAAAAACAAAGTAACCATCCTCTTAGAGCCAGGACATTGAGCAAGACAACAATTACAACGATAAAAAGATAATCGAGAGGTATAAGTGCGTTGCTTCTGATCCATCCATTAACAAAAAAATACAACAGTGGAAGTAGAAAGAAAACTGAAGCCACGATCAACGAAACAAACAACCCTCGATTATAATGTTCTTTTTTTAGTATACCCACTTACTTCTCCATATTCCGGGAGCAGGCTTTTCACCTGCCCCCGTCCTTGGCTATTTCCCGATTCTTCTTTTGGCACGCCCTATTCGCTTTTTGTATATTTCTTCATCAGTATCTGTTGTAACCGTATCCCATATACCTTTAAGCAAATTATAGTCACTTGCCTCATTATCGAGTTCCTTTTTCATCTTCCAATCGTTCTCGTCCGTATATTCTTCCTTCTGTTCAGCAAGTCGTTTCTTAACATGTTTGCTGGTTCCGATCCCCCCAAAAAGCATATCCAAGCCCGGAACATATTCGGTGATAATGCGTCCGTCCGGGACATCCTCACCATATTCATTTTTCAATAACCCAACCGGGTCCACCCCGTTGACCGGATCATCGAGGCAATAGCCATACCAATCCGTATCGCCGCCCTTGTCACCGATGGGGTCGGGCGCGGTCCACCTGCCGGTGAAGGTGTCGTAGTCCCGCCAGCCGAAGCGGACGAAGCCCAGGTCGCGATCGTGCAACCCTCCAGCGAAGCCGATGGGGAGGCGAAAGCCGGGGTTGCTGTCTTCTATAATCCCGCCGAACGGGTCGTACAGAATCTCCTTTATCACCTCGCCGTCAGCATTGGCAACCACGCGAAGGGAGCCGACCTGATCGTAAAACAAGTAGGCCTCAGCTCCGTCTTCGCGCTGCATGGCGTAGGGAGTGCGTTCGTTGTTGCGGTAGGCAAAACGGTAGCCGGACTCGCCGTCGTGAAAACCATCCAGGCGCAGGAAGTCGAGCCAGTGGTAGGTTTCCACAGCCCGACCGTTGCGGTACTTGGCCGCCCGGCGGCCTTGGTCGTCGTGGGTGAACTCGAAGACCTCGCCGGTTTCGCGCTTCTCGGCCTTCATGAGCCGATAGTCCGGGCCGTATTCGTAGAGCGTATACTGCCCGCCGTGGTTCCAGATGGAGCGGAACCCGTTCTTGTCGTGGGTGTAACCGTTGTTTCCCGCCCGCTGGAGCCGATTGTCCATGACCGAATACGTGAAGTTACGGTAGTGCGTGTCCAGGTGCGGAAAGTAGTCGCGGGAGCGGCGGCCCTCCCGGTCGTAGCCGATGTCGCAGACGGTCCGACCGTCCCGCGTGGCGCCGGTCAGCCTACCCGCCTTGTCATAGGCGTAGCTCCATACGGTGGGCTTGCCCGCCACGATTTCGGTTTTCCCGATAATGCGGCCATCCGGGCCGGGCCGCAAATCACAACGATACGGCTCATTCATGCTATTTCTCCTTGCGTTTCGTTCCCGGAGGGCATCCCCAGAAATCCCGACGAGCCTACACCCGTTTTTCGGCCCAAGGGAAAACGGCAATGAGAAGCGACAAAACGGGTAAAAAAGGTATAACTTGGCGGCTTGACAGGGTTTGGAATCACTAGAACGGAATGACGGGACAAAAAAAGGACACCAATTCAACTGAATTGACGCCCTTACTTAGCTAGCAAAACTGAAAGGCCTCCCACGCGACAAAGACTTTACTCAAGCACAATATCAAAATTGGCTAGCAAAGACACGGCCTCAGGCAACGAAAACACTGTTTTTTCCAAACGATTCGACTCGGCCTTGATAAAGTAGTTTCGAGACGTGGCAAAATTCGCGAAACACAAATCGGTTTGGTGAAACTGACATTGTGACAGGTCGCAATCATCAAAAACAGCATGTACCAGCTTGGTGTTGGAAAAGGTGGCTCCAGTCAAATCGCATGACACAAACCGCTGCTTTGACAGGTTCATGTTCATAAAGACGTTGTCCCGCATGATGCACCCTTCGACTGATGCTGTCGGAAAGCCCAGAATGTGGCTCCAATCAAGGCCGACCATTTTGGTATTGACGAAACGCACATCGGCCAGAATCGGTCGGATGAACTCCGCAAGCGACAGATTGCACTGGACAAACTCGCAGGCATCAAAAGAACAATCCACAAAACGACAGGACTGAAAACTGCAATTCTTGAATACACACTGCTGAAAGGAAACCTCTTCCAAATCCTGATCAGAGGCAAGTTGGTCAAAGATCGCCTCCACATAAGTCTCTCCTGCATCCCACATATTCCACCCGCTGCCGGTTAAACCAGATTCTGACCACCAAGCCTAACCAAACTTCTCCCGGAATCAAAAGAAAAAGGACACCAATAAACGGATCGAAGTCCTTGTTCTTTCTGGCGGAGTCGAGGGGACTCGAACTGCCCCCCCCCACCCAAACGCTGGCTCCAACAGAATCAATATCAAAACAAGTCTCTCAAAACAGGCAGTTTGCAAATATAGAGAGCCAATGAAAACGTGATGATTACCCCGGGAATCCCGATCAAAAAAAAGTTCACCAAAGGATACTGCGTCATGTGCGGCTCATACAGTTTCCCGATCAGGCACAAGGGGATGATTTGAATAATGTATGCGGCATAGGCCACACGCGAAAAACGCTTGGACCATTTGGAAGTGAAGTTGAACAAGGTCTTGTAACCGTACACGAGGAAAATACTCATACCGATAACCTCAAAAGGACGACTTGCCATAGGAGACAGCGGATCCAAAAACACCCTTGCTAAAATCCATACGACCATCCAAATGAAGGCGTGGTTGAAGTTCAGTGCATCGAGCCACTGGTTCTTCTGAGCCAGCAGGCCGAAACAAAACATGGACACGTACATGGGAAAATACTTCAGGAGGTGAAACCCAAGAAAATCATCTCCCACCACATTCATGACATGTAATGCGATGAAATTAACTGGAATCATGGCTGTTGCAAACAACAGTATCTTGAAAGAACTGGGGAAAGGAGCAGGCGATGCTGGAGTGACATCAACGGATGGAGTAAATGCTCGCACAAGAACATAGACAGCATTAAACACGATCAAGGACCAACAAAACCACGTCACCCCCATAATCAGATTCCATGATCTCAACATGTCCGTGTACATTTGGACGACCATTCGCATGGTGTCCCACAAGGTTTCATCCTTCGCGATGTAAAACGCGACCGGATCAATCAACAGTATCGTCAATACGGTGGGAATCCCCAAGCGCTTGAGCTTCCCCTTCATGAATAGCCAAGCCCCCTTTTTTGCATAAGATGGCCGGACGAAATACGCTGAGATAAAAAAGAACAGGCTCATGAAAAAGCCTTGGTTAATCGACTGAAATGTCCTGAGAATGCCGTATTGATACTGTTCCGACAAGCGAACGTGAAGAAGATTTATAGGAAACGGGTCAAGCCCGGCAATTGCCGCAGAATGGTGCAAGATGACCAGCACGGCAAGAGTCCACTTGATGTTATCCAAGTAGTCAAACCGGGAAGACGCTTCTACTCTCACTCCAGGTGTAGCCACGTCATTGCGGCTAGCATCTATCGTACTCATCCCTCCCCCTACGGTGTTAAAAGATGCCCAATAATGCCATTCCTACCACGACCTGCCCGTTATTGGCAAAAGAAGAAGCAATGCCAGGCCTGAACGTCTTGAATAGGGGCCACCCAAAGGGGGAAAATGAAAAGAAAATGGAAAAGCCCCAACAGTAAACTGTAAGGGCTTGTTCGTTACTGGCGGAGCCGAAGGGACTCGCCCCCCCAGCCTCCGGCATGATGTGCGGGATCACAGCACCAGGGCCAATCGCAGCATATCCTTGAGTTGAATGCCCGATTCGAAAATCGGCTCATCATAGTTATCAACAAAGAAATCAGGAACTATTCCAACCACCCGGAACCCGGCACGCTGGTAAAACCTCAGTTGGTACCCAAAAGTCCCGGTGCCCAACTCAACTCGCTTGAAACCTTTAGCCTTTGCTTCCCGAATGACATGGCGCAACAAAGCCGTGCCGATTCCCTGCTTCTGCCTGTTGGAGCAGACGGCAATATTATACAGTTCCAAAACTGAATCCTCGATCCGATTCAAAACACATACACCGAGGGTTTCATCCGATTTCATGACGAGATAACACAAAGAGCCAGTAAGATACTCTTTGATATTCTTTTCAGACGGATCGGCTTCAAGCAAAAGATGCATAGGCATCTCATCTGGCGATACGGAAATTATATGCGGCATAAGAACACCCCCTCCAAACCTGGGGACAAAATACCAACAAATCGGTATTGCGTCTTCAAATTTCAATTCAGCAACCACCAGTACGAAGAAAGGGAATGCCAAGGCTAACGGTATGATAATAGTTTACCGAAGCTGTTACACCGGCAACCATGAAGGGTGGGCGCCACACCCTACGGAGCACATCTTGGAACACCTTAAGGGGTACGACATTGGGAAGCCGGATCGCCTGAAAAAAGGATTGCTGACAAGGGAATTCTAATTGAGCAGCTACGAAAATGCTTCACGCACAATGTATGCAAAAAGGCGGGAGTTCCGTACTTCGGATTTCATAGCATCCGTAGATTCACCCCATCCAGCTCTTAGATGCCGGACATCCGAAAATGAACCTGACTATCATGAACGACACCAATGACATTGAGTTCTAATCCGGTGGAAATGTTGACAACACTGCTTTCATCATTGGGTTTCTGGAATACTTGGAAGCCTACCCGGAAGACCCCATCATGACTGAGATTACTCAAGCTCTTCAGGCTTCGGATTCCGAGGAAATTACTGAGGACTTTGATCCTCACAAGAAAGCCATTTAGGCAGACCTCAACCCCTCATCAAACCTGGGCTGGAGCGAAAGTTCCAGCCCTTTCTATTTGTTCAGACCTTGGCATTTTCTTGATGGACGGGTATGTGGCTATAAACACGAACGATTAAAAGGTGAACTATGTCTTCAGTTCATGGAGGGACCATCGGACGATGGTTCGAAGAACTTTGCCGTATCAAGCATACTCAACTCGTAGAGGTGGTGTCAAAAAACCACGAAAGTCTAAAGGCCAACGTATTGCCGAAAGAAAGCGGCATATATGCTTTTTGGTGGACCGGGAGTTCTGAACGACTCAGGCAAAGGAATAAGCACATAATTCTTAAAGGTCCCGGAGAGCGACCTGTCGAACTTATTTTTGATGATGAGTGGCTGGGAACTGAAGCTGGTTATCCTGTCCCGTTGTACGTTGGGAAGACCACTTCGGGAATCAATCGAAGAATTGGTCAGCACCTTATGCTGAAAGCGAAGCGAATACTCCCTTTGGGCGAGAACTCACAAAAGGCCAAGGCCCCAACTACGTCCTGTCAACTCCGAGCTGGTGTTGAACACTTCTTCCAAACCGAAGAAGACACCAGGACTCTTATCTTAGAAAATATTGGGTTGTCCTGTCCTGCTTGATGGCGATGAACATGCAGCGAATAGATTCTATCTGGAAGACTTGGCAATCGGTTTGATGAGACCTCCCTTGAACGTGGATATAGAGAGATAATCATGGCAGCCAAACGAATCAGAAAATGGGGATCGATCAAAGATGAGTTGATTAAGAAATCGCGTGAAGCGGCCCTTGCCGCCGTTCAAATATTCAACAATCCGAGTATAACTTTTAAGGCTGAAAGCTATGTCGTCTTGATGATCATTTCTTGGACCTACCTGCTTCACGCATTTTACCGATCTCAAAAGGTCACATACCGTTACTATGAACAGAGAGGAAAACGAAAAGTCTACGACAAAACCAAGAACGGAGCCTACAAGTATTGGGAGCTTGAACGTTGCCTCAATGATGATAAATCCCCCATCGACAAAGACACTGCTAACAACCTCAGGTTCTTAATTGGCTTAAGGCATGAGATAGAGCATCAAATGACTTCGAGAATTGATGATGTTCTTAGCGCCAGGTTCCAAGCGTGCTGTCTCAACTATAATAGGTATATAAAAGCACTCTTTGGCGACAAACATGGCATTGAAAAACATCTGTCATTTAGCCTTCAATTTTCAACGATTGATGACGAGCAAAAAGAGCTTCTTGAGGAATACGAAGATTTACCCAAAAGCCTCAAGACTTACGTACTCGACTTCGATGAGGCTTTGACAGAGGAAGAATATGCCAGCCAGCACTATGCTTACCGAATTCTTTTTGTTCCCAAGGCTGCTAACAGAAAAAACCAAGCAGACCGGGTGATTGAGTTCGTCAAAGCTGATGACCCCTTGGCGAGCAAGATCAACAAAGAATACACCATCGTAAAAGAGGCTGAAAAAGCGAAATATCTACCAAGCCAAATCGTAGAGAAAATGAACGACGAAGGCTTCTCCAAGTTCAATATGTACCACCATACTCAGCTATGGAAGAAACATGATGCCCAGAATCCCAAGAAAGGCTTTGGCGTAATGGTGGCGGGGAAATATTGGCACTGGTACGAACATTGGCTAACTCTCGTCAGAGATCACTGCAATAAAAATAAAGCAAAGTATGAATAGGGACATTATGAAGGGCTGGAGCAAATATTCCAGCCCTTTCTTTTTAGATTATCAAAGCACAGCCTTTTACATTATCAAAAATAACCTTTAATAATATCAAATTATACTAACCACTTGACAGAGGATTCATACGTGCTACCGTATTTCTAAAAGCACCCAAAAGAGGAGAATTGCTGTGGCATCATTTGAGGGAACAACACAAGAATTCCATCACTATATTGGCCCCAGAATCAGAAACGCAGTGAACTCTTTAACTCGAAAGGCACGACTTGAGCGGAATGATGTCTGCGAGTTTTGCGGAAAGAAGGCAACCTTAGAGTCAGCCCATGCTCACGGAATGGGGCGTAGAGAAATCATCGAAGGCGTTTTGATAAACTATACTGATGGAAAGACGATAAGAATCCCCGATCTTAATAGTCTAGAACAGGAAATCCTTGATGCTCACCAACCCCTTTCAAGCACCTTCAAGTTTATATGCAAGCCTTGCCATACAGAGTATGACTCAAACATCGTCAAACCGACAAAAGAATCCCTACCTTTCGATCAATCAGAATACGAAGGACAGACGATTACAATCGGCTCATGTGACTTCCCATTGGAGCGAAATATGAAAAATGCTTCACCGACAAAGTCATACTTCTTGAGCATCATGCCAGACTTACTAAAATTACTACCTGATTCAGAAATCCAAAATTTAGCAGACATTGAGTTCTGTAGATCACATCTCTCGACAAACTATAGCGTGATCACGGAAGACAACTCTGTTGTCTTCGACTCTAATGGTCGTCGAAGATACTATCCCAACTTAGTAAATGACCGATATTACATCTGTAACGATTGGTACGACGAGAGAAGCAGGAATAATTTGGCAAAATGGCGCGAGTATTTAATCGACCTTGGCACAAGGATTGGCCCAAGGACCTGACACATCCCACTTCCCAAGCAAATCTGAGAGGATAAATGCATTTAGCCGGAAGCCGTGGCAAAATCGTACATTCCAACCCTGCGCGATTACTACCTAAAAATAAAAATGTGTCCGTTGGATGTGTCCGGTGTTTTTCGGACCAGAAAATAGAAAAAGGATCTTAACCTAAACGGTTAAGATCCTTGTTCTTTAGTGGCGGAGCCGAAGGGACTCGAACCCTCGGCCTCCGGCGTGACAGGCCGGCGTTATAACCAACTTAACTACGGCTCCGCATATACAATAAAGGGCGTTAAGTTGACCCCTTATATCTATTTTGGTGGGCGCGACAGGGCTCGAACCTGTGACCCTCGGCTTGTAAGGCCGATGCTCTCCCAGCTGAGCTACGCGCCCGCAAGAAGAGAGCTTTTAGCTTGGCGCGCTCCGGATTGTCAACCCATTTTTCAGGGGATTCAGACTCACCGGCATTTGCTCTCACCGCGTCAGCGAATAGGGATACTGCCTACAGCAAGCCTGTTTGTCAACGCTTTTTAATATTTTTTTTAGTGCATGCAAAACACTGAAATCACAAACTATTTTGCCGCAAGCAAAACCCGGCGGCCCTTGCGGGAGAGCCAGGCCAGCGGCAGGCCTCGAAAAACAAGGCCAACCGGCCCATTTCCAGGGCGATACTCCAGGCTTTGACCGGAAACCAACCGTGCAAGCATTTCGACTTCCTCAACATCCAGAATATCAACTTCGCGGTCCGATTCCGGGATAAGCACCCGGGCCAATCCATCAGGACGAAACGTCGCCCTATCCCCCTTTCCGGCCACCCGCCCCAGGCCATACCCCTGCCAACGCAGACCGGTCGGGATACGGGCCATTGCCTCGTAGTGCAGGAAATACGCCTTGCCGCCAAATTCGCGCACTTCTCCCGGCGGCAATCTGTCCCAGGCCAAGCCCGGGCATCCCGCCAGCCGACGCGTATCTATCTTTTGCCCCGGCAGCGATGCACCCTGCCCGACGGAGGGTTCCGACACCTCGCTCTCCTCGGGTTTGCGAAACCGGGCCAGAAAGAAGCCCTGTCCGTCCGACTCCTCGGCCACACGAAGCACGCCATCCATGCCCGGCATGAGCGGTTCGGCAAATTGAAAGCCCCTCGGCGGAGCAAGCGGTTCCAGCTGATAGCCGAGGACATCCATGGCCCACGCGACCTGTGCCTCGTTTTCCTCCACATTGGTGGTGCAGGTGGAATAGAGAACGACTCCTCCCGGCTCCAACAGATCATAGGCCCGCCGCAAAAGTTCTTTTTGCAACGCCACGAGCGGGCCGGTGCGGGATTCGTCCCACAGTTCCATCACCTTGGGATTCTTTTCCGCCGTGCCCCATCCACTGCATGGCGGATCAAGCTGAATATACTCCCACTGCCCATCCGGCAGGGGCAGATTCTGGGCCTCGCCCTTGGTCGTGGCCGTATTGGCGCAACCGGTCCGGCGCAGATTGGCCCGCAGCGTGCCTATCCGGTCGGCGGACGGCTCGGAACCAAGCACAAAGCCCTCGCGGCCCACCAGACCGGAAAGCAGCCCGGTCTTGCTGCCCGGCGCGGAACACATGTCGAGCACCGAGGCACCCCGGGCCGGAGCCAGGGCAAGAGGCGGCAGCATGGAAGAGCGGTCTTGTATATAGATATGGCCGAAACGGGCGGCCAGACTCTCCCCCAGGGCAAAGGGCTCCCGCACCAGACGGCGGGCCGACTCGAAAAAGGGTTCGGGCTCGAACTCGAACCCTTGTGCCCGCAACAAATCCTCGGCAATTCCGATTTTTTCAGGCGGACAGGTCAGGCGAAACGACCTGAGCGGACGGGTCATGTTTTCCTCCAGGAAATGAACAGGGAACAGGGTCCCTTTGATCGGCAAGGAATAGCGGCTTGTCCGTCCGGTGGCAACCGTTCAACCCTCTTTGCAACCCGGTGCGTAAACTGTTACAAGGACCTGCCGCACAACCACAGCAGCAACCGGCGGCAAACAGCGAACTACATCCCCTTTTCGGAGGAATTGATGAACAAGAAGCTTTTCAGCATCTCCCTGGTCGTCCTGATGACCACCCTTTTCCTGGCCGCTTCTGCACTGGCTCAGGATGCAAAAAAATTCGCCGTGCTCCCGTTCTCATACAACGGGCCACAAAAGTATGCCTATTTCCCGAAGGCCTTCCAGGCCAGCCTGCGCAGCAACCTTGAGTGGACCGGCCACGTTGCGCCCGCCAGCGACGAAAGCACAAAGGATGTGCCCGCGCCCAAGAGTAAGGCCGACGCCGTGAGCGTCATCAAAAGCTCGGCCCTGGACTATGTTGTTTCCGGCTCCATCGCTATTCTGGACACTCAGGCGACACTGACCCTCAAGGCCTACGACGCCGAAGGGTCGGAATGGTCCAAAACCGGCCAGATGAGCATTGATGAAATTACGCCCTGGCTGGATGAGCAGAGCAAGGCCATTCAGGGCGATGTTTTCCATCGTCCGGGATACTCCACCACCGAGAAAGCGGCCAAGTCCGAGGACCTCAAAACCACCCAGCAGGCCAATGCTCCGATCAATTCCGCTTTTGTCCCGGCAAATGATCAATATCAGGCAGCGGCACTGAACCCGCAGTTCCGTTATGAAGGCGGCACCGAGGACACCGGCCGCTGGCGGAGCCAGACCTTCCGCTTCTATTCCACGAGTATGGTCGTGGGTGATGGTGACGGCGACGGCAAAAACGAGGTCTTCATTCTCCACAAGGAAGGCATTTCCGCCTTCCGGTTCGAGCAGGGCAAGCTCAAGTTGCTCGACACACTGAACCTTTCGCCCAACAACACAGCTTACCTCCGAGTCAGCATGGTGGACGTCAACAAGGACGGCGCCGAAGATTTGGTCGTAGCCGCGTACCAGACCTATCAGCGCAACTACACCATGGCACCGGAAGGCTGGGTCAAGTCGTATATCCTCTCCTTCAAGGGAGGCAAATTCAGCTATATTGTCAAGCGCTGCTCCCAGTTCCTCGGTGTCTTGCGCATGCCCCCCACCTACATGCCCGTGCTCGTGGCCCAGCGCAAAGGGCAGAGGGACGTCTTCGACAAGCGAATCAACGAGGCCTATGTCAAGGGTGACGAAGTCGAGTTGGGACAGACCATTCCCGCTCCGCCCTTCAGCAATATCTTCGGCATGACTTACCTGCCTGACGGGCTGGGATACAAGTTTGCCGTTATTGATGATTTCCACAGGCTCAAAGTTTACAGCCAGACCATGGAAAGGCTCAGTGACAGCGGAGACGATCATTACAACAGTTCTGGCCTGGCCATTGAGACGGCGGACCGGGCTATCGGAATGGGACCTGGGACCACCAATGAGAAGTCCAACACCTATAATATTCCCATTCGTATGATCGCCGCATCGCTGCAAAAGAACGGCAAGTATGAACTGTTGGTCAACAAGGATCTGTCAATCGCCGCCAGGGTATTCGAACGCTACACCTACTTCTCCCAGGGTGAAATCCACTCCCTGGCATGGGACGGCGTGGGAATGAACCTTGCCTGGAAGACGCGCCGCATCAAGGGACAGGTGTCGGATGTAGCCTTGGCTGATCTGAACAACGACGGACACAAGCAGCTGTGCGTGCTGGTTAACACCTTCCCGGGCGGTTTGGGCTTCACCAAACGCAAGACAGTTGTACTGGCCTACAACCTGAATATGTAATCCCCCCGCCCGGGCGGCGTGAGAGACCGCCCGGGCGTTATTCCCAAGGAGAGAGAGTGATGAAACGTTTGCTGACCCTGTTGGCCGTTCTGGCCTTGATCGGGCTGACGGCGTCCGGCGCATGGGCCGGAACCACCCTGACCTATGCCAACTTTCCGCCCGCCAAAACCTTCCCCTGCGTGCAAATGGATCGGTGGAAGGCCGAGGTGGAGAAACGGACGGGGGGAGCCGTCACGGTACAGACCTTCCCCGGCTCGACCCTGCTGGGCGGCAAAAACATGTACCGGGGCGTGATGACCGGCCAGGCCGACATCGGCTGCATCAGCATCGCCTACTACCCCGGCGTGTTCCCTCTCATGTCCGCAGTAAACCTGCCCGTGGCCTTCTCCTCCACCGAGGTGGCCTCGCTGACCATGTGGGACCTGTTTCAGAAGTATCAGCCCAAGGAATTCAAGGGCGTCAAAGTCCTCACCATGTTCACCTCCGCGCCCTCTCACATCCAGAGCAAGGTGGCCATCCGGACCCTGGCCGATCTCTCCGGGGTGGAACTGCGCGGCGCAGGTTCCCTGGTCAGCTTCATCAACGACCTGGGCGGCCGGGGCGTGGGCATGCCCATGTCCGATACCCCGGAAGCGCTGCAAAAGGGCGTGGTCAAGGGGCTGGTCTCCTCCTTCGACGTGCTCAAGGATATGAACTTCGCGGAAATCTGCCACTATGAGACCATCACCAACCTGCCGGTCTATCCCTTTGCCGTCATCATGAACAAGGCCAAGTGGAACGCCCTGCCCGACGATGTGAAAAAGGTCCTGGACGACCTGGGCCGCGAGCAGGCGCAGTGGACCGGCAAGTACCTGGACGACTACGTCAGCCAGGCGCTGGCCTGGAGTAAGGACAAGTACGGTGTCGAGGTCTTTCGGCTGAGCGACGCCGACATGGCTGAAATAGCCTCCAAGGGACAGCCCATGATTGAAGCCTGGAAGAAGCAGGCTGCGGGCAAGGGGATCGATGCCGACGCCGTGCTTGCCGACATGCTGTCCTACAAGAAAAAGTACGAAGCCGAACTCGGTAACTAACCCGAACCCTTGCGTCCCCCGCTTCGGCGGGGGACGCCTTTTTCCAATGATCAACGCACTGGACCGATTGAGTGAATGGATAGCCCGGGGGCTTTCCCTGCTGGCCGGGTTGTTTCTGGTGGGCATGATGTGTCTGGCCTGCACCAATATGGTGCTGCGCGCGGTCTGGGTTCCCGTACAGGGCACCTTCGAGCTGATGGGCTTCATGGGGGCGGTGGTGGCGGCCTTTTCCCTGGCCATCGCCCAGCGGCGCAAGGCGCACATTGCCGTGGGGCTGCTGCTGAGCCGTTTCCCCCAACCCGTTCGCCGCATGGCCGATGCCCTGAGCAGTCTGGCCTCCTGCGCGTTCTTCGTACTGGCCGGAGTGGAAACCTGGAAATGGGCGCAGTTTTTGATCATGACGGGCGAACTCTCCGAATCGCTTCAGATAGTCTACCATCCCTTTGTGTTCGCCACCTCGGCAGGCTGCTTCGCCCTGTCCTTCATCCTGCTGGTGGACACCCTGAAAACACTGACCGCGGACAAGGTGCAGTAATGGACCCGATCACCGCCGGCATCGTCGGCACCCTCATCCTGCTCGTTGCCATATTCCTCCTGCGCATCCCCGTGGCCTTTGCCATGGGCATCATCGGATTCATCGGATTCGCCTACGTACTCAACTGGGACGCGGCCAAAGGTATGCTCGGCACCGAGCTGTGGAACGTGTTTTCCAAATACGGTCTGACGGTCATCCCCCTGTTCATCCTCATGGGGCAGATCTGTTTCTACTCCGGCGTCAACGAGCGGCTCTACAAGTCCGCCTACGCCTGGATGGGTGAAATCCGGGGCGGCCTGGGCATGACGACCATCCTCGCCTGCGCCGGATTCGCCGCCATATGCGGGTCCAACTCGGCCACCGCCGCCACCATGTCCACCGTGGCCCTGCCCCAGATGAAAAAATTCAACTACCACCCGGTACTTTCCGCCGGAGCGGTCGCGGCCGGAGCAACCCTGGGCGTGGTCATCCCGCCCTCGGTGGTACTCATCATCATCGGATTACAGACCAGTCAATCCATTGCCAAACTCTTCGTGGGCGGCATGATTCCCGGCATTTTGCTCACAGCTTTGTTCATGGGCACGGTCTGGTATCTGTGCAAGCGCCACCCCGACTGGGGCCCGGCCGGTCCCAAGACCACGCTGGCCGAAAAAATCCGCTCCCTGCCCGGCTCCATCGAGATGGTCATCATTTTCATGCTGGTTATGGGCGGCCTGTTCATGGGCCTCTTCACCCCCACAGAGGCGGGCGCGGCGGGCGCGGCCCTGTCCCTGATCATTTCAGTCATTTCTCGCAAACTTTCCTTCAAGGGGTTCTGTCTGGCGGTGAGCGATTCGCTCCGCATTTCCTGCATGATCATGGTCATCATGCTGGGCGCGGTCATCTTCGGCCGCTTCCTGGCCATCACCCGGCTCCCCTTCGAGGCCGCCGGATTCGTCGCCGGGCTGCCCATCCCGCCTATGGTCATCATTCTGGTCATCTGCCTCATCTACGTGATCGGCGGCATGGTCATGGACGCCCTGGCACTGCTCCTGGTGACGATCCCCATCTTCTTCCCGGTGGTCACGGCCATGGGTTTCGATCCGCTTTGGTTCGGCGTGCTCATCACCATCGTCACCACCCTGGGAGCCATCACCCCGCCGGTTGGCGTCAATCTGTTCATCGTGGCCTCCATGTCCAAGGATGTGACCATGGCGGGTGTTTTCAAGGGGGCAACCTATTTCCTGGTCGCCTACATTTTCTGCGTGGCCCTGCTCATGCTCTTTCCATGTCTGGTGACCGGACTGCCCGGACTGATGCAATAAACGGCTCCTTGCCGACATACGACTGATCCGGGTATGCTCACGCAGCCCCGGCCCCCGGCCATTGCCAAGACCTGCCCCAGCCGGGGACAGGCCGAAGAATATTGTTATGCCCAGCGCCCAGACCGTTATCGTGACCCAGGCCGAATCCGGCCAAAAGCTGCTCCAGTTCCTGGAGCGGCGACTGCATGGCGCGGTTCCCCGCTCCGCCATCCAGAAATGGATTCGCAAAGGACGGGTGAGGGTCAACAAGGGACGCAAGAAACCCTTTGACCGCATTCAGGCGGGACAGACGGTCCGCATCCCTCCATATGATGCTGGCGAACACGCGGCCGACCAAAAGCCGAACCCCCAAAATGAGAATGTCCACCTGGCAATAGCCTATGAGGACGAGCATATCCTTGCCGTTGCCAAACCCGCCGGACTGGCCGCTCACGGCGGCGACAAGATAAACGACTCCGTCATCTCCCGGCTGGCCGCCTTGTATGGCAATGACGATTTCCCCCCGACCCTGGCCCATAGGCTGGACCGGGACACCTCCGGTCTGCTCCTGGCCGCCAGGGACTATACCACCCTGCGGCGGCTCAACGACCTCTTCGCCTCGGGCGGCGTGGCCAAGGTCTATCTGGCATGGGTAGAGGGCATATGGCCCGAAACCGACACCGTGCTCCTGACGGACCGGATGGAGAAAAAGGGCTCTCCCGGCTCGCAACGGGTCGGCACCGGGTCGGGCAAGCCTGCCAGGGCGCGGATAACGCCGCTTGTCACCGGCCGCAGGCACAGCCTGCTCGCCATCCGCCTGCTCACAGGCCGCACCCACCAGATTCGAGTCCAGCTCGCCTCACGCGGCCACGCGGTTGTCGGCGACCGCAAATACGGAACAGGCCGGGACCACCCGCCCATGCGGCTGCACTGCTTTGCCATGCGCGTGGAGGATCTCACCCTGAAGCTGCCGCCGCGCTGGTCCGGCAAGTGGGCGATAGAACCCCACCTCCTGCACACGGTCCTCGGCCAACTCTTCGATTAAACAGTCCCGACCATCCAGCCCCCCTCTCTCTCGGCCTGAAAGATGGATAGGCATACTATCCTCCACCGCTCGCACAGGCTTGCGCCGCCGGAAGGAAATAGCTATGCAAACAATATCTAGAAAACCTCTTGGAGGAAACATGAACAAGAAATCAACACTGTCGACGATTCTCGCCCTGTTTGCGGCCATGCTGCTGCTCAATGCCTGCGCAGCCTATGACGTGGCCGTGGACGAGCGAACCGCCGGTCAGTGGGTGGACGACAAGAATATTTCCCTGACCATCGAAAAAGACTTCCTGGCCGACGATCTGGTCAAGTACCTGGACTACGATGCCTACTCATACCGGGGCCATGTCTACATCGTGGGTGAATATGAAAGCCGGGAACAGGTCAACCGTGCGGTCAAGATCGCCAAGAACATCCAGGGGGTGCACACGGTAACCACCTACCTGCTGCCCAAGAAGGCCGACGACGAAGGATGTTCCACTGTGGACACAGCCTCCCTCTATGGCAAGCTCAAGTCCAAGCTGGTGGACGACAAGAACATCTGGTCCACCAACATCGACATCAACATCGTGCAGTGCAACGTGGTCCTGCTCGGCATCATGGGTTCCCAGGCCGAAAAAGCGGCCGCCGAAGCCCACGCCCGGTCCGTTGAGGGCGTTCGCTCCGTCAAGAGCTTCCTGACCGTAAAATGATCGACAACCAACCGGAGGAGCCATGTTCGGAGCATCATCCGCCAGCCGTCTGTTTTCCGAAGACCGGAAACGGCTCTGGCTGCTGGTTTGTCTGATCCCGTCCCTGCTCCTGGCCGGAGGCTGCGCTGCAAAGCGGACCCCGCCCCCGGCATCCCCGGTTTCTTCCGGCGCGACCATCCACCGATCCGCAAGCACCAAGGCGGCAGGCGTGATCCGAACCGCCCGGTCGGTGCTCGGCGTGCGCTACAAGTGGGGCGGTTCATCCCCGGACCAGGGATTCGACTGCTCCGGTCTGGCCTGGTACGCGTTTCACCGAAACGGCGTGGAGATTCCGCGCCTTTCCTGGCAACAGCTGGGAGCCGGAAAGCCGATAAAGCGCAGCGAGCTGCGTCCCGGCGATCTCATCTTCCATCAGGTGGATAAAAAGAAAAAGGGGCTGCACGTTGGCATCGTCACGAACCGCGGCACCTTCATCCACGCCCCCAGTTCCGGCAAACAGGTCATGGAATCCCGAATTGACAACGCCTACTGGCGAAAGCACTACCTGGGCGCCCGCCGGGTCCTCTGACCCCAACAACGACAAAAGGGCCATCCCGCCGGGGATGGCCCTTTTTCATGATTGCATATTGCGGCTATTCCTTGGGAATAAGCGGCTTGTAATACATGCCGATTTTGATGCGGTCGGTCAGATATTCGCTCTTGAGCTTGATCTTGAGCTTGTCGTTTTCCCATTCGTAGACATCCCAGCTCCCACTCTTGTGATGGTCGGGCAGACCGTACTCATCCATGAGAATGGAGATGACGTGTTTGACGTCGCGCGCCTTGTCGATCTCGATGATGGTGGCATACAGCTTGTTCTCGCGAAAGGCATAGGTCACGCGGGTGTCTTCAATCTTGGATATCCCGCAGGACTCCACTTTCTTGACCTTGTAATACCGGATACCCCCCGCAGTGTGGGAAAACTCAAGCTGTTCCACAGCGGAAATGGGCTCGCCCCAGGGGATGGCATTACATTTTTTGTCCTGAGCAAGGGCCGCCGGAGCCGCCAGCAGCGATACGACCAGCAGCACGGCACAAAAGAACAGGGTTTTCCTCACGATCTCCTCCCGAAAAATGAAATTGCAGTCCTGAGCACTTTCAAGGACTTGGGCGCGCGTGTCAACCCGTATTCCCGACATAGCCGGGCGTTACTAATTGTCCTTCTGTAATAATTCCCATTTTTGCTGGCAAGGCCAAAGCAAACGTTGTATGGGTCTGTCCATGGACATCGATTGGCTCATAAACGAATGCAACGACCCGTATATATTGGAACGATTGTTCTATGTGGAGCGCTATGCATGGCTCTCCCTCTCGCCGGACATGTGCGCGGTCATTTCCCTGGAGGGACAGTTCGAGGACGTCAACACGCACTGGGACAAGAGCACCGGCCTGGGGCGCGAACAGCTCCAGGGCTCCTACCTGATGGAGTACATCCATTTCGATGACCGGGAACGCGCGCTTGCGGACATGCAGAAGCTGATCACGTCCGATATCGGTTCCACCACTTTTTCCTTCCGCTTCCGGTGCGACAACGGCAACCACATCCGCCTCAACTGGAACGTCATCTTCTCCCCTGACCACAATGCCTATTTCTGTACGGTACATGACCCGGCCCGGGAAAGCGACGCAGAACGGCTGGCCTATCGCGACGTGCTCACCGGGCTGAAGAACCGGCTGGCCCTGGAAGAGGAACTGCCCAACACCCTCTCCGATGCCAAGGATGCGGACGCCAAGGCGGCCGTCCTCTTTGTCGATCTGGACGGGTTCAAGTCCGTGAATGACAACCTGGGGCACAAGGCGGGCGACGCACTGCTCATGCGGGCCGCCCGACGCATGAACTACGTGGTGGGCCAAAACGGTACGACCTACCGGCTGGGGGGCGATGAATTCATCGTCATCCTGCCCAAGGCGCCGGACCGGGGTTTCGTGGCCGGAATGGCCGGGCAGATCGTGGAGCGGCTCCGCTCCCACTATGTCATCGACGGACAGCGTGTGGCCACCGGCGCATCCATGGGCATCGCCATGTTTCCCGAGCACGGCTCGGACATGAACGGAATGCTCGAAGCCGCCGATCAGGCCATGTACAAGGTCAAGGCCGCCGGCAAGGACAACTTTGCCTTCTTTGGCGAAAGCGGGAAATAACTCCATCCCAAGCCGACGCCCTCTCCCCTGTGGAGCGGAACGCCAACGCAAAAATTTCACCCCTCGCATACACGGCGTATGCGAGGGGTCTTGTTTTATTCAGAGCAAAACGCCGACCGCTCATTTTCAGACTTTCGCTATGCGGTGTCCTTGGTGCCGGAATAGGTGAACGCCTTCTTGTCCATGGTAAAGTAGCTTCCCCTGTCCAGCCCGACGGCCCGGCCGCAGGCACACCAGACCTTGCCGTCCCGCTCCTCCAGCTGCCAGACCTTTCGGATGCGCGACTTGTGGCACCGATGTACTTCACCGGGACCGATCTTGTAATACTTCCACAGCTTGCGGCGGCAGTCCGCACATCGCAGGGTCAACACGGCGCGCTCAGCCCCGCTCCAGCCGGAGGGTCTCCACTTCCGGGAAGTCACCCAGCTTGCGGGCAATCCCGGCCTTAAGGAAGGAATCCACCCAACGGTAGATGTTGTTGCGGCGCACCTGATCTCTGAGCCGGGACATATGTTCCCTCCGCTGCGTCTTCTCCCAGTGCAGCGCGCGGTGCAGCGCCCTGGCCACCCCTTCGGTATCATAGGGATTGACCAGATAGGCATCCCGCTGCAACTGGGCCGCAGCCCCGGCAAATTCACTCAGGATGAGCACGCCGTCGTCGTCCGTGCTTGCGGCGCAATATTCCTTGGCCACCAGATTCATGCCGTCGCGTAACGGCGTGACCAACCCGATATCCGCCGCTGCGTAAAAAGCCACCAGCTCCTCACGGGGGAGATTGCGGTAATGGTAGTGCACAGGCACCCAGCCTGGGAAAGAGAACTCGCCGTTCACCCGGCCCACCAGCCATTCTATCTCGGTCCTGAGTTCCTTGTACTCGCCCACTTCCTCGCGGCTGGGCACGGCCACCTGGACAAAGTTGAACTTTCCCTTGATGTCCGGATAACGGCGCAACAGGGTCCGAATGGATCGGATGCGCTCCGGGATGCCCTTGGTGTAGTCCAGCCGGTCCACACCCAGAATAATCTTGCGATGCCGCAAGGCCTCCTTGAGTCTGAATGCCTCGCTCGCCACTTCCGGCTGCTTTGCCAGATTGTTGAATTGGTTGAAATCAATTGAGATGGGAAACGCGCCAAGCCGGAATTTGCGGTTGCCCATATCCACGGTGACCACGGCCCCGCGCCCGGATATCCTGGCCTCGGGCATGAGACGACGCAGACACTCGGCAAAGTTGCGCCTGTCCTGCAGGGTATGGAAGCCGACCAGATCGAACTCGGTCAGGGCCTTGATGACTTTCCAGCGCCAGGGGAGCTTGATGAATATGTCCGGCGTGGGAAAGGGAATGTGCAGGAAGAATCCCGTACGCCGCTTGACGCCCATGGATTTGAGGAAAAACGCCTGATGCATGAGGTGATAGTCATGAATCCAGACATAATCCTCGGGCGTGGTCAGTTGGGCCACTGTCTCGGCGAACTTGAAATTGACGTCCAAATACATTCGCCAATATTCGGGGTCGAACCGGCAGCGGGTCTGCAGGTCATGAAAGAGGGGCCAGATGATCTCGTTGGAAAAACCGAAGTAGTAGCCGTCCACTTCCTCCTTTGTCAGGGAGACGGTATGCAGATCATATCCGGCATCCACGGAGTATTCGGCAAGCAGGCCATCCACATCCGCGCCGGTATCCGACGCCCCGGACCAGCCTATCCACATGCCGCCCCGATTTCGAAGCACCGGGGCAAGCGCCGTCACCAGTCCTCCGCCTCCCACTTTGACTTCCCACTCTCCCTTGCCGCTCTCCCTCAGGGCCACGGGGAGCCTGTTGGACACAACCACCAGCCGCCTCGGCTCGGAATCCATTTTCTTCTCCTTATCTCATTTTTCTTTGTATCTATATAAAGTGGTACCGGTCTTCGCGCCTCTTTTCAAGGGCAGCCGGAAAACAGTCCGGCAAAAAACATGCATTGGTGCTGTTGACAACGAAGAGGCCGTTCTTATCTTGGTGCCCAGTCGAAACCAACCGCCGCCTCCGGGGCGGCAATCTTTGCATAAGGAGATTCGCCAATGGCTCTGAAACCGCTGCATGATCGCGTGATCGTCAAGAGGAAGGAAGAAGAGGAAAAGACCGCCGGGGGCATCTACATCCCCGACTCCGCCAAGGAAAAGCCCCAGGCGGGCGAGGTCCTGGCCGCCGGTCCCGACTGCAAGACCGTCAAGGAGGGCGATACCGTCCTGTTCGCCAAGTATGCGGGCAGCGAGTTCTCCGTGGACGGTGACGAACTGGTCATCATGAAGGAAGACGACATCCTCGGTGTCTTCGCCTAACCCACTACGAAAACAGAACATCGCATAGGACTGACATACCATGGCAGCTAAAACAATCGATTACAAAGCAGTAGCCCGTGAGGGCATGCAGCGCGGCGTCAACATTCTGGGCGACGCCGTTAAAGTCACCCTCGGACCCAAGGGCCGCAACGTCATGCTGGAAAAGTCCTGGGGCGCTCCCCAGGTGACCAAGGACGGCGTGACCGTGGCCGAGAAGATCGAGCTGGAAGACAAGCTCGAAAACATGGGTGCCCAGATGGTCAAGCAGGTGGCCTCCAAGACCAATGAGATTGCCGGTGACGGCACCACCACAGCCACCGTGCTGGCCCAGGCCATTTTCAACGAAGGCGTCAAGCTCTTGGCAGCCGGACGCAACCCCATGGCCATCAAGCGCGGCGTGGACATGGCTGTCGAGGCCGTCGTAGCCGAGCTGGACAAGATGGCCAAGCCGGTCAAGAAGACCTCCGAGATCGCCCAGGTCGGCACCATCTCCGCCAACAACGACGAAACCATTGGCGCTTTGCTGGCCGAGGCTGTGGAGAAGGTCGGCGACAACGGCGTCATCACCATCGAAGAGTCCCAGGGCTTCACCACCGAGCTGGATGTCGTGGAAGGCATGCAGTGGGACAACGGCTGGCTCTCCCCCTATTTCGTCACCGACCACGACAGGCAGGAAACGGTTTTCGAAAATCCGTTCATTCTGTTGTCCGAAGGCAAGATTTCCAGCATCAAGCCGCTGGTTCCCATCCTGGAGGCCGTTGCCAAGGCTGGCCGTCCCCTGCTCATCATTGCGGAGACCGTTGAGAACGACGCCCTTGCAGGCATCACCATCAACGCCATGCGCGGCACCATCAAGGTCTGCGCCGTCAAGGCCCCCGGCTTCGGCGACCGCCGCAAGGAAATGATCCGCGACATCGCCATCATGACCGGCGGCACCCCGGTGAGCGAAGACACCGCCACCACTCTGGAATCCATCAAGCCCGGTGACTTCGGTACCGCCAAGCGCGTGGTCGTCAGCAAGAAGAACACCCTCATCGTGGGCGGCGCCGGCGACAAGAAAGCCATCGACGCCCGCTGCGACGAGATCTCCAACATGATGGCCAACTCCACCAGTGACTACGACCGCGAGAAGCTCCAGGAACGCCTGGCCAAGCTGGTCGGCGGCGTTGCCGTGGTCAAGGTCGGCGCTGCCACCGAGATCGAGATGAAGGAGCGCAAGGACCGCGTGGAAGACGCCCTGAACGCCACCCGCGCCGCTGTCGACGAGGGCATCATCCCCGGCGGCGGAACCGCTCTGGTCCGCGCAGGCAAGGTTCTGGCCAAGCTGAAGGCCGGTGGAGACACCGAGCAGGCAGGCGTGAACATCATCGCCGCCGCCATTCAGGAGCCCCTGAAGCAGATCGCCAACAACTGCGGCCTGGAAGGCACCGTTGTTGTCGAGAAGGTCAAGAACATGAAGGGTGACGAAGGCTTCAACGCCGCCACCGGCGAATACGTCAACCTGGTCAAGGAAGGCATCATTGATCCCAAGAAGGTGACCCGCATCGCGCTGCAGAACGCAGCCAGCGTCGCCTCCATGCTCCTGACCACGGAATGCGCCGTGTTCGAGACCCCCGCAGCCGAGGAAGACTAGTCTCTCTCTTCCGCAAAATGAACATCAAGAGGCCGGACAGCAACTGTCCGGCCTCTTTTTTTGCCTCCGGCGGCCCTACCGGGAGTCGCCTTCGGCGGGACCAAAGAACCTCTTGAAAGAGGTTCTCTGGACTCTCCAGAACTTTTTGTTGGCGCTGACGCGCGGTTTGTGCGGGGTTTAAAAGACGTGCCATGCCCCCCGCGAAGCGGAACCAAAAAGTTTTGGAGATTCTCAAGGACCTTTTTCAAAAGGTTCTTAAGCCGCCGGAGGCATTCTTCCCTCCCCTTGCCGGACGCGCGCCAAGCGGCTAGTCTGATGCCATGTCCTTTTTAAGCAAGCTGATTCCACCGAGCCGCAAGGGCGAGAAAAATTTGGAGCGTGGTCGTGCCGCTGAGGTTCGTCGGGACTTTGAGACGGCCGAGACCTATTTTCGACGCGCGGCCGATGCCTTTGACGAACATTTGAAAGTGAAGGACGCGGCAGGGAAGGACGTGCGTCCCTCCCATCTGGTCATGGCGGGAATCGCCTACACGCGCATTGGCCGGGACCGAGACGCTATCAACGTGCTGGACCGCTGTCTGGCGATCAAACCGATTCCGGACGCTTTTCTGCACGCCGGATACGCGGCGGCCAAGCTGGGCGAAGTGGCACTGGCCGTGGACTACTGGAGCAAATATCCGGCCTGGGCGGACCAGTCGCACATTGCGAAAGCCCTCAGGGAACAGGTGGAGTCCCTGCGCAACGGCGGAGACCCGGAAGAAGCGTGCCAGGCCGTGGCCAAGGCCGTCTTCCTACAGGACCGGCGGGATATCGGCAGACGGCTCATGAGCCGGGGCCGCAAGGAAATCCCCCACCATCGGGGTTATTGATCCCTCCTACGAGAATTCCGCACCATCGCCCGGCGGCAGCTCGCGTGCATTCCGTTTCACACTGACGACACGAGTATCGCCAGACAAGTTATCCACCTGGAAATACCGCATGGAGTCCTGCAGCGCGGCAGCCTGGCTGGCCAGCTCTTCCGAGGTGGAGGCCATTTCCTCCGAGGCCATGGAATTTTGCTGGATGACCTTGTCGAGCTGTTCCATGGCAATTTCTATCTGATGCACGCCATGACTTTGCTCGTTACACACGGCCGCCACCTCGCGAATGAGATCAGCGGTCTTGCCGATCTCCGGGGCCAAACGACCGAAGAGCTCGCCGGTTTCCTCCGCCACTTTCACGCTGGAAACGGAAAGTTCACCGATTTCCTTGGCCGTGTTGGCGCTCCTCTCAGCCAGTTTGCGGACCTCCGAAGCCACCACGGCAAAGCCCTTGCCCTGCTCTCCGGCACGGGCCGCCTCGATGGCGGCGTTCAGGGCCAGCAGGTTGGTCTGTCGGGCTATTTCCTCGATGAGCCCGATCTTGTCGGCTATATTGTGCATGGCCTCAACGGTTCGGCGCACGGCCTTGCCGCCGGATTGGATGTCCTCATTGGAGGTCTCGGCAATCCGGCTGGTAATATCCGCATTTTCGGCGTTCTTCTTGATGGACCCGACGATCTCCACCAATGAGGCGCTGACCTCCTCGATGGAAGCGCCCTGCTCCACCGCAGCCTGGGACAGACTCTCCGACGACGCGGAAAGCTCCTCGCTGCCAGCCGCAACGTTGTCGGTGGCGCTCTGCACCTCGCCGACCACGCCGCGCAGGTTGCCCGCCATATCCTGCATGGATTTGAAGATGCCGAGCGCCTTTCCCTTATCCGGCCCGGCAATGCGCAGGTCGCCCCCGGAAACCCTGGTAGCTATCCCCGCTATCTCGGAAGGCTCGCCGCCGATGATGTTGGTAACCGACCGGGCCCCGAAGATACCGGCCCCCAGCCCAAGCAAGGCGAGAAGCAGCGATATGCCCAGCACCACCTGAATCATGGTGGTGACGGTCTTGTCGAGAGAGGCTTGGCGAACGGCCACGGCGGCATCGATATCGTCTACATAGATGCCCATGCCCACGACCCAACCCCAGGGCTTGAACAGTTTGACATAGGAGAGCTTGGGGAATTCGCCTTTCTGGCCCGGCTTTTCCCAAACGTAGCGTACAAATCCGGCACCGTCCCTTTTGGCAACATCGGTCATTTCACGGAAGAAGGCCTTTCCCTTGGTGTCGGTAATTCCGCTCAGATCCTTGCCGTCCATCTCAGGCGAAATAGGATGCATGACCATGCGCGGCGTCAGGTCATTGATCCAGAAATAGCTGCCGTCCGTCAGACGCATCTTGGCCACCTGAGCCAAGGCGGCGCTCTTCATCTCGGCGGAGATATCCTCGATCCAAGCACCGGTTCCGACAATCCACCCCGCCTCGGGCAGGATGCGCACATAGGAAATCTTGAGTTTCGGTTCGGTCTCGCCCGGCTTGGGCCACCAGTAGGAAGACATGCCCGAGCCCTGACTTTTTGCAATATCGGTCATGTCGGCAATGATGCGATTCCCTTTGGTATCCTTGAGATCCCCCATCTGCTTGCCCGCCAGCTTGGGCGACGGGTGGACCAGAATCACATTGTCCAGATTCTGTATCCAAACGTAATTATCACCGTCAAAACGGACCGGCAGCACCAGCTCCGAGAGACCCTTGAGAAGTTCCGCATGTGTAAGATTCCCGGCATGGGTGTCGTAGTAGTGCTTCACCTGTCCCCATACGGCATCCACCACCCGTTTCAGGTCATCCTGTTTCGCCAGCTTCAGTCCTTCCACATCCTGTGAGCGGTCATAGTAATTCTGGATGGTACCGTCGGCCATGGACACAAAGTCCTCAAGCTGTTGTTTCCTGTCGCCCAAGGCCTCTTGCCTGTAGTTTTCCATTTCGGTTTCGGCATAGCTGGAAATCTGCTGCACAAACACCCAGCACAAGGCAATGATGGCAACAAGCACCGTGACTACCTGCATCAGCGTCATTCGAGTTCTCAGTCGCATCCCTTCCATTCCCCCATGCCGCCAGCAGGGCGGCTTTGACAGTTGTCGATTATCACTCTCTTAACGTACATCCGGCTTGGGAAACAACTGCAAGGGGACAAAAAATAACTCGTCCGAAGATACTCCGACGCGCATTGAACTGCGGCAACAAACCGGGTACCTTGGCGCAAACCGAATCCCGCAACGGAGGATATGATGCGTACTTTCGCGGTGGCCGCCATCCTGTTTCTCGCCCTCTCCCTTCCGGCACTGGCCGATCAAACCGTCATCGGCACCGGCAATCCGGCCCAGGATGTGGCCAATGTCCAAAAGGCCGTCGAGGTCGGCGGGACAGTCCTCCTGCGCGGACATTTCGATTTCGGCGATGACGGCCAGGTCAAGCTGAGGCGTAGCGTGCGCATCCGGGGCGAAAAGGATACGGACGGGAATCCGACCACCGTCATTTCCGGCGGGCGCTGGACCTTCTATTCCCCCCTGCCGGTTCCCGGCGCGCCTCCGGCAGGCAAGGGGCCGGTGGTGGCCGTCCACGCCATCCACTTCCGCCGGGCATCGGGCACGCCCATGCACTTCACCTACGTCGGTGGGCTGGATATCCGGGGCTGTGTGGTATCGGAGATACGCCCCCAGGAGCTAAAACGGGAGTGGAGCGAAGGGGACACCATGGAATTTGCCGCCGGAGTCGTGGTGGGCAACCGCATCGATTCCCCCTCCCGGCGCGTCAAGGGAGCGGCCACCGGCGTCATCCGCATTGCCGGAAACACCTTCCTCATGAAGGTGGACCGACCGAACGTCACGGCGGGTTACGGCGTAGTGGCGGACTGGACCACCGGGGCGGACCTCGGCATTGAAAACAATACCATCAGCCACGCCTCGCGAAACGGCATCGAGGTGCTGGACAACTACCTCGGCCTCAAAGGCGCGGGCAAAATCGTCATCGACGACAACACGATCACCACATCCGAGGAAGGCATCGAGTATCCCAACAAATTTGGGCCCAACGGCATTGTGGCAGGCTGGTACTTCGATACCCGTGGCGGCACGGACATCGCTCTCAACAACCGTATTTCCATGACCGGCAACCGCATCGAGGCGCGAGGCGAACGCTCCACCGGCATGTTACTCTATGCCGACGATCTGGTGATCATCTGCAACGACATCATGCTCGCGGCCGGGCGGGATGCGCGCGGCATTGTCCAGACCGGGTCGCGCGGATTCTTCTCGAACAACCGGGTGCGCGGTCGGGGACGCTATGCCATCTACTGCCATCCCTTCGAGTCTCTGGAAGGCTCGGCCAACACCTTTGCCTGGACCGAACTGAACGACTTCACGCCATTTCGCAACCAGGTTTTTCTGGGCGGCAACGTCAACGTATTCGTCGGCACCCCGCCGGACATTGCGGACAAGGGCAAGGGCAATCGCGTGGTCAAGGCCAAGCCGTGTACCCTGCGCGAGATGTCGCCCGAATCGGACTGGCCTGCTGACCAACAATAAATAATTCCGCCCGTTGTCCCATACGGACATGCCTCGCTAGTTCACCCGCTTTTGCGCGGACGAAAGGTAGCCCCTTTCCTCCATCCCTGGTTCTTGCCTCCGGCAACACATAGACCGGCTCATCTCCCCAGCCTGTCTTCATTCCGCCCAACGTTTTTCCTTGAAAAACTTTTTCCAACTTTCTGTTGACGCCCAACCGTTTTCTCGTCTATCACAAAGTTAATTGAAAACGAATTTCATTTTCATTCAAACACAGGAGGCGTTATGTGCGCGGCATTAATCGGTGGAATGGACAGGCTGCATAGGGACTACAAAAACGAAGCGGAAAAAAGCGGGGTGAAGCTGAAATGCTTTACCGGCAAGGAGCGAAAAATTTCCGGTTCCCTGGGCAACGTGGACTTCGTGGTCCTGTTCACCAATAAGGTCTCGCACAAGGCTCGCAAGGACGTTCTGGATGCCGTCCGCGGTCGCGACATCCCCGTTCTCATGCACCACTCCTGTGGCGTCAGCTCCCTGCGCAAGTGCATCGGCGAAGCAATCGGCTAACAGCAAACGTAGACACCGAAACGGCGGGCACGAAAAGTTCAAGCCCCGCGGGGAATTCCTCGCGGGGCTTGAACTTTTCGTGTCTCGGCACGTTATCGGGCCGCCCCGGAATCAGGCTTCCACCTTCTCCCGCCACCCCTTGACCAGATCCAGAACCTTTTCGGTAAGACCGTGAAACTCCGGTTTGGTCACCTGAGCGTCGGCCATGACGGCCTTGCCCTTATGCAATACGGCCTTGGAAATGAGGGAGGAAAACAAGGTAACAGGCAGGACATTGAGCACCGGGTCCTCCTTGATGGTACGGGTCAGGGTGTACCCATCCATCTGCGGCATCTCGACATCGGAGACGACCACATCCAGATAGTCCAGTGGGCTCTTGCCCTCCTCCTGCGACCGCGCCTTGATGCCGTTGAGGAAATTCCAGGCTTCGGCCCCGTCGCTGGCCAACGTCACCTCAAAATTGGCATTGTTGAAATTATTGCGCAACAGCTCGCGCACCGAGGTCGAATCATCCGCGATCAACGCATGGTAGCGCTCATCGGAGACGATACTCGAAAGAGACGCCCGGGTATTGCCCGATTCATCCAGGTCCGCCAGTACCTGCTCCAGGTCGAGCATGAGCACGAATCGGTCCTTGATCTGGATGGTGCCAGTAATGCAGTTGGTGGCCATATTGGCCACATACTTGCTCGGCGGCTCCACTTCCTTCCAGTTCACCCGATGAATCTGGGTCACGCCGGAAACGAGAAAACCGGTAATCATGCCGTTGAACTCGGTGACGATGATCGGCTCGTTCAAGCTTTTAGCTCGTTCCACGTCCAGCCAGACGCTGAGATCGACCACCGGAAGAATCAGATCGCGCAGGGGAATGGTCCCGAGAAAACTGGGATGAGAGGCGGCCTCGGAACCTTCCAGGCCCTCCGGGGCTTCGACCACTTCCAGAACCTTGGCGACGTTTACCCCGTAATACTGAGTCTCCACGGTGCCATTGATCTCTTCGCGAACGAAGAATTCGATGATCTCGAGTTCGTTGGTGCCGGTTTCCAGCAAAATATCCTGTTCGCTCATTTTCCCTCCTTGCACAAACCTTCTGCTTTTTACTGCCTAGCATTCTCGCCGGGTTAGTTAAATGATTTTTTCGGTTCATGGCAAAAAAAACGCTGTTCCGCACCAGGCGAAACAGCATCTTTTCTTCTTTCGGCAGGGTCGTAACTACGATGTGGCAGCACCCACGCAGTCCGTCTGGCCCAGATTCAACGTATCCCACTGCACCGGCTCCTCATGCTTCACCGGCCGCTTGAGCACAGCCCCGATGACCTCGTCCCAATGCACGGGGGAGACGCCCAGGCGCGGACTGCGGGTGGTCAGGTCGGTCTCCGCCAGCACATGTCCGGCGGGCAGATCGCGGGAAAAGACGATGCATTTGCGCAGCTTTTTGGCCGCTGCCTGCTCGTCGGGAAAAACCTTCTTGCCCTTGACGCCAAGCGCGCGCTCCACCTCGCGGATCATCGTGACCATGGCGGCGAGTTCCGCCGGTTCCAGCGAGGCCTGATGATCGGTACCCTTGAGGGTCTTGTCCAGGGTGAAATGACGCTCCACCACGCAGGCACCGAGGGCGGCCGCGCCCACGCTGGGGCCGATGCCCCGTTCGTGGCCGGAGTATCCCACCGGGACATGGTAGCGCTCCCGCAGGGCATCCATAACCGGCAGGCCGATCTGGTCCTCCGGGCACGGATAGGTCGAGTTGCAATGGAGCAGTACAACTTCCTCGTGGCTCTTGTGGATCTCGGCCATGGCCACGTCGATGTCCTCCAGCGAAGACATGCCCGTGGACAGAATCACCGGAATGTTCGCCTGGGCATACTTGCGCACCAGAGGCACATTGACCAGATCCGCAGAACATATCTTGAGCAGCTCGACATCCAAATCCAAAATCTGCACCAGGCTGGGATCATCCCAGGCCGAGGCAAAGAAGACCAGACCTATGGACTCGCTATACGTCTTGAGCTCGGCCATCTGCTCGATGGACAGTTCCAGGGCGTTGCGGTGCTCGCCATAGGTGGGGCCGAAGCTGTTGCACCCGGTATAGGGAGCGGCGCGGCCCTCGCGGGTCAGCAGCGCCTCCATGTCGCGCTTCTGAAATTTGACGGCCTGAACTCCTGCCTTGGCGGCCTCGTCGATCATGCGCTTCGCAATGTCGAACTCGCCTTGGTGGTTGTTGCCTATTTCGGCAACGATGAAGCAGGGATGGCCTCGGCCGATGCCGACGCCGGAACGCAGCGTGATGGAATCTTTGTTGGTCATGTCAGAATCTCACGATTTGAAACCCGCGCTTTTCGGAGTACGGCCTGAGTTGCTCGTAGATCTCGGTCTGCTTGCCGAAAGAGGTGATAACCACGGCATCGCAGTCCACTTGATCCAGAACATGCGGCGCGGAAACCACATGTCCGTTGAAAATCTGCCCTTGTTTCTTCTTGTCGTTGTCCAGAAGGATAATCGCCTTGAAATCCGTGCCGCGCAATGCGGAGAGCACGACCTCGCAGGTTTCGGACGCACCGAAGAGCGCAAGCCGGAACTTTCCCTCCTTGCGCAGAAACGCGAGTTTTTCCAGCACAAATTCCTTGATATTGGTGTACAGGCGTACCGTCTCGGAGGAATAGCTGGAGAACATCTCCCGCCGCTCCTGCTGTCCCTTGTCCGTCAGGGTATAGCGGTAACTCTTGCCGTTGACCGGCATAAATTCCACAAGGCCAGTGGACTGCATCTGTTTGAGATACTGATTGACCATCGCGCCGGACAAATTGAGCCGCCTCCCCAGTTCGTACTGGGAAAGGCTCGAGTCCCGCGACAGTGCGTCAAGTATCGCAAGGACGCGCGTTGACTTGCTCGGCTTGAGATAGGCGCCCTCGGTTATCAGCATTCTCGTATTTCCATCCACACCATTTCCTGGCATCGGCCTCTCATCCATTCGTTCGGTCAATGATCCATACCGGCTATTACAATATCTCCGGCAGTCATGATACGACCCTAGTCGTGCTCCGGCACCCTGTCAACAGCCGCCCGCCAACGATTCCGGCACTTTTGCCTGTTACCATCAGACTTTTCCCGTCAGGTCGAATCGTTGACATACTGAATGATCGGCAGGTCTGTCGGATTTCTTTAATCCTTAATGTGGCAATCCCTGCCACCATTCCCGGCATCGCGGCATAATGCAATATATTTGCCAATCGGACTCACTATGTCCATGGGCAGAAAGCGATATTGTTAACCAACCGAATAAACTATTTTTCCTGTTCTCCTTGCCGAGGGAACGGGCCGAAGGCATCGAGCCCGGATTGCAGCCCCAAGGGCCGTGCGTTAACTCTCCGTCAAAGAAACGCCCTGTTTCCAACACTGTATATTGACCCGAAACACCGCCTATTATACCTTCCCCACGTTCTCGCCCGCGGAGGGCAATACACTGCATCAAGGATATTTCATGGAGACCCTAGATCGTCCCTGGCTGAACTCCTACGACCCGGAAGTTCCGGCCAACCTGGATTACGAGCGCATCCCCCTGTTCAAGTTCCTGGACAGGGCCGCGCACAAGTACCCCAAGCGCACCGCCATAATTTTCAAGAACTGGTCCATCAGCTACGCCAAGCTCAAGAAGCGGACCGAGATCATCGCCGCCAATCTGCGCCGGGCCGGTGTTCGCAAGGGAGACCGCGTCGCCATCATGCTGCCCAACCTGCCCCAGACCATCATGGCCTTCTGGGGCGTTCTCCGGGCCGGGGGCGTGGGCGTCATGACCAATCCGCTGTATATGGAAACGGAGATCATCCACCAGTTCAACGACGCAGGGGTCCGCTGCTGCATTACGCTGGACCTGCTGTGGCCCAAGCTGGAGCAGCTGCGTGATTCCATTCCTGTAGAAAAATTTTTCGTCACCTCCATTGCGGACGGACTCAAATTTCCCCTCAGCTGGCTGTACAAGCTCCAGGCAAAGAAGAACAATTCCTCCCCCAAAGTGCCTTTTGACGGCAAGTCCGTCCTCCCCTTCAAGACGCTGACCAAGGGCAGCGAGACCTTCACGGAAAACCGCGTGGACCCGGAGGACATGGCTCTGCTCCAGTATACCGGCGGCACCACCGGTGTAGCCAAGGGGTGTATGCTCACCCACTTCAACCTAGGAGCCAATCTCCAGCAATGCCAGTCCATGATCCATAATCTGGGCCAGCAGAAGGAGACCTTCCTCGGCATTCTCCCCTATTTCCATATCTATGGAATGACGACCTGCCTGACCTGGCCCACCAGTATGGGAGCCACGCTGGCACCGTTCCCACGCTACGTCCCGCAGGACGTGCTCAAGGGCATCCAGAAGCTCAAACCCACGGTTTTCCCCGGAGCCCCGGCCCTCTACATTTCCCTGTTGCAGCAAAAGGACGTGGACAAGTACGATCTGCGATCCATCAACTGCTGTGTCTCGGGTTCGGCCCCCATCCCCGTGGAGCACATGCGCCAGTTCGCCGAGCGTACCGGCAGCGAAATCTACGAGGGGTACGGCCTGACCGAAGCCTCGCCCGTCACCCACTTCAACCCTTTGCTGGGCGTGCGCAAGAACGGCTCCATCGGCCTTCCCTTTCCGGATACGGACGCTAAGATCGTGGACATGGAGGTAGGCGGCGACCCACTGCCCCCCGGCAAGCGGGGCGAACTGGTCATACGCGGCCCCCAGATCATGAAGGGCTACTACAACCGGCCCGACGCCACTGCCGATGTTCTGCGCAACGGCTGGCTCTACACCGGCGATATCGCCACCATGGACGAGAACGGCTATTTCTTCATCGTGGATCGCAAAAAGGACCTGATCATCTCCGGCGGCTACAACATCTACCCCCGCGAGATCGACGAGGTGCTGCACACGCATCCTAAAATCGAAGAAGCGGTCAGCGTCGGCATCCCCAACAAGACACGCGGCGAGATCGTCAAGGCATTCGTAGTTGTCAAACCGGGCGAATCCCTGGACCGCAACGAAGTCATCGCCTACTGTCGGGAAAAGTTGGCCAATTACAAGGTCCCCCGCAAAGTCGAATTTCGCGACAAGCTGCCCAAGACCATGGTCGGCAAGGTGCTCCGGCGGGCGCTGCGCGACGAGGAGACAGAGAAAAAGTCCAAAAAACAGTGCACCGAGGAAAAGAAAAACGATGAAGCCTAAGGAAATGCTCTGCGAATTCCGGGGTGAGGTCTGCCGGGAGCATCGAGAGGAGCGCAACGGACACCGCGCCGTTACGCTCTGGTTCACGGGGCTTTCCGGCGCAGGCAAATCGACCCTGGCCCACGCCCTGGAAAAGCGGCTCTTCGACCTGGGCGCCACAGTCTATACCTTTGATGGCGACAACGTCCGTCACGGCCTGTGCGGTGATCTTTCCTTCTCCCCGGAAGACCGCACCGAGAACATTCGCCGGATAGGCGAAATGACCAAACTCTTCATGGACGCCGGGATAATCTGCCTCTGCGCCTTCATCACGCCCCGCCATGCAATGCAGGAAAAACTGCGCGCCATGCATGAACCCGGTGATTTTTACCTCATACATGTGGACTGCCCGGCCGCAGTCTGCGAGACGAGGGACGTGAAGGGCTACTACAAGCTGGCGCGGGAAGGCAAAATCAAGAACTATACCGGTGTTTCCGCACCGTATGAGGCTCCGAAAACCCCGGATCTGCACCTGGATACTGCCAATAACGACGTTACGGAGTGCCTCAACCAACTTTTGGCCTTCGTCGCCGACCACGTTTCCACCACCCTCCTCCGCTAGCACACCTCCACCGCCAAGGGCCGAAAGGCCCTATTCTCCTGCCTTTATCTCCCTTGCAGGACGCTTTGTTGCGCCCGGCATTTCCGTGCCCGAAATCGGACCGAATCCGGCATTTTTGCGTCAGATGCCGGCTCTTGACATTTATGAAAATTTTCCTTCGGCATAATTTCTTTTTCAGAAAAAAACAGCCTGTAATTTCGGCAAAAAGACGAACTTTATTCTTGCAGATCAACCGATTTGCAAAAATGTTAGGAGCAAAAAGTCTTTTATTTAAACAAGGTTTCGTGTATTGACTAAGCTTGTTTCAGCGGCAGACTGCTGTAATACCCATGAGAGGAGGATATTGATGAAAACTTTTCTGAAACGTGCTGGCATCTTTTGCCTGATGCTTATCGGAACCGCCCTGCTGCTTGCCGGTTGCGGTGAAGACAAACCCAAAACCATCAAAATCGGATTCAACCTGCCCCTTACCGGAGACATTCCGGAGGTTGGTGAGGGCTCCAAGAATGCAGCCATGATGTACCTCAAGGACATCAATGATGCAGGCGGCCTGGAAGTAGGCGGCAAGAAGTACAAAGTCGAATTCATTTACATGGACAATGAGTCCAAGGCAGAGTCCGCTACCAACGTTGCCCTGAAGCTTATCGATCAGGAAAACGTTGTCGCCATCATCGGGCCCAACTCTTCCAAGCAGGCTGTGCCCGCTGGCGGTACCTGCAACGACAACCACTGCCCGATGATCTCCCCGTGGTCCACCAACCCGAACGCCACCAAGGATCGTCCGTGGGTCTTCCGCGCCGCCTTCCTGGATCCGTTCCAGGGCCCGGTCGCTGCCGACTTCGCGTCCCAGAAGTTCGGCGCCAAGACGGCTGCCGTCCTCTTCGACGTTTCCAACGACTACTCCAAGGGTCTGGCCGAAATCTTCAAGGCCGCCTGGGAAAAGAAGGGCCTCGGCCCGGTTGTTGCCTTCGAGTCCCACGGCACCAAGGACCAGGACTTCTCGGCCCAGCTGACCACCATCGTCGCCGCAAACCCGGACTTCATCTTTGTTCCGGACAACTATAACCAGGTTGCCCTGATCGTTCAGCAGGCGCGTGACCTCGGCTACAAGGGTCCCTTCATGGGTTCCGATGCCTGGGGCACCCCGGACCTGATCAAGCTCTGCGGCGAGCAGTGCTACGGCAACTACTTCTCCACTCACTATGCCGCTGCCGGTGCCTCCGGCGCCACCAAGGCCTTCATCGACCGCTACAAGGCGGTTTACGGCACCGTCCCGGCCGACTACGCGGCCCTGACTTGGGACTCCATCGGCCTGCTCGTGCAGGGCATCCAGAATGCAGGCAAGGTCGATCCCGACCCCGTCGCCATGCGCAAGCTGATCCGTGACGGCCTGGCTTCCATCAAGTCCTTCGACGGCATCACCGGCAAGTCCAAGTTCGATGCCCAGGGTGACCCCATCAAGTGCGCCGTGGTCGTCAAGATCTCGGACAAGGGCGAGTTCGTCTTCGAACAGTCCGTCTGCCCCTAGACACCTCTAACGCCTGACCATTCCGGGCGGGGGCCGCAAGGCCTCCGCCCTTCTAAAAACTGCCGGGCCAGGGTCCGGGAGAAATAACCGCAGCAACTCATTCAGGAAGAACTATCGTGGACTTCATCATCCAAAATATCTTGAACGCCCTGCAATGGGGAAGTTTCTACGCGCTCATCGCCCTGGGCTACACCCTGGTCTACGGCGTACTGCGTCTGATCAACTTCGCCCACGGCGACATCTTCATGGTGGGGGCCTACATCGCCTTCTTCGTGGCCGGGCTCCTGCTCGGCCCGGCTGTCGGCCTTTCCCCAACGCTTTCCTTCATCCTCGCCGTGCCTCTGACCATGGCGCTGACAGCCTGCGTCGGCGTGTTTCTGGAACGCGTGGCCTACCGTCCGCTCCGGCGGAAAGGCGCGCACCGGCTCTATGTGGTCATCACCGCCCTCATGTGCGGTCTGATCCTCGAATACGGCAACCTCGCCTTCCTGGGCGCCAGCCGACTCAAATTTCCCGAGCTGATCCACAAAACCGTCTGGCACTTTGGCGACGTCACCATGACCAACCTCAAGGTCATCGTCATCGTGGCGGCCGTCGCCGTCTTCATCATCCTGAACTTCATCGTCACCAAGACCAAGATCGGCATGGCCATGCGCGGCATCTCCTACGACAAGTTTGCCATCCCGCTCATGGGCATCCCCATCGACCAGATCATAGTCTTCACCTTCATCCTCGGTTCCGGCTTCGCCGGTCTCGCGGGCCTGCTGTTCGCCATGTCCTACCCGGTCCTGGAACCGTTCATGGGTATGCTGATCGGCTGGAAGGCATTCATTGCGGCGGTCGTCGGCGGCATCGGCGACATTCGGGGCGCATTCTACGGAGGATTCCTGCTCGGCTTCATCGAGGTCGGCGTGGTCTCCATCTTCCCGTCCACCTACCGAGATCTGTTCGCCTTCACCATTCTGCTCGTCATCCTGTGGATGAAACCGACCGGACTGTTCGGCATGCCGCAGTCCACAAAGATCTAGTTGGGAGAAAATCATGCAGAAATATTCTCTCAACGTCCTCATGGCGGGACTGGCCTTTGTCCTGCTTGCCCTGGCCCAGTTCCACATCATCGACAACTACATTCAGGCCGTCATCATGTACGTGGGCATCAACATCATGATGTCCACCTCGCTCAACCTGGTTAACGGCAACATGGGCGAATTCACCTGCGGGCACGCCGCCTTCATGTGTACCGGCGCCTACGTCACCTCGGCTCTTTCCGTGCTGTTCTTCGGCAAGGCTTTCGGTTCCCCGGTACTGCCCGGCGCCATGGCTTTCGTCGTGTTCCCGATCATCATCCTCATCGGCGGCGCAGTGGCCTCCCTGGTTTCCATCCTGGTCGCCATTCCCGCGTTCAAGACCCGTGACGATTACCTGGCCATCATCTCCCTGGCCGTGAACTACATGGTCATCTCGGCCATCGAAAACATGGACTTCATCGGCGGTTCCCGCGGATTCCAGGGCATGAAGGACACGGTCTGGGCCATGCGCGACGTGGCCAACATCCCCTGGATGCTCCTCTGGGTCATCCTGTTCACCGCCTTTACCATCTGGGTAATCCGGCGCTTCATCACCTCCACCTACGGCAAGGGCGTCAACGCCGTGTGCCAGGACGAGGTGGCCGCCGAAATCATGTCGGTGAACACCAACAAGATCAAACTGATCAACTTCATGATATCCGCGGGCCTGGCCGGTTGCGCGGGCGGCCTGTTCGCCCACATCGTCGGCTACGTCAACCCGCAGTCCTTCAACATCCTCAAGTCCACCGAAGCCATGGTCATGGTCTATCTGGGAGGCATGGGCTCCCTCTCGGGCGCCGTCATCTCGGCCGTGGTCTTCACCATGCTGCTGGAGCTCCTGCGCTCCCAGGCCATCATGGACGTGTTGCTCGCACCGGCCACGCTGATCTTCCCGGACTGGGAACCATCGGCAGGCGTCATCAAGTGGGTGCTGATCCCGCTGCTCCTGGTCCTGATCATGCAGTTCAGGCCCGAGGGCATCATGGGTAACAAGGAGTTGTCGGACGTGTTCCCGAAACTCAAGAAATACTACACGTTCAAATAGGGGGCCGTCATGAGTCTGCTTACAATCGACGGTCTCACCCAGCGTTTCGGCGGCCTGCAGGCCGTTTCCGAATTCAGCGTGGAAATGAAAGGCGGCGAACTGATGGGCCTTATCGGCCCCAACGGCGCCGGGAAAACGACCATCTTCAACCTGATCTCCGGTTTCTATCAGCCCACCGAGGGAACCATCACCCTGGACGGCACCCCCACTGCAGGGCTGAAACCGCACCAGGTTACGTCCCTCGGCGTTGCCCGGACCTTCCAAAACATCCGGCTATGGCACGACATGACCGTGCTGGACAACATCCGCATCGCCCAGCACTACCGCATGGGCTACTCGGTCTGGGATTCCATCATCCGTGGCCGTAAGTACCGCAAGTGCGAAGCCGACATCCTGGAGATTGCCGAGAAGCTGCTGGACGCCATGTCCCTGACCGACGTGGCCATGGAACTGCCCAAGAACCTTCCCTACGGCCTGCAACGCCGTGTCGAGATCGCCCGGGCCATGTCCATCCGTCCCAAGCTGCTGCTCCTCGACGAGCCCGCAGCCGGACTGAACTCGGCGGATGTGGAGGACCTCATCAAGCTGGTCAAATGGATTCATAAGACCTTCGACATCACCATCCTGATGATCGAGCACCAGATGAAGGTCGTGACCTCCCTGTGCCAATGGATCAAGGTCATCGACTTTGGCTCGACCATTGCCGAAGGCACGCCCGAAGACATTCAATCCAACCCGGCCGTTATCAAGGCCTATCTTGGAGACGACAACATATGATAACGCCTCTTCTCGAAGTCACCGACCTGTACGTCAAGTACGGCAATATCGAGGCCCTGCACGGCATCAGCTTCACGGTGGGCGAAGGCGAGATCGTCACGCTCATCGGAGCAAACGGCGCGGGCAAATCGACCACGCTCATGTCCGTGGCCCAGCTGCCCCCGCCCGAAGCACCGAAGATCACCAAGGGCGACATCCGCTTCCGAGGCGAATCCATCCTTGGCATGGGGCCGGACAAGATCGTCGCGGACCTGCATCTGGCCCTGGTGCCGGAAGGCCGCCACATCTTCGGCAACCTTACTGTGGAGGAAAATCTCAAGCTGGCCACCTATGCCCGCAAGGACGGGCAGGCGGAGATCGACCGCGACTATGATCGCGTCTATTCACTCTTCCACCGTCTGGCCGAACGTAAGAAGCAGCGTAGCGAGTCCCTCTCCGGCGGCGAGCAGCAGATGCTGGCCGTGGGCCGGGCGCTCATGTCCGGCTGCCGCTTCATCATGCTGGACGAGCCTTCCATGGGGCTGGCCCCACTGCTCATGTACGACATGTTCCGTACCTTGAAGGAACTGAACGCCGAGGGCATGACCATCCTGCTCATCGAGCAGAACGCCAAGCTCGCCCTCGACTTCGCCCACCGAGGCTACGTCATCGATACCGGCGAAATCGTGGCATCCGGCCCGTGCGACGGTCTGATGGAGGACCCGGAGGTCAAGAAGGCCTATCTGGGCGGCTAGCGCTCTTTCCATCAACAGCAAATCCGATAATACAAACAAGGGGAAGTGAGATCATCCTTCCCCTTGTTTTTTTATTCCTGACGAATCACCCACATTTCAAAGCCTGTGATTTTCCTGATCTGAGTTGGGCAACCGTCTCTCTTCGTAGAAGATGACAAAGCTGCCAGAGTGTGCTTGAGTACGCCCCAGCAGGAACGAGGTGCCGTGAAAACAAACAAGACATACTTAATCTGGGCCGCACTCCTCTTTATTCTGTCGGTGGCTCTGCGCTTCTTTCTCTGGTTACGATTAGGGGCAACCCCCCAGGCTATGCCGGATACTTTTTCCTATCTCGCGGCTGCGCAAAACCTGCTGGAGCATGGCGCATTTCTAAACAGTGACGGCCTGCCCGATACCATCCGCACCCCTGGCTTTCCTTTGCTCATTGCCCTAAGCCAAACCCTGAACTTGGGATTGATGGGAGTCATCGTCCTCCAGCATCTGTCCGTCTTCACCATAGGATGTTTCGCCGGAGTGATAGTCAAACGTTACGGTCCGACAACCATCCTGTTTTGTACCGGACTCACATGGTACAACCTTCTGCTCGCCATCTACCCCAACTTCCTGCTGAGTGAGATTTGGTTCACCATGCTCACCACAGCAGCTCTCACCACCCTTATCGTCGCATGCAGGCGAAAGGTACGCCAAGCGGGTTACGTGGCCGCAGCGGCCCTTTTATTCGGTTGCGCCATCCTCGTCCGACCTATAGGCCTCTTTCTTTTCATACCAGCAACCCTGAGTCTTCTGCTCTTTCTCAAAGCAGGACAACGAAGACTCATTCTGGTCTTTCTGATTCTGTTCAGTCTGGCCCCGATTTCCTGGATGGCACGAAATTACGTTCTCACCGATCAATTCACGCTCTCCAACATAACCGACGTAAACCTGCTGGGATATCAGGCTGCGGGAACACTAGCCATGCGCGATGGTGGGGACTACGCAACCGCCCTTGAACGCAACAAGCAAGAACTGATGCAGGAAGCTTCGACCCGCTATGCAGCGCAACCCACAGCCAACCGGCTTTCCCTGAGCAAAATCCGCCGGTCCATGAGCTTGGACATCTTTAAAGCCCACCCTGGCAGCCTTGCGCTCCATCTCCTAAGAAACACAGGAGCTTCTCTGCTTGGAAATGCGAGCACCATTCTCCAGGCGCTGACGGGCTGGTCACAAAAATCCGCGATGGCCGCTGCGGGAACCTTGGCCGCCGCAATGTTGCTCCTGGCCTTCTTTGGGCTGGTACTGCTCATTCGGAATGGAGACACCCGCCTCGCAGTGGTTTTTGTTCTCTTTGCAGGGTACTACGTGGGCTTGGCTGCTGTCGGAGGCGTGGGCGGAAGCCGTTTCCGCATTCCTGCCGAGCCAATATTCTGCATATTGGCAGGCATCGCCCTTTCCCGACTTCTGGCCAAGGTAACAACCTTGCAATCCGACAACTCCATCTTTTAATTCACTCCGACTGGCACGGCTTGTGCTTATGCTTTTGGTAGGCAATTTTTTCACGCCAACCAAGGCAAGGTGCAATCATGTCGATATCATCCATCGGGGCTGGTCTTTCCAACACCTATACACTGCTCCAGGCTGCCAATGAGGAAAAGGCGCTCAGGGAGCAGGCTGCGGAAAACAGCAGTAAAACAGCCAGTTCTTCCACTGGCATAGGCACGAACATCACAAAGCTGCTCGAAAGCGTACCCAAAGGGGATGACGAAAGGCTTTCGTTTCAGGATGTGGACGACTACCGCGAAGAGTTGGGCGACAAGTGGGACAAGAAAGTCATGGCCGACCTCAAAAAGCTCGGCATAGACGTCACCCAGAACCTGGCCATGTCCTATGATGCCGAAACCGGCAAGGTGACCGTGGCTGACGGGACCGAAGGCAAGGAAATCATCGACAAATATTTTGAAGACAATCCCGACGTGGTAAGCCAATTCTACGATATCGTTCAGCTCGGCAAACTGACCAGCACGGCGGGCAGCAAACTCACCCAGACGCAGTTCAACCAGAATATCCAGCTGCAGACCATGTCCTGGTGGTGCCAGAACAACGTCAGCGCACAGTCCTGGTTCAGCGGTGGCGGGCTGCTCGGCCTTCAGGGCATGACCGGAGGATATACCGGACTTGATCTGCGTGTGTAGCCGCCAAGGCAAAATGAATTTGTGAGCAACCGGAGCAGTCTGCTCCACAGTTCCACACGCAAAAAAGGCGGACACTCAACCGAGTGCCCGCCTTTTTTATGGCATTTTGCGGCCCTGGTTAGTCTTCAACCACGGTGGCCTTGTTGATGACGACCGGGGTTACCGGTACGTCGTCATGATAGCCATGACGGCCGGTCTCGACACCCTTGATGTTTTCCACAACATCGGTTCCATCCACGACCTTGCCGAACACGGCATAGCCCCAGCCCTGCGGCGTCTTGCTGCTGAAGTCCAGGAAGGAGTTGTCCTTGACGTTGATGAAGAACTGGGAGGAGGCGGAGTGGGGATCCATAGTCCGAGCCATGGACAAGGTGTAGCACTTGTTTTTCAGACCATTGTCGGCCTCGTTCTCGATGGGCTCACGGGTGGGCTTTTCATTCATGTCCTTGTCCATGCCGCCGCCCTGGATCATAAATCCGTTGATAACGCGATGGAAAATCAGACCGTCGTAAAAACCATCCTCAACATACTGCTGAAAATTGGCTGCGGTCTTCGGGGCGTTCTCAAAGTCGAGTTCGATGACGATATCGCCCATGCTGGTTTCCATTTTGATCATGCTCTGCTCCTTTTGCCGGTCCTGCCGGCGCTGTTGTCTCGGGTGATTACCGTAACGGCTGGCGGCCGATTACGGGGCGGTTGCGGCGTCTACCTCACCACGCACCGCCGGGGTTGCGTTGTCCTGTCCCATGTCTGTTCCATTGGCCGAAAGAGGGACAGCCTCTTCAGATGGTGTGGAATCTTCGGGGACGGAAGCCTTACCTTCAAGTGCGGCCAGGGGATTTTCCTCCGGCACGCGCTCCACCGCCGGGACGGAAAGCGGTGATCCCAGCTTGAGGATGTTTTTTTCCACCACCAAGTCGACGGGCGACTCGACGATGGCCGTCTGCTGGGCGGCATAGGGGTTTTCCGGCTGAAAATGCACAGGTGCGGGCCGGTCCACAAAACCCGTGGCAAAGTATGCCAGGGCCAGACCGGCCAGGACCGGCTTTCCCAGCCGGATCAATGTCGCGATGCGCCCCTTTGCCACAAGTTACCCCTTGAGCGCTCCAACAATGGCTTCCTGCTCTTCCACCGTAAGATACGGATGCATCGGCAGGCTGAAAATGCGCTCGCCCAGGTCCTCGCTCACCGGGAAATCACCCTTGACGTGTCCCAGTTTGGCAAAGGCCTGCTGCAAGTGCAGCGGAAGCGGGTAGTAGATGGCGGACGGAATGGAAGCCGCCTTAAGCTTGTCGAGCAACTCCGTGCGATGTGCTCCGTCCCGGGCAAGGATGGAGTATTGCGCCCAGACCGAGGTATTGCCTTCCGACACCGAAGGAGCGGTGACGCCTTCCACGTCTGCAAGCAACACGGCGTAGCGATCCGCAACCTGCTGCCGCAGACCGATCTCTTCCTCGAAAATCTCGAACTTGGCCAGCAACACTGCGGCCTGGATGGAATCCAGACGGCCGGTAATGCCCAGACGGACGTTGTCGTACCGATCATCGCCCATGCCGTGCACACGAATGGAGACCAACAGCTTTTGCAGTTCGTCGGTGTGGGTGAAGACCATGCCGCCGTCGCCGTAACAGCCCAGGGGCTTGGCCGGGAAAAAGGAGGTACAGGCCATGTCGCCCAGGGAGCAGGTCGAACGTCCCTTGTAGGTGGCGCCGAAAGACTGTGCCGCATCCACGATGAGGAACAACCCATTGTTGTGCGCCAGCGGTTCGATACGGTCATAATCCGCAGGCTGACCGAAAAGGTCCACTGCAATGACACCCTTGGGAGTCAGGTCCGGACGCGTATCGCGCACGGCACCAATCCGGCGCCTCAGTTCGTCCGGATCTATATTGAAGGTCACGGGATCCACGTCCACGAAGATGGGCGTGGCACCCAGCAATGCCACGGTCTCGGCTGTGGCCATAAAGGTGAAAGGGGGGACAAAGACGGCATCGCCCGGTCCCACTTCAAGGGCCATGAGAGCCATCATCAGGGCATCCGTTCCCGAAGAACAGGCCACTGCATGACGCACACCGCAGTGGTCGGACAGCCGACTTTCCAGTTCGGAAATCTCCGGGCCCATGACATAGGCCCCATGCTCCAAAACACCTTCGATGCCGCTCTTTACGGACTCTTCAATACGGCGATATTGCGCCTTGAGATTAATGAAAGGTATCGACATATTTTATCTCTCTTTATTTATTGCCGCTTTGTACAACTTCATAGATTCGCACAAAAGGCAGTTTATCTACAACAAGTTTGAAATATGGTGTGATTTCAGGATCATCGGGATTCCCAGCCAACAACCTGGTCATCATGGAACGGTAGGCGAGCCTATCCAGGGCAATGGCCTGACCGCTTACCTTGTTGACGGCCAGATACTGTTTGACAGGCAACAGCTGAGGCGCGACCGAATTCATGAAATACTCGTGCGACTGAGCCTGGCCGTTGTCCAAAACGATGATGCCCTTGAGCAATCCGCCGCCGCCTCTCCTGTCCATAACGGCACCGCGACGGATATCGATCCCCAGTTCACCAGGCTGATAGTTGTTCACTGAAGCCTGTTCCGTGATTCCGGTTTCCAGATTCCAATTGCCAAAGTAGGTGATCCATTTGGCGACCCGCAGGCTGTCCCAGGACACCACAAGGTATTGCTTTCCAGTTGTCGGGTAGTCCTGTTTCGACAGCTCGGCGTTCAGGGCATCGTCCAACCCATTGCGCGGCATAGCATCCCAGACCTTGTCCGGGGCGAGCCCGAATTCATCAGTGCGATCAATCGGAAACTGTGAGCTGAACCGCATCATACCGGCCGCTTTGGCCGCGCTGGATGTCGACAGAGCATAGGCCACGGGATAAACATCACTTCCGGAATGCTTGCCGCCGTCAATCACCGTGGGCAGCCCGGCATAGTACTGCGTCGCATATCCCCAGTCCCACCAGTTCCAGACCATGGAATCCGCCGGAGCCGTCTTGCCCAGTTCTATTAACGCTTCCGCATAACCACGGGAAAAAACCGGGGTCAAGGGCACTTTTGCATATCCAACAAGGCAGTATCCAAGAACGGCAATGCCCAAAATTAACTGAACGCTCAGGGTGGCTAACTCTCTGCGGGCCCAAGAACGCAGCAGCGTCTGCGTAAGCCAGTACAATGCAACTCCGAGAAAGATCATCAGTGCAGCGCCGCCGAACATGGTAAACCGGACGCCAATACGGACACTGAGCAGATGCAAGAGGATCAGTGGCAACAGCATGATGGCAGCCGGGCGCAACACACACACCACCAGCCCACCGGCAAGCCCCAGCCAGCCAACCCAGGCAGCAAAGGCACCGCGCTGCAGCACAATCTCCAGAGAAAGCAGTTTGGCTTCCTTGATGCTCTGCAAAACTGCGGGATACTGCGGGCCGACAGGAGCCGATGCCCCAGCCGGAGCCGTTCCCGCAGGATTAAAATACATTGCCAGCTTGCCGAGGACGGCAAACAGCGGAATTTGAATCAAATGGACGGCAAAGGCAAAAACCACGAACAAACCAAGGCTGACCCACACATTACTGAAAACAGCAGGTCGGTTTTTCCACTCTCCGATAAGACAAAGGGCCAACGCACATATTCCGCCCCACAGAACAGATTGCCAGTAGACTGACATATAGAAGGGGAAGACATAGTCGAGGTGAATGTACGAGAAGGGGAAAACGGACAACGATCCGTACAGTTCCCCAGGGAAAGCGAGCAACAGGATGACGATTAGTCCCCAAAAGCCATTGTTCCGTTTCCCTGAAGCTCCGCCCAAAAGCAGGACTAACCCAGCGAAAAGGATATACAAAATAGCGACGTTGGCAATATCGGCATGCCACGGGACAGCTATTCGCATTATCACGCCACAGGCGAAGGCCTTCCACAGGGAAGGAGTATCGGCAATCACCGACTCCTCATGCCTGAACCAGGCCCGACGCAGGTGCGGCTCAAGCCAAAACGCCAGGAGCAGAGCTATCAGCAGCGGCATAACCAACGTGAACATATCCGTATCGTAGTAGCCCAGACGGGTACGATAGAAAAATCCCGGAGTCAGCGCTCCGGCTAATCCTGCGAAAATTCCGGCATGACGGCCACCGAGCATCCACCCCCAAAGACAACAAACTGCGCCTGTCAGCGAAGAAATAATGGCCGGCGCCCAGAAGCCGATACCCCCCAAAGAGAAACCGAACCATTGATGAAGCCAAGCAGCCAGTTCTGCAACAGGGTACTCAGCCAGTTGTCCGACGCCCTTGGCTTTAGCCAGCCAGAAATAGGCATCGTGTGTGGACATAATCCGCTCTCCGGCCACCCACAGTTCAGGATGATCCCAACGACCGGCAAAACTCATTCTCAAGGCAGCTACCGCAATATACGCAAGCAACGACCACAAACAGACCCATCGCCAATCCTGCTTCCAGGAGGGTGCGACACCTACCACATTAACGCCACGGTCATACCACTGTTTCAACAAATTCATATTTATTGCGAGTTTCCTGATTTAATCTTTCTTATGCCGACTGGCAGCGGCCACAAAACGTTCGGCCCATCCGGGTACAGCCAGTGCGTGGATGTGATTATACCCCGCAAAGGCGTTTTCATAAAGCACTCCGTCGCGGCCCATCCCGACGCCCTTTCCCCGGTTCAATTTCATGGTGTAGTTCAGGTTACCCTCCTCGCCCGAAAGACACACCGAATAGTGGAACTCATGGCCCAACACCTTTGAACCTATTGGATAAAATGGATTCTGTCCGACAGCTTCGGCCTCTGTGTACCCCAGCCCCTGCGGTTTGGGGCAAAACGTTGTCCCCACCGGAAAGACACCGGCCATAGGATGGCGGACACCATCCATTTCCAGATAGTCGCACAGAAGCATGAAGCCGCCGCACTCGGCATAGATGGGCAGCCCGCTTTGGGCAAGCCGCTTGAGGTGGTGCAGCAGGACTCTATTTTCGGATATCTTCTCGGCAAAAACCTCGGGGAACCCCCCGCCCAGGTACAGACCGTCAAGCTCGGGCCAAGGGGCGTCCGAAAGTACGGAAAGTTTGATAAGTTCAGCTCCGGCATGTTCCAAAGCCTCAAGGTTCTCCGGATAGTAGAACCAGAGCGCCGCGTCCTGCACATAACCGATGCGTACTTTCGCAGGCACGGCAGGCCCGGGAAACAGCGGTGCGGCATCGCCCATGAAATCCTGGGCACTCAGAAAAACGTTCTCTATGGCCCCCATGTCCAGCCATTCATCGGCAAGATCGGCCAGGGAATCCAGTGCCGCGTGCACGCCGGTGTCAGGCCCCTCGCCATATTCCTGATCCGAGACCAGCCCCATGTGCCGTTCCGGTATGGGGTCGTGCGCAATCTTGGGCAGCATCCCGAGCACAGGCACGTCCGTATGGGTCTCGATGGATTTTTGCAGGATGGATCGATGTCGCGATCCGGCGGTTCGGTTAAGGATGACTCCGGCCAGGCGCAGCCCTGGCTCAAACGAGGCACATCCCTGAACAATGGCCGCAACAGTACGCGTCATCTTGGTGCTGTCGATGACCAATATGACCGGCGTATCCAGCTTGCGCGCCAGCTCCGCGGTGGAACAAGAGCCCTGCTCGTCCTTGCCGTCAAACAGGCCACGGTTGCCCTCAATGAGGCTCATGTCCGCCCCGCTCGATTTGTTTACGAGCAGGGAGCGCAAGGTTGGATCGGAATGAAAATAAGGGTCGAGATTGGAACAGGTCCGGTTGGCGGCAAGGCCCAGCCACTTGGCGTCTATGTAGTCCGGCCCTTTTTTGAAAGGAGCAACGATCTTGCCTGCACGCACAAAAGCACGCGCCAAGGCAAGGGAGACGATAGTCTTGCCCGTTCCACCGGAAAGTCCGGCCAGGATACAACGAGGAATGGAAATCTGCATGAGCGTCGCAATTCACGCCGGTCAAAAATCAAGAAAAGCCTTGTCCACCTTGAGAGATGGACAAGGCCTAAAGAACCTGAGGGAGCAAAGAATTAGCTTTCGCCCTCGGTAGCGGCCTGCTTGCCGGCACCGGCCAGGCCATACATGGTGGTGGACCCGGAGGACCAGAACACCATCTTCTCTTCCTGAACCAGAGCGGTCAAAAGTTTTTTGACCTCACGGCTTTTAGCATCCGGGAAGAGCTTGGTGAAGTCATTGAAGTAGAACTTGGATTTGCTCGAAGACTTCTCTTCACAAAACTTGAGGATTTCAGCTTTTCCGGCTTCCGGATCTATAGGCATGACTGACTCCTTACTATTTTAAAAAAGCCGGGGTACGACGAAAGAGCCGTACCCCGGGCATTTTGTTATTCTACCACTTGAACTGCGTAGTCTGGCGCCAAGTGTAGTATGCGGGATCGCGGAAGTCATCAATCAGATGAGAGGTGAATTCCAGGCCGCATTTCTCGAAGAAGCGCTCCCAACCAATACGGTTGGCCCAGTCGCCCAGACGCTCATACTTGTGAGCATCGGCAGCGTAGGTGTCGAGGATCTTCTTGATCACCTTGGTCATCGTAGGCCAGCGGGGCGGCTCGTTCGGGATGAACGGAACGACAACCTTGGAGAAGGAAGGCTTGGTGATACGGTTGGAGATCTTGCCGCCAACCATCAGAGCGATACCGTCACCGTCCTTGTCCGCCAGGGGCAGGGAAGGACACATGGTGTAGCAGTTACCGCAGAACATGCAGCGCTCCTGCTTAATGGCGACGGTTTTGAAGGTCTTATCACCGACTTCGACCTTGGACGGGCGAACAGCACCGGTCGGGCATGCAGCCACGGCCAAGGGGATTTCGCACAGGTTGTCCAGGTACTCGTGGTCGATGATGGGGGGCTTACGGTGAATGCCGAGGATGGCGATGTCGGAGCAGTGCACTGCGCCGCACATGTTCAGGCAGCAAGCCATGGAGATACGCACCGGGGCGGGCAGCTTCATGTCCTGGAAGTCGTCGAAGACGACGTCCATGGTAGCCTTAACGGTACCGGAAGCGTCGGTTGCCGGGGTATGGCAGTGAATCCAACCCTGGGTGTGGACGATGTTGGTAACACCAGCACCGGTACCACCCACGGGGTACTTGAGGGAACCACCTTCATACTTCTGCTCGTTCAGGTAAGCCTTCAGAGCTTTAGCGTCATCCAGGGACTCCAGGATGAATTCGATGTTGTTACGAGTGGTGAAGCGCAGGAAGCCACCGCAGTACTTGTCGGCGATCTCGCAGATTTCACGGATGTGGGAAACAGACATCAGTCGGGCGCCGCCGCAACGGACGGTGTAGGCCTTGTCGCCGGAAAAGGCGGTGTGGCACAGCAGGCCCGGCTCCAGGATCTCATGGTAGTCCCATTTGCCGAAGTTCTTTTTGATGACCGGGGGAAGGTACTCGCCGAAGTGACGGGGACCAATGTCGGAAATCCGACCTTCCATCGGTTTTGCGGGATTGTATCCGGAAGAAATGAAAGCCATGTTTTTTTCCTCCAATATTTAGCGCTGGTGGCGTTTGCGGAATTCGTTGATGTCGCGATCCCAGCCGCCTTCGACGTCTTCCGCTTTCCAGAAGATGTACGGGTTGTGGCGGGGTTCCTGGACCATCCGGGCGTCGACAGGGACACCGGCGGCCTCGACCAGGGCGGAGAAGCCGAGGCGCTTCATGGTCTCACCAATGCGCTCACGGTTCTTGCCTTCTTCCATCCACCAATCCCAAACGTTCTCAATGAGATCCTTGATGGACTGGTAATCGTCGTCCTTGTTCACTTCCATGAAGGGAACGAGCAGGGAACCCATCTGAGGACCGTCGAGGATCGGGGCCTTTGCGCCACACAGGATGGAGCAGCCGCGCTCGTCGCCGATCTTCAGGGCCTGCGGCATGGTGTTGATGCAGTGCATGCAACGGACGCATTCCTTGTGGTCCATGGTCAGCTTGCCGTCTTCGTAGCTGAGGCACTTGGACGGACACAGGTCAACGACTTCCTTCTGGATGTCGAACTTGCCCCAGTCACGGCCAGCATGAGCACCGGCGTTGGGAGCGATCTCGCCACCGACGTAGGCAGCGACCTTCTCCTGGTCGATCTTGATGGGATCCTTGAAGGTACCGATGAAAGACAGGTCGGAACGAGCGATAGCGGCAACGCAACCGTTGGGGCAACCGTCGAACTTGAACTTGAACTTGTAGGGGAAGGCCGGGCGGTGCAGCTCGTCCTGGTATTCCTGAGTCAGATTGTAGCACAGCTCCTGTGTGTCGTAGCAGGCGTACTCACAGCGGGACATGCCCATGCAGGTAGCAGGCGTACGCAGGTTGGAGCCGGAACCACCGAGGTCGATTTCCAGATCGTGGGTCAGTTCCCAGAAGATCTCTTCGAGCTGCGGGGTGGTGGTGCCGAGGAAAACGATATCGCCGGTGGCGCCGTGCATGTTGGTCAGACCGGAACCGCGAAGGTCCCAGATGTCCATCAGGGAACGGAGCAATGAGGTGCTGTACCACTTACCGTTGGGCTGAGCCACGCGGATGGTGTGGAAGTGAGCCACGCCGGGGAACTTTTCGGGCTGGTCACAGTACCGGCCGATAACGCCGCCGCCGTAACCGAAAACGCCGACGATTCCGCCGTGCTTCCAGTGGGTCTCACCGTCTTCATAAGACATTTCCAGAACGCCGAGCAGGTCCTCGGGGCAGTCAGCTGCCACCTGATAGTCAAGACCTTTTTCATTCTTGGCTCGGCTAGCAGCCTCCTGTTTGATGTCGGATACGAAGCTGGGCCACGGGCCGCTTTCCAGCTGATCCAACATAGGAGTTTTGTGTTTCGCCATTCCCTTAACCTCCATTGTTTGATTAAGATGTTGCCATCAACCATTGATAAATCCGGGTCAGCAGCAGATTTCGATGTCATCCGGAGCCCCGGACACCTTTGCTTCCGTTGCAGCGATGCCCCGTCAAAAAGGACTTAGCACCACTTTTCACAAGGTATGCAGGGGAGCCAATCTAATGGACACTCCGGTTTTATGTCAACCGGTAATTGCCGCAAAAGCATTGCCAATCCTACATATGTGGTCAACTATCCGCCCTGTGTCGAAGACACTGCCGTCCGTCCGGGGTTGCCTTTGCTGCCCGGGCAGAGTATCGGTCCATGGCGGTAGGCTGAAAATCGTTTTAATCGATACCCCAATTGAAGGTGAGGAGCAACACAAACTTGCAAGGAACAAACAGCAACGCCCCTAAGTGCACCCGCTGCGGAGCCTGTTGCATCCAGGGCGGACCGGCCCTGCATGAGCAGGACAGACAACTCATTGAAGAGGGGATAATCCCGCTCGCAGCCATCGTCACTTTACGGCCGGGCGAACGCGTCTACGACCAACCCGCGGCAACCATCCTATGCCTCCAGGAGGAGATGCTCAAGATCAAAGGCCGGGACAATACCTGGACCTGCGTCTTCTATAATGCCGAGGGACACGACTGCTCCATTTACGGCAACCGGCCGGCCGAATGCGACGCCCTGTTCTGTCAGGATATCGAGCCGCTTGCCGCCATGTACGGCAAGGACCGGCTGACCCGGCGCGACCTCCTGCCCGAGGGACACCCCCTGCTGGAGCTCGTGACCGAGCACGACGCCAACTGTGCTCCGGCCTCCCTGGAGGCAACGGCCAAGAGGGCTCGTGATGGCGATGCGGAAGCGGGACGGACGCTTCAGGAAATAGTCCGTTACGACCGCGAATTGCGTCGGCTTACCGCCGAGAAAGGCGGAATGGACCCGGCCCTCAATGAATTTCTGTTCGGCAGGCCTCTGACGGTCCTGCTCCAGGCCATGAACATCAAGGTATACGACATGGGCGAATCCCTCCGGTTCGACTTCGCCCTTGGAGAGAAATAATGAAAGACGAACGCGGAGCCTACTACACCCCTTCCCTGCAGCACCCCGAAGTCCGCATGTACGTGCGGGACAACAACGGCGACATCGAATTCCGGCTCTACAACCCCATGGAACCGATCGTCTGGGAAAAACACCAGTGGGTGCCCTACGAGGCCATCCGCCAGGCCGCCGAGATGTACAAGGAGCGCGCCACCGGCCGCAACCCCCTCGCCCTGTACGACCTGGAGATCGCCAAAAAGCTGCTGAGTGACGCGTAGAAGCTTGGGAAAAGACGGGTGAAGAAAAAATACATATCGCTGCAGGCACTACGCGGCATTGCCGCATGGATGGTTGTCTTCCATCACTATATGCAGATCGCCCATCACTTTGAAGGGCATGGATTCCTCGGAAAATTATTCACCCGCTACGGAGCCTTCGGAATCGATATTTTCTTTGTTATCAGCGGCTTTGTAATGTTTCTTTCCGCCCATAAGGCTACCACTGACGGACTTGCCTTCTTTTTCCGCCGCTTGTTTCGGGTCGTCCCTACCTACTGGTTCTACACTACCCTGCTGGCGCTGCTCGTGGCACTGCTACCGCAGGCGTTCTTTTTCACGCAATATGACGCGAGCTCCCTCGCCGCTTCATACCTTTTCTTCCCTTCTGAGAACCCTTCGGGGATCGGCCTGTACCCATTGCTAATGGTCGGGTGGACTCTCATATTCGAAATGTTCTTCTATACGGTGCTGTCTGTCTGTATTGCCATTTCGAAGAAGCATGCCATTTTGCTGTGTTCCGCTGCGGTGCTGCTCTGCCCCCTGACCTATCCCGAGAGCCTGCCGTACGGCAGCGTGATCGGCAACAAGCTGCTCTGGGAGTTCCTCTGCGGCTTCCTGATCGCCTATGTCTTCACCCACGTCCGGGCTATGCTGGAGAAACACGCTACGGCCACGCTGGCCATCTCCGGCCTAGTCTTCGTGGCCTTCGCCTCCCTGGGAACCTTCACTGATTACAAGTTGCTTTCCAGGGTTATGGTTTCCGGTAGCGTCGTTACCGCATTTATTTCAATAAACGACTGGCGACTTTTTCATGCCGGATTAGGCAAATGGCTCTCCGCTGCCGGGGACTGGTCCTACTCCACCTACCTCTGCCACATCATTACGATCAGCCTGCTCACCTACCTGGTACAACGGATATTCTCCACCACAAATGACGTCGTCCTGCTGACGCTGGTCATCCTCAGCACGGCACTGCTGTCCCGTGCGAGTTATCGGTATATGGAGAACAACCCGGGCGTGCTCCGATTGCGGGAGTTCCTCACGGACCTGGCCGAAGCCAAACACAAACCAGAAGTGACCAGAGACTAGCGACTGTAACGCGGCGTAGAATATGCCGACACCTGTTAGCAAGGAATTAGGAAGAAGCCACTTCGGCGAAGAGTTTCGCCCACAGGCCGGTGACACGCTCTTCAGAGAACCGCTCCACAATTTCCCTGGCGCGCGCCCCCATGTGCTGCCGCTCATCCGCATCTTCCATCAGCTCGGCGAGCTCCCTGGCAAAACGCTCCACATCTCCCGGCGGCACGAGCCTGCCGTCCACTCCCGGACGGATAATATCAGCCGGGCCGCTCGGACAATCAAAGACCACTGCAGGCAGCCCGCAGGCCATGGCCTCGCATAATGCATTGGGAAATCCTTCGGTTCGGGAGGTCAGGGTGAACAAATCCCCCTGAGACAGATGCCGCTGCGGGTCTTCCACCCAGCCAGGCAGAAAAACGCGTCCTTCAAGGCCATGCTCGGCCACAAGCCGCTCCAAACGGGCTCGCTCCGGTCCTTCCCCATAGATACACAAATCCCATTCGGGGTAATCGGCAGCCAGCGTGGCGAACAACTTGACCAGCACATCAAACCCCTTGATCTCGTCCAGGCGGCCCAACGCGACGACCTCCTTGCGCCCTTCCCGTTCCGGATTGGCCTGACAATGCGCTTCGGCCACGGCATTGGGAACGACATACACCCGCCGGGCCCGAAGGTGCGTTTCATACCACCTGGCAATATCTCCGGTTTGCGCCACCAGCGCCGCCGCCAGCGGATAAAGGAGCTGTCGCAACTCCTTCCACCCCCGACCGATGTGGTACATTGCAGGGTGGGTTCGCTCCGCCACAATCACCGGCACGCCGCTCAGTAGCGTTCCCGCCAGGGTCGCCACAGCGGTTTGGTTGCCAATGGCCACCACCACGTCGGTTTCCGCGTCCAGCAAGGCCCGACGGACCCCGGCCATGGTGCGTAAAATTTCCCGGATCGCCCCGACCTTGTTGCTGGCCGGACGGTTCAGCCCCAGTGCCCGTATGCCGACACGCGGGTCAAAGGCGTGCGGCAGCTTGGCCTCGTTCCCGGCCAGCGCATAAATGGTCACGTCATGCCCCAATCCGGCCCAGGCGGCGGACAGATCGGCGGCGGAGCGCTCCATGCCGCCGCCCCCTTTGCGAAGGGCATGAATGGTGAGCGCGATCTTCATGCCTTCCCCACCACCGTGGCGATGATCGCGTCCCAATCGTCGGTAATGCGATCCACACTGAACCGTTCGCTGGCGGCGTACCCGTTGCTGCCAAACTCGCTCCGCAAATCGGCATCCGCCATCAGTCGGCGCATGGCATCCCCCAGCGCATCCTCATCTCCGGCCGGAATCAGGAAACCATTCTCCCCATCCGAAACGACCTCGGAAGGCCCGCTGGGACAATCGAAGGCAACCACCGGCAACCCGACATTCATGGCCTCCACCAGCACGTTGCCAAACCCCTCGAAACGGGAGGGCATCACGAATAAATCCCCCTCGGCCAGTCGTCGGTCCAGGTTGTCCACCCGGCCCGGCAGTGTAATCCGACCGGCTGCTCCGCTCGCCTCTATAAGGGCTTCCAGCGACTCTCTATCCGGCCCCTCACCGTAAATAACCAGCTGCCAGTCGGCATGCTCGCTGGCCAACCGGGCAAACACCCGGATCAGGATGTCGAACCCCTTCTGGTGCGTCAGCCTCCCGGCAGCAACCACCAGCCGTTTCGTCCGGGCGGGATCGGCGAGCAACGGCGCGACCTGGAACAAGGCCGTGGGATTGTAGATGGTACGCCGGGGAATGCGGAGCCAGGAAAAACAATCGAGAACGCCGTCGCTCACAGCGACCAGCGCATCGGCAAGAGGATAGGTCAACCGCCGCAACAATTCCCAGTCACGACCGATACGAAAATAGTCGGGATGGCAATGCTCGGAAATGACGACCGGGATACCGGTCCCCAGACAGGCAAGCGTGGTCAGGACGTTGACCTCGGAGACAAACGCCACGGCCACATCGGGTTTGAACGCTCGCAGCGCGCTCCGGAGGCGACGCACCCGATGCAACAGGCTCGCCAACGCAGCCAGCTTGTTGGAGGAATTACCAGATAATCCGAGCCGGTTCACAGCAACCTCGGCGGGCAAGGAATATGCACCGGAGACCTCGGCGTGCTCCAGAGTGAAAACACCGACCTGATGGCCGCGCGCCGACCACTCGCCGGACAAGACCGCAGCAACTTTTTCCGCGCCCCCGCCAGCCAGGGAATGGACGATCGCCGCTATCCGAAGTGCGCTCATTATGTACGGTTATCCCTTTGCTGTTTCATAACCGGCTCATATCCCATCAACATGGGGAGGGCAAACTCAAGTAGCATTCCTTGCGCGAACCGACAGGCCATTACCGAGCACAGACTCTTTCGCGCCTTGGCCCAGGGGACTGCGCAAAGAGGATTCGCACCAACTGCCAACGGCACATGGATACGATCCGAATACATCTCAAGCATGGGAATGGAACCAACTCAGGATGCGCCCGATCGACGGCCGGGCCCTCCACTCTCTTTGTGAAGAAGCCGAACGCTCCTACCGGGAATTCGGGCATCAGCCCTCAACAACCGGCTCTTAGCTGGCCAACTCCGTCTCGTATCTGGGCAGGACCTCGTCCGGCTTGCCTATCATGCGAACGAACCCATCCTCGAGCCAGACCACCCGGTCGCAGTCCCTTACCGTGGTCAACCGATGGGCTACGATAACCATGGTCAACTTGTTCCGGTAGTTAGCGATCATCCGCTTGATGTATTCTTCGCTTTTGCCGTCAAGGGCACTTGTAGCTTCATCGAACATCAATAAATCAGGCCTGCCGTAAAGCGCACGGGCAATGCTTACCCGCTGCATCTGCCCGCCTGAAAGCCGAACCCCATGATCCCCGACCTGCGTATCAAGCCCCTCCGGAAGATTATCCAGAAAGTCCGTCACAAAAGCATCCTCGCAGCTGGACATCACCCGGGCGCGGTCAATATTCTCGCGGGTCGAAATAAAGGCGATATTTTCCGCCAAAGTACCGGGAAAGACATAAGGGGCCTGCGGAACATACCCCATATGGCGGCTCCAAGAGACCCTATTTTCATCTGTAAGAGCAACACCGTCCACAAAAATACTCCCGGACGTGGGAACGACAAGTCCCATAAGCAAATCTGCCAGAGTGCTCTTGCCTGCACCTGACTTGCCGACAATCCCCAGCGTCTCCCCCGCATGAATCTCGAATGTAATATCCTTGAGCACCGAAGCACCGCCATGATAGGAGAATTCCACCTCATCCAAAGCCACGCCTTTGGAAAATGAAACGGGAACATCCTCGGGCTTCCCAGCTACCCCGCCCACAACACTTTTTTCATATTTATCCAAAAATTCAACAACCTTAATCAAACTGGGCAACGCCCCGCGCAACACCGCCATCTGATTCAGGATACGCATGACGGCAGGAAGCCCCCGCCAAACGGCCAGCGCGAATATTGTCAGCCCCCCCATCACAGACGTCGAAGAGAAACCGGCAAAAACGCTCATGACGTATACGGCCATGGCGAGAACAGAGACGCCGACAACTTCAAGCACCCATGAAGGAAACTGCTGTAGCGCCCGCATCCTGGCGCGAAAAAGGGGAATAGCACTGGCCTCAAGAAAATAGTCCTCGGCAAAGGCTGCGCCCTTGCCTTGAATGCGGATATCCCGAAAGCCGTACAATAATTTGTGGGCCAAGCGGGCCAATTTCCTATTCCGAAAAACGGTCTCACTAGAGGCCGCGTCGATAAAGCCTTTAATCCCTCTAAACAACAAGTACGACAGCAGCCCTAACCCCGCCAGCACCCCCAGAACCACAAAGGGAGAAAATGAAATAGTCACGACAAACAAAACCAGCAAAAGGATAATATCGGAAGCCACGGCAATAGCCCCCTCCATCGCCCCAGATGCCAGCTTGGCCCAACTCAACAACACGGACAGGTCGGCAACACTTTTGCGCGTCACCCACTGGTAAGGCATGGCAAGCAATGCAAAGATGGTTTGCCCCGAAAAAAATGCTCCGATAAGCCCACCGGACTTGACGCTGTAATACCGTAGGAGTCCGGTAGAAATATTTTTTATCATTGTGGCCAAGACAACCGCCACACAAATAAGAGCCACAGGCTGGCTTCCCGATGTTTCCATTCCGACATGGGATGATAACCACTTAAAATAGGGGGAGCTCAGAACATCCTGTGGTGAAGAAACAAATGTTACAAACGCAGCGATAACGCCCAGACAGCCAATTTCGGCAAAGGCATTGAGCAGCGACCCCGCCAGCATATAGCCGAGCCACCGTTTGTGCTGAGGCTGGAGCCGGACGAACAACCCGGCGAACATACTCCGCGACCCGCTATATGCCACTTATAAAACCTTCCAATGCGGGCGGCTCAAGAAAATTTCCTTGCCCTCAGCGAACTCTTCTGGAGTCACATCCATAGCCCGAACCTTACGCTTGACCTTGTCCTCGCCAATCTGCCGGATCTCATCCAGGCGGTGGCGGTCTATCTCGCCGACAACAAGCACATCGATCAGGCCGGAGTCCCTGCCCTCGGCATAATCGTCCAGAATGTACACCTCCTCAACATGTCCGATGCTACGAACGACTTCGTCAAGCAGCTTATCTATACCTAATGTTTTTTTTACGATGGAATGTATTTCCGGGAAAAATGGGTGCCTGGTGTTTGCGCAGAAATAGTTGCTGCGCCCGCTTTGCTCCCGAGTCAGGTACCCTGCCTCGGACAAACGGTCCAACTCCCCCTTGAGAGCATTGGGCGACAGGGAGAACTCTTTGGCAAGCTCCCGCAGATAACAGGACACCCCGGGATTGAGGAAAAGCTTGATCAACACCCGGATCCTGGTCTTAGATGAAAACAACTCGGAAAGCATATCTTCTTTGTACAATAAACCTGTACATTAGTCAACGCGCAATCCACCACGTTTGAACCGGAACGCCCCATTCAGGAAGACATATTCGCGGCATTGATCAGCCACAACACACTGTGTATTGACTTTTTGTTCCAATTTACTGTACAAAAAAAATCAATCTGCCTGCCGGTGAACCGCAGGCCACATGTAACCATTTACCCAGTTGGACTGCACCTGGCTCAAAAGATGAACATCTACATCGCATTGGATATAGTCGAAGGCGCATACGGAGGATCGCACAAATTCCTCGGAACGCTGCGAGACTACTTCCGACGCCACGGCCGTTACGCCGAGAGTCCGGAAGACGCAGACGCCATACTCTTCAACAGCTGCCAAAATCACTTTCAGGTGGCGCGCCAGAAGTTGCTCCACCCCAACAAGATTTTCATCCAGCGAGTAGACGGCCACCCCAACCTGTACAACCACGCCGCAGACCCCAGGGGCGCTATCATCAATGCACAAAACGCACTCCTCGCGGACGGCTCCATTTTTCAATCAGATTGGTCACACAGGGTAAACAAGGAAATGGGCCTGCAAGACAAGCCGTTCGAGACAGTCATCCTCAACGCGCCCAACCATGTGCTGTTCCACGGGGAGCACGGAGCACCCCCGCCAAAAGCCGATGAAAAGCTGAAAGTAATCATTTCAAGCTGGTCTCCCAATGCAAACAAGGGATTCCCGATATACCAATGGCTGGATGAACATCTTGATTTCGACCGGTACGAAGTGACCTTCGTCGGGAATTCGCCGATACGGTTCAACAATATCAAGATGATCCCCCCCCAGCCCCCGGAAGGCGTCGCCCGCCTGCTACGTGCGCATAACGTCTTTTTGTTTGCATCCCGTTTGGAAACATGCTCCAACGCCCTCATTGAAGCGATGCACTGCGGCCTTCCGGCCCTCGCCCTCAACGATGGGGGTAACCCAGAAATCGTGGGACAAGGCGGGGAGCTTTTCGTTTCCAGGGAAGAAATCCCGCAACTCCTGGAAAAAATCAAAGCCGGTTACGAAGGGTACAAAACGGGAATCAGCCTGCCGTCCCTGGATGAAGTCGGGAACCACTATCTCGACTTCTTCGATCAAATACAGGCCGCCGTCGTCAAACAGGCATACCGACCTCTGGGGACTACGTTCCTGCAACGCCTACGGATTAGAAAACAACTTGAAATGTGGAGAGCCCAAGGCCATTTCACGGCGCTGAAACGCCGCATCGGCCTGCTCGGAGTATAGCAGGACAGCGACCGGAAAGCTCTCTAACCAACCAAAAGCATGAACAGCATATTCGTCATCAAAGCAAGCCGAAACTCGCCTCATTTCCGCAACCGCTACGAAGTAAGCATCGCGGACAAGAAGCCCCTACCCTTTCTCGTAGAAAGACTCCGCCAATCAAAAACGGTAAGCCGCATCATCCTTAACACATCCGACTCCCCCAATGACGACCGCCTCGTTGTAGAAATGGCCGCTTTGGGTATTCCGGCGGTCAGAGGACCCTACGAAGATTCGCTGAAAAGGTTGCGGCTGGCCGCAGAGGCTTCGGGAGCTGACACCCTGGTCAAAATTTCGGGCAATTATCCATTGCTGGACATCGAGGCGGTGGACGAGCTTGTCCGGGCCTTTGAGGAAACCCAATGCCGATATGCCTACAACGAACATTCGGGGGGAGTGGTCCTCGGCCTGGGGGCCGAGGCCGTGGACGCCGCACTGGTCGTCAAGTTTGAGAAGGAAATCCAGGACCCCGTACTTCGCCTCGTGGGTACCCTGAGCTTCCGCAGCCTGCTCGCACCTCCTGATATTCTTCAGATAAGCGTCGAATCTCCCAGGCCAAGCTATCGAGCCAATCTCGCTGTTCCCGAAGATGTCCTGTACATCAACAAAATCATTTCTGGGTGCGACCAACTGCGTAACCAGGGAATAGCCCAATACCTTGATGACAACCCAATACTGGTCAAATACGCCCAAAACAACATCGAAGGACCGCAGGAAGTCGGCCTGGAAAAACTGTTTTTGTTCCCCGGCAAGATGGAGGCTCTTCTTCCTTCCCCCGAAAAGAACGGGCCGGACGCGACCTATCCCGTTAGCGTTGAGCTTTCCCTAACCAACCGCTGCAACCTTGCCTGTAAATGGTGCTCCGACAAGGCTCTCAGGATGCGGGCAATGGAAGACCTTGATATTTCCATTCTCAAAAATCTGCTTGAGGATCTGGCGGCCAACGGTACCAAAGGCATTGTCATAGAAGGAGGCGGAGAACCGACGCTCTATGCCGATTTTTCCGAGGTGGCACTCCACGCAAAAGCCCTGGGGCTCGGGCTTGGCCTGATTACGAATGGCGTCCGGCTACCCGACATTGAAATCCTGAAGCACTTCGACTGGGTGCGTTTTAGCCTGGACGCGGCGTCGACAGAACAATTCCGGACGGGGAAAGGAAAAGACTACTTCCAAAAGGTAATGGCCAATATCCAGACTGCCGCCTCCGCCAAGGCGGGAAGCGGATTGGTGGTGGGTATCGGCTATGTCCTGACAAGCGAAAATGAACAGGGGTTGGAAGACCTGACCTTGAAATTGAGACGGCTGGGGGTCGATTACCTTCAGATACGCCCGGTCATAGATCACCCGGACCTCATGCCGAAGAATTTCAACCTCTCCTATCTTTCCAAGCATTCGCTCGGCGGCTTCAGCGTGGCGATACACAACATGAAGGAGAATGTCATAACCGGCAATTTCTCCCTCCCCTGCCGCGCCCACAGCCTGTCTTCGGTCATCACCGCCAACGGCGACGTCTACCTCTGCGGACGGCTTAACACCCACGAGGATATCCCGCCCATCGGCAACCTCTACAAGAACAGCTTCGCCGAGATATGGAACGGGCAGGAACGCAGACGCCAGTCCGATATGGTGATGGCCCCCAAATTCTGCCAGCAATGGTGCCCGGAGTGCCGGTTGACCAAATACAACATTCTGCTGGACAGGTTATCAAAAATTAAAACACGCAATTTCGTATAGAGGAGTTCACAGTGATCATTCCTTTTCCCGCCTCCGCACAAAAGCGGTACGTCAAATTGCTCGAACAGGTATTCGACTCCGGCTTTCTTTCCGAAGGCGGCCAGGTGGACAGTTTCGAGGAGGAGTTCCAGGCCATGGCCGGGCTGCCCTCCGTGGCCGTATGCAATGGAGGCGCCGCCCTCTACATGCTTTTCGCATATGCCGATGTGGCGGGCGGAGAGGTTATCGTCCCTGCAAACACGTTCTACGCCACCGCCCGGGCTGCCCAACTGGCTGGCGGCGACGTGATTTACGCGGACAGCAACAGACAGGACCTCTGCATCTCGCTTGAAGATGTCAAACGCAAAGTAACGGCAAAGACAAAAGCGGTCTGCGTGGTCCATATCGGTGGGCACATAGCTTTCGACATAGACCGGATCGCGGCCTTTTGCCGGGACAACGACCTCACCCTCATCGAGGATTGCGCCCATTCGCATGGTGCGACATACAACGGCCGACACCCCGGATCGTGGGGGCTTGGCGGCGCGTACTCATTTTACGCCACCAAAACAATGCCTACGGGCGAAGGCGGAATGGTGGTTTCCACGGATACCGACTTTCTGGAGTGGGCCCGCAAGATGCGCAACTACGGCAAACGGGTTGAAAACGGGAAGGTCCATTATGACCTCGACAACGGCTTCAACTTCCGGATGAATGAAATCACTGCGGCCCTGGGGCGGATGCAGCTGGAACGCCTGCCGGAAATATTGCACTGGAAGCGGGCCTTGGCCGCCAAATTCGACACCATATTCCAACAACGGGTCACGCTCCCCGAAGGAATGGTCTCCGGCTACTACAAATATATCGTCTTCGACTACGACCTCAAGGAAACGACGGGGCAGGTTTTTGCCCAAAGCGACTTCGGGCCCGAGATCGAAGGAATCCAATACGATCTTCCGGGAGCCACCTGGATTGCGGCCCACCACCGGTGCGCCCCCATCTGGTATGGGTGGGAACATGCGGACAAGTCGGCCGACGAACTGGCCGGACTATTGCTCGGCTCATAGATTTTCCTTCACGGAGACAAGGAATACCTTATGGACAAAACCGCCAAACAAGTACTGGTCATCGCTCCTCACCTCGACGACGAAGTTCTGGGTTGCGGCTGCGCCATTCTTCACCATGTCGCGCAAGGAGACCGCGTTCACGTGGTCTTTGCCGCCCACCGCGTGTACAACCATGCCTACGACGACACCGCCATGGCCATCCAAAAGGACCATGCGGAAAAGGCGCGGTCCATTCTCGGATATCATGGAGCGGTCTACCTGGATCTTCCGGATGAGAGACTGGACGCCTGCGTCCAGGACATCATCATTCCGCTGGAGGAGGCCGTCGGCACCATTAACCCGCAGATCGTATACTCGCCATTTTGCCAAGACAACAACCAGGACCATCGGGCTGTGGCGGGAGCGGTGCAGGTCGTTCTCCGCCCCATGTCGAGCGCCGTGGAAAGATGGCTCATGTATGAGACCGCGTCCTCGACCGAACAGGCTCCCAACGTTGGCGCCCCGATCTTCGCCCCCACGGTCTACCTGCACGCTGCGAGTTTACTTGAAGCTAAGACTGCGGCCCTGGCCTGCTATGAGGATGAAAACAAGCCTTATCCCCATCCCCGTTCCTCCGAAGGACTGCGCGCCCTGGCTATGAAGCGGGGCATGGAAGCGGGAATGGACATGGCCGAAGCATTCATGATGGTGCGTGAAAGGATATGAAACATTCCAACATTGGCATAGTCATCCAGGCCCGCATGGGCTCAACCCGGCTGCCGGGGAAAAGTCTGCTACCTGTTTTCGGCGACATGCCCCTTGCGGGCATGGTCTTCGCCCGCGCCCTTTCGGCCACCCTGCCCGACAAAGTCATCCTGGCCACAAGCCGGGAAAGCAACTGTGATCCCCTGGCCGCATTGGGCGATCGTATGGGGCTTGAAGTTATCCGCGGGCCAGAGGATGATGTCCTCGCCCGGTTCACCCAAGCCGTCAGGCAGTTCAACCTCGCGCATGTCGTCAGAATATGCGCAGATAATCCTCTGGTCTCCGGAGAAGAAATAGACAACCTCGTCCGGTTCCACCTGGACCGGGGCGCGGACTACTCCCGCAACAACACGCCCGCATCCGGGCTCCCGGACGGGCTCGGCTGCGAAATCATTCGCGCCAGCCTGCTCCTCGACGCGGAACCAGACGCGGACGCGGCTTCGCGGGAACACGTCACCGCCTTTGTCAGCGACCGGCCCGCAGGCTTCACTACCGCCGAGCTGGTGGCGCCCGAGTCGCTCCACTGCCCGAACGCCCGGTTGGACATCGACACGGCGGAGGACCTTGAACGCATGCGCACCTTCATTGCGGGACTCCCTCCGGAGGAAGGGCCGCTATGGTCCACGGCCCGCATCGTCGACCACGCGCGCAAGACGGGCCTGTGCGGAGGCGAAGCATGATCGTCGCCATCCAACAGCCGGAGCATCTGCCTTGGCTGGGCTTCTTCGATAAGATGCGCCGATGCGATCTCTATGTCCTGCTCGACAACGTGCAGTTCAAGAAGCGGTATTTTGAGAACCGCAACAAGATTCTCACGGCAAACGGACCGCAATGGGTTACGGTGCCCGTCATCTCCAAGGGACGGTACACCCAGCCCATCAATCAGGTCATGATCGACAACACCGTCAATTGGAGACGGAAATATCTGGGCAGCGTACAGGCGGCTTATGGCCGAACCCCGTATTTCCCGGAACTTTTTCCCCGGCTGGAGGCTGTGATAAACAAGGAGTTCAGCCGACTGGCGGACCTGAACATCGCGCTCATCGAGATGGTCCGGGACTTCACGGGCATCGACACGCCCATGCGGCTTGCCTCGGACATTCTGCCGGACACCGATGTCCATGGAAGCGACCTGATCCTGGCCCTGAGCAGAGCATCGGGCGCTGACCACTACATCTCAGGACCGGACGGACGCAACTATCTCGACCTTGGAAGTTTTTTGGACGCAAACATCAAGGTGTCCTACCATGACTACAACCACCCGGCGTACGAACAGACCCATGGCGAATTCTCCTCGCATATGTCTGCCGTAGACGCTCTGTTCAATGTAGGAAAACTGCCATGAATATTCTCTCTGTCTTCTGGGGATTTCCCTCCTGCGCCGCCCTGCTCCAGGACGGCAGGCTCACTCGCGCCGTCAGTGAAGAACGATTTTCCCGCACCAAAAACGACGAACGGCTCCCGCTTGAGTCCATCCGATACTGCCTGGAAGGGGTAAAGAATGGAGCTGCGGGTCTCGACTATGTCGCCATCGCCGGAGCGTCGCAGGACTACTGGTATACACTCAAGCGCAAGTCTTCATGGTCCATTGAGGACTACATAACGGAGCAGCGGGAATACTGGCATCCCAAGCTCATTGAGGGGAAAGACGTACATCCCTCGGCCTACCTCTCCGAACGCTTTGATTACGCCCAGTACCCAGAGGCATTCTGGGAGGCTTCCAAAGCAGAGCCGTCCATGGTCGAAAATTTTGCTTCCGTTCACATGCCGAGGATCATTGCCGAGGCCGTAGGCGTGCAGGAAGAAAAAATCCGCATAATGGACCACCACCGCAGCCACGCCTGTTACGGATACTACACAGGCCCGCTCAGGGCGGAAAAAGACGGACCTGTTCTCTCCCTGACCATCGACGGCTGGGGCGACGGCTGCAACGCGACCATCTATCGCTTTGACGGAAACAGCAAAGGCGAACGGCTGTTCGCCTCGCAAGATGCCTTTATTGGACGCATATACCGCTATATCACGCTGGTATTGGGCATGAAGCCCAACGAGCATGAATACAAAGTAATGGGACTGGCCCCCTATTGCAAGGCCCCCATCGCACGCAAGGCCTACGAGGTCTTTGCATCCACCCTGTACGTGGACGGCCTGGACTTCAAATGGAAGATCAAACCCACGGACTCCTACTACTGGTTCAAAGAACGGCTGGAAGGATGCCGGTTCGACGGTATTGCCGCCGGATTGCAGCGTTGGACGGAAGAATTGGTCACGACCTGGGTGGACAACGCGGTGAAAACGTTCGGGATCGATCAGGTCTGCCTGTCCGGAGGCGTGGCCATGAACGTCAAGGCCAACGGGCTGGTGGGCGCGCTGGACAGTGTGAAGCGCCTCCACGTCCCGGGATCGGCGGGTGATGATTCGCTTGCTTTGGGAGCGGCTTACGCTCTGACCGAAGACCTCGGGGAAGAATCAGGCACATGGGATACACGCAAGGTTCATCCGCAGCCGCATCTCTACCTAGGACCGGTCAGGCCTCGGGATGAGGAAGATGCTTTGGTAAAAGGCCTCGCATCCGAGCACTATGAAATCATAGAAAACTACTCGCCGGACCATGTGGCCGACTTGCTTGAGGCCGGCCGCGCCATTGCCCGTTGCGCAGGCAACATGGAGTTCGGACAGCGGGCGTTGGGCAACCGCTCCATCCTGGCCGACCCTATTCATCTCGACATTGTCCCCAAGATAAACCAAGCCATCAAAAACCGCGACTTCTGGATGCCTTTCGCCCCAATCGTCATGGACACCTTTGCCGACCGCTACCTCGTCAATGAGAAGAAGCTCGACGCCCCGTTCATGACCCTGGCCTTTCCCACCACAAGTGAAGGCTGGGCGGCGCTCCCCGCAGGCTGCCACCAGGCGGACCACACCGCCCGTGCGCAGATCCTCACGCGAGACGTCAACCCCGAACTGTACGCGATACTCGAGTCCTTCGCCCGCAAGACCGGACGCGGTGCGCTCCTGAACACCTCGTTCAATCTCCACGGATACCCCATCGTTAATTCCGTAAAAGACGCCATGCACGTCTTTGAAAACTCGGGGTTGGACGCGTTGGTCCTCGAGAAATTCATAATTTACAAACGGTAGCTGAAACGGGAAACAGCAATGACAACATATTCCTCTCCGCTCCTCATCGCCGAAGTCGGCATCAACCACAACGGCGACGTTGAGACCGCCGAGAAGCTCATCCTCTCCGCCCATGCGGCCGGGGCCGACTTCATCAAGCTCCAGTCCTTTGTCATGGAGGATTTTTTCGCACCGGACCTCGACTATTACGAGGAGTCCGCATCGTACGCCCTGACGTTTGAAGAGCAGAGCCACCTCTTTGAGTTGGCTCGAAACAAGGGCATCCCGCTCATCACCACTCCCTTTGAGACGAAAAGCCTGGCATTTCTGGATAGGTTCGACCTGCCCGCCTATAAAATCGCCTCCATGGATTGCGACAACTATCCGTTGATCCGCAAAGTAGCCGAAAAAGGGAAAACCGTGTTCCTGTCCACCGGCATGGCGACGCTGGGTGAAATCGAAAAGGCCGTCAAAACAATCCTGGAGACGGGCAACACCGACATCCACCTGCTACACTGTGTTTCAAATTACCCCACGGCCCCGGAAGAGGTGAACCTCGCCTTTATGCTCAAACTTCGGGACACCTTTGGCCTTAAAACCGGGCTCTCCGATCACACAGTGGGACTGCAAAGCGCCTTCATGGCGGCCACGCTGGGCGCCAGCGCCATCGAAAAACACTACACCCTGGACCGCACCCTGGCGGACGCCTTTCCCGGTGCGGACCATGAGCTGTCCATCAACGAAGAGGAGTTGCGGACGCTTCGCGAATTCTGTGATGCCGTCCCAGTGATCATGGGCGATCCAGCCCGCCCTCTTTCGGCAAATGAAACGCAGGGACGCGCAGGCATGCGCCGCGGCTTTTATGCCCGCCGGGAAATCACAAAGGGGGAAATCCTGAATGAGGACAACCTAGTGGCGTTGCGCCCCGTGCGCGGCGTTCCCGTATCCCTGACGGATGCCGTCATGGGCAGCCAGGCCGCCAGATCCATAAAGAACGGAGCGCCACTGCAGTTCGGCGACTTCGGGAAGCAGGAATAGGCACATGATATTCCGGGTTGACGGAGCAAACATTCACAGCCTGGCCATGGGGCACGTCTACCGTTGTCTCAAGCTGGCCGTCCACTTGGTGAAAACCAGGGGAACGGAAGTGCGCTTTGTTATGCGCGACTATCCGGAGGGTGTTGCCAAAGTACGTGAATACGGATTCCCGGTAACGCCGCTTGCTCCGGACATGACTCTCGAAGAGGAAGTGAAGACGGTGGCGCAAATGGCGGATGGGGAGACTCTGGTGACAGATGTCCGCCGCTACGGACCGGAGGAGACAGCAACCCTGCGAGGCGCGGCACACCTCCATCTGGCTTTCGACGACCTGGGAGGACGGGACCTTTGCCCGCATGTGCTGGTCAACCCCTCGGTTTTACCGAAGCACCGGAACTACCCAGAGCTCCGTAGCGACGTCCGATATTGCCTGGGCCTGGACTACTTCCTGCTCGGCAGCCACGCAGCACCCCCGTGCGAACGTATTTCGCGGGAGGTTTACCGCGCCCTGGTCACCCTTGGGGGAGCGGACCCGGATGACTACGCATCGGCCATGCTCCCATGCATTACGCCGCTGGCCCACGCCTGCTCCTTCACGTTTGTTCTGGGTCCTGCATACGGAAATGCAGCCGGCTTCATAGACCAGATACAAGCTGCTGGGTTGCCGGGCAGGGTGTCCGTGCTGCGGGATATCACAGACCTCCCATCGCTCATGACCACGTTCGACATGGTCATTACGGCCGGGGGCGACACCTGCCTGGAGTCCGCATGGAGCGGCGTTCCCACCGCCATCGCCCCGACCATCGAATATGAAGAAGAAACGGCCACCCACATGGAAGATCTTGGCGTGGCGGTCAACCTTGGAGACATTAAACGAATTCCCCACCATGAGACCACCGGACGCCTCCAGGCCCTGATGGATGACTTTGAGCGCCGACACACCCTTTCCGGTAAAGGAAGACGGCTCGTCGACGGTCACGGTGCGGACAGAATAACAGAGGTTCTTGAAAGAACATGACAAAAGTAAACGTCGACCAATTCGTCCTTGGCTCCAGGAAAAAGGAACTCATGTGGAACCTGATCCGGCGTCATCCAGCCGCCTTCTGGATCAATAGGGCCCAGTGGTATCTTTATCCCAAGCTCAAATATACTGCGGCCTTTCCCATCCACGTGGACTTCGAGGCCTCGTCGCTGTGCAACATGCGTTGCCCCATGTGCTTCCGCCCGCATCGGGCGGATAAGAGCGACGGGAACATGGATTTCGACATGTACTGCAAGGCCATCGACGAATGCGCGACCCACGGCCTCTATTCCATCCGCCTTTCCTGGCGCGGCGAGCCCTCCATGAACCCACAATTCGTCGAAATGGTCCGATATGCCAGACAGGCGGGCATCAAGGAAATTTCGACGTTGACCAACGGACTCAAGATAGAAGCAGCCTATGCCGAAGACCTCGTCAGGGCAGGAATCGACTATCTGTCCATCAGCATAGACGGCCTGCACGCAGACTATGACCGCATCCGCAAGCCTGCCAAATTCGAAGAGACGGTCGAACGCATCCGTAACCTGCGCCGCCTCCGGGACTCGATCGGCGGAGGGTTTCCGCGCATCAAGGTCAACACCATCTGGTCGCAGGTCAAAAACAACGCCGATGAGTATTACGGAATCTTCGGCCCCCTGGCCGACATCATCAGCTTCAACCCGGACTATGACTACTCCGAGGAAGCGTGTCCTGTTCCGGCGGACCACTGCTGCCAATATCCTTTCCAACGGCTGAGCGTGAAATGGAATGGAGACGTGCCCATGTGCATCTCCGACTGGGACGCGGAAGAGGTGCTGGGCAACATTGGCCGGGAAAGCCTCAAGTCCATCTGGGATGGAGAAAAAATGCGCCGCATCAGAAAAGACCACGCCACGGGCAACGCCCTCAATTATTCCCCCTGCCGCAAATGCCATCGCCCAGTGACCGAGCAGGTGGGCAACCAACGGATGAAATAAGAGCCATGCTGGGACTCAAAAAGCAGCAATCGCAGCGGCCCGATGTCGCCCTCCTTACCATCCCACCGGATGAGGCAAAGCTCGTGGCGTTCCTGCATACAACCATCGGTACTCTTCTGGGTCGAGGGTACAACGCAGTCAGTAACGTTCCGCTCCGTCGCTATGCCTCCACACATGCGATCCTCGAATACGAAAAAAATCCGTCACCGATGGAGACCAACCGAATTTTTTCGGTTGCCTCTGATCCTGAGGTCCATCGCAAACGCCACCTGGTCACCCAAGGCCTCAATTGGCTGTATTCCTTTTTCTTTCTGTGTATTCCGCAAGAGAAGAAGACCATCACGGGCCAGATGGGTGAAGATTTTTTTGCAACGGCGTGCTCCTTCGGAATCCTTGCCTCTACCCCGGACGGACTGTTCCAAAGCCTTCTGCGTTTTGTGGCAACGGATGATTCCATCTTTCTCACCTCAATTTTTGATCGGACTCAACAACTTTTCACCTACTTCAGCTATGACAGTTTGATCTTTTCCGGCTTGATACGCGCGTCGTTACCTGCCGGACCTTCCCGGAGGATCCTGGACTATTGCTGCGGAACGGGTTTTGTCGGCCTGCAGCAAGCCCAGGAGGAGGACACCCTGGTCGGCATCGACATTTCGGAAGCCGCCGTCTGGTTTTCCCGCCTTAACGCAGCGCTCCTGGGGCAAAGCAACACAACATTTATACGGGCAAAAACTCCTCCAGCAGACGATAGATTTGACCTCATCGTCTGCAACCCTCCGTTCATCTTTGACCGGGATGGTAAAACAACAAGCCTTGATTCATCCGGAGGAGGGCACTATGGATGTCAAAAAACAGTGGAATTCCTAGAATTGTTTCAGGACATGCTCACAAATGATGGGCGATGCTTTCTTATTACAAGAACTCCGGTGTTTGAAGACAAAACAATTTACCTTTATGATGTGCTGAAAAACAAAAAATCCCGTTTCGGTGGCAACCTCTCCGTTCTCAGTGCGTCAATATCTCCGCTGGAGGAATGGGAACGGGAATTAGGTATCATCGACTACTACCATGTACTCCTATCGTTCCAAGCCTCCGCGCCGATGATATGGACACTCCAGCAGCCCGCTAACGGGTACTATCGGTTTGCCTTTTAAGCCACCCGTCGAAAACACTGCATGAGGAACCCTATGCACATTCTTGGACTCAACGACTCCAACTCCGCAGCCGCCATCATCCGCGACGGCAAGCTGATCGCGGCCGCACGCGAGGAACGTTTTGACCGAATCAAAAATTCCGACGCTTTCCCGGCCAAGGCCGTGAGCTACTGCCTGAAAGCGGCGGGAATCAGCATCTCGGAAGTGGACCATGTGGTCTTTGCATGGAATCCGGGACACGAACTCGAACCTCTGGATGACACCGCCGCTGTCCGTGAGCACAAACAGTTCCTGCACTATGTGCCGAACAATCTGCTGGCGTTCGTTGGGGGGCACAAGAGCAACAAACGCATAGGGGCCATCAGCCAACGGCTGGAAATGCCCGGCTGGGATATGGACATCCACTATCTTCCGCATCACCAATGCCATGCGGCGGGTGCATTTTTCGTCAGTCCTTACGACGAAGCCTTGGTTCTCACCGGCGACGCATATGGCGACGACATTACCACCCAACTGTTTCACGGCAGGGGCAACAAACTGACACCACTGGCCGAGACCAAGTTCCCGCACTCCATAGGATCGGTCTACGCGGCAGTAACCCAATATCTCGGGTTCCGCGCCAACATCGACGAATGGAAGGTCATGGGCCTCTCTCCCTACGGCGACAAGACCTATTACGACGAATTCGCGCGCATCCTGCGCTTTGACGAAAAAACCGGACGGATCAAGGTCGATCTCGACTATTTCACCTATTATATCTGGTCGCCCAGGCGGTATAGCGATCTGTTCGAAGAACGATTCGGCCCTGAGCGCTACTACGGCGATGCAATTGAACAAAGGCACAAGGATATCGCGGCCAGCTTCCAGGCCGTGGTGGAGGATGTCTATATCGCGGCCATTCGCTACGGGGTGGAAAAAACCGGAACCCGCAACCTGTGCCTTTCGGGCGGCTGCGCCATGAACAGCAAGATGAACGGGCGCATCCTGGCCGAAGGTGTTGTCGACAATCTGTATGTACAGTCCTCAGCGGACGACGGCGGGGCCTGCCTCGGTGCCTGTTTCTACTACTGGAACGGCGTGCTAGGACACCCGCGGGAGTTTGAATACACCCACGACTTCTGGGGGCCGGGATTCACGGACGAGGAAATCCGGGAGGCACTTGAAGATGCCAAGCAGCCCTATGAACAGGTGGACAACATCGAGGCTACGGCCGCAGCCTTTATTGCACAGGGCAACATCGTAGGATGGTTCCAGGGTCGCCAGGAATACGGCCAACGGGCTCTGGGCAACCGATCCATTCTGGCCGATCCCCGCTCACCGGAAATGAAGGACCGCATCAACGCCTGCGTCAAGCACCGGGAAGAATTCCGCCCCTTTGCCCCGTCCATTCAGGAAGAACGCACGGGCGAATACTTTGAGGTGGACTACCCGGTTCCCTTCATGCAAAAGGTCTTCCTCATTCGCGAAGATAAGCGCAAGGACATCCCCGCAGTAACCCATGTGGACGGCAGCGGCCGACTGCAGACGGTCTCGCGCAAGACCAACCCCCGATACTGGCGACTCATAGACGAGTTCAGCAAACTCTCCGGAGTGCCCATCGTGCTCAACACCTCGTTCAATGATAACGACGAACCCATCGTCACCTCACCCAAGGACGCGCTGCGCTGCTTCTCTGGAACCGGTATGGATATACTGTGCATCGGCCAATACGTGGTGAAAAAGGGAGCCTGACATGACCACCGCCTTTGAACGATACCTTGCCAGCCCCGCGGGCGAGGCCATGGCCCGTAAATGGGCCTACATGCCGCTGACGCAGGAGGTCCCCTGCCCGCTGTGTGGCGCCCGGTCCCATACCTTGTGGTACAGCCTCGGCCAGGGCCGGGCCGTTCGGTGCGCTCGGTGCGGGATGAAATACGTTTCTCCCCGGCTCAGCGAGGAACAGCTCGGCGAATACTACGCCGCCATGTATACCGACCCCCTGTTCCGCAAGGACTTTGAAGGCCGGGAACACGATTTTTTCGGCGACCCCGAGGAACGGCGAAAAAAAATCAGAGACCGGCACGTTGAGATTGAGCTGACAGACGCTTTTGCGCCAAAAGGCCGGGTACTTGATATCGGCAGCGGGTCAGGCCTGTATTTCGAAGGACTGGCTCCGGGCAAGGAATTGCACGGAGTAGAATGCTCACCGGATGCGGCCGAGTTCACACGACAACGGTTCAATGCCGAGATAACAACCCGGGACATGATGGAATCCGAGTTTCCAGAAAATTACTTCGACGTCATCAACATGACCTACCTGGTGGAGCACCTCATCCGACCACAGCAGGCGATTGAAAAGGTCGTCCGCTGGCTCAGGCCCGGAGGCATGCTCCTGGTCAGCTCTCCCAACTGGGACGGACCGGCGGCCCGGATATTCCGTGAAACGTTCCGACTCAACGACCCGTGCCAGCACATCAACCTGTGGGGTCCGCGAACCTTGTCCAGCCTTCTGCTGGAAGCCGGGCTGCCCCGACCAAAGATACACCGACCCTATTTTAAAACCGAATATTTCAACCGATACGAAGTCATGCGACTTCTCAGAAACAGCCTGCTGCGCCTCTGCCTGCCCGCCCTGACCGCCTTGGGCATCAACCCGCAGCCCGACAAAATTCTGTCTCCGCCCTGTTGGGGGAGCATCATTGTTTTGGAAACCTACAAGGAGCTATGTCATGTATAGATACAAGAACTCCCCCGACGACGATCCCTACCGCGAGCTGTGGTCCCGCGACCAGTGGCTGCATCCCCTGGAAAACGCCGACACCATGCGCTTCCCGCTGGTGATCACCGTGGAGCCGACCAATGCCTGCCAGAACCGATGCCTGTACTGCTCCCGCCAGCTCATGGACCGAAAGATCGGCTACATGGACATGGAGGTCATGGACCGGATATCCCATGAAGCCGGCAAGCACCGGGCAGCCATTCGCCACGGAGGCTTTGGGGAACCCCTGCTCCATCCCCGCATCGTGGACATCGTCGCCAACAACAAGAAGCACGATGTTCTGACTACCATTTTTTCCAACTGCCACCAGATGAACGAAGACATGATGCGCGCCTTCGTGGACCTCGGCCTGGATGAAATCAGGTTTTCCTCCTCCGGCCTGACCCCGGAGGAACACAATGCGGTTCGATGCAACAGTGACTACGAGGACGATTTCGCGCGTAAGCTGGAAATGGCGTACAACATACGGGAAAAAATGAATGCGAAAGCGCCGTTTCTGACCCTGTACACCAATGTACTGGATTACCGCAGCGAAGCCTTTACCGAGCACGTGGAAGGGTACTTCGAACACTTCCTTCAGTTCGCCGACAAGGTGGACATCGACCTGACCATGTTTTCCCGCGTCAAGGAACTGGAGCATGTCAAAAAGTATGTCGAGCAGCAGAGCATCAGGGAAGAACACAAACGCTGCGTGACTCTGTTCCTCAAAGTCATTGCCCACTGGAACGGCGACATCTTTGCCTGCGACTGCTGCTACAACCATGAAGACGACTTCTACCTCGGCACCATGGGTAAGGACGGCTTCACCATTGAGCAGGGCTATCTATCGGACAAGATTCAGCAATTACGCCAAGAACTGAGCTTCGCCATGGGCCACGACGAATTTGCCCTCTGCCGGGACTGCTATTCGAACACCACGAAATGGGACGAGACCACGACCAAGTAGCCCAGACAAGGGCAATCGCAGCAGGAGTGGGAAATAGATGAATGTAGCCCCCATAAACTTGGCGCCTCAGGAGCCTGGCACAAGTCATACCGAGGTGTCACCAATACTGAAAAACAAATTCAGTCAACTGCACTATCCGACAGGCCTCAGCATCATTGCAGGAGTTCTCGAAAGTGCGGGGGTGGAATTCAAGACATACGACACGTACACCTTTAATTCCCATGAGGAGGTGTTACGGTGCCTAGTCGAGGACAACTGCGACATCCTGATGACTTTCGGCTACTTGGGGAATTACACATATTCCTTTTTTAAAAGGTATTTCGGTCTCATCAAGCAGCGACTGCCCCAATGCCGGATTGTCGTCGGAGGCCCAATCGCCTCCACTATTCCCGAGCATCTCATCAAATACGCCCATGTTGATATCGCTGTCATTGGCGAAGGCGAGGAGACAACGATTGACTTAGTGGACACGCTGGGAAAGGGGCGGGATCTGGCGGCGGTCAAGGGCATCGCCTTCAGGAAGCAAAATAAGATGCAACTTACCGAGCCTCGACGCAGACTTGCCGATCTCGATGCGTGGCTGCTTCCCGATCTGAACAGGTTCAATGCAGCTCCGTACATTGATTTCCTGAAACGGACAAACCGATGTTGGGAGCTCGTCGCATCTAGAGGCTGCTATGGTAAATGCACCTTTTGCCGGCGTGTTTTCGGTAGTAAAATAACGAGAATCTCGCCACCAAGAGCGTTTGAACTCATGCATCAGGTATACACGAAATTTGGCCTGACCCGGTTCAGTTTCGTAGACGACAACTTCCTGTCAAACACGAGTCAGGCTGAAGGATTCGCCAATGTCCTTCAGGCGCAGGACATGGACTACCAGTGGCGCTTTCAAGCCCGGGTGGATGCCATTTCACCAGAAATAATCCAAAGACTGAGCTCGCTGGGACTCTTCGATGTCTCCTTTGGCGTCGAATCTGGCAGCGATAAAATGCTCAAAAGCTATCGGAAAAAGATCACATCCGAAGAAATCATACGCGTCTTGAGTAACGTCAAAAAACACGTTGACATACACGCAACATTCATCGTTGGAGGACCGGGCGAGGATTGGAGCACGGTCGAAGAGACCGCAGAACTCATCCGTCGCCTGGAACTCAACAATGCGGGAGTCGGCATCCTGACCCCATCTCCGGACACGGAAATTTATGAAGAGGCTCTCAAAAAAAGGCATTATCCGCAATGAGGACAAATACTTCCATGAACTCGGACCTGTCTATGCGCATCCGTATGTAAATATGAACGACCTTAGCGATGAGGAATTGCTCCAGGCAAAAGATTACCTGGAAGGCATCTCACGGGAGTTCGGCGAGTATACCTAGCCTGGGACCGACGCGTTCCAAAGGGTCCACCGCATTGCCCCTACCAGACACCACCAACGCCGCGGCGGTATCAGCAACGAACAAAAGGCGCCCCAATAGCATAATGACGAACAACTGGATCAAATACCATTCCGCACAACAGCAACAATGCGGGTATCCTGACATTCTCCACTCGAACACTCCCGACGGGCTAGCGGTGGAAGAAAATAGTGGCTGGTCGTATATTCAGACTCCGCCGCTGAACCTGCAGTCACTCGAACTCCCCGTAGTCAAGCAACTTACCTGGATAGGAGACGGCCCTGCGGATGCCGAGGCCCTGAAGGCAAGCCTGGGCACGGCGCCCTGCCACCTCCTGGTTGAAAGCTATAATACAGATGTACTCGCCATTCTGGGCAAGATGAACGTACAACGGACGATTTTCTCCCAAATCAAGTTGCTGTGCCATATCGACGAATTTCGATCCAGCCAGAAGAAGCTCCCGAAAGATGTATGCATCCGAAATATGATCCCGGGGGAAGATGAGTTGCGATACGCCGAATTCTACAACAAAGCCCTCGGGTTCCTTGGCAGCATTGTGGACACGAGCTTCGTACGGCAAATAGAAAAAAGAGCTAGTTTTGACCCGTCCGGATATTTCCTGGCGGAAAAAAATGAGGAAGTAGTTGGATTTCTCTCCATCGAGTCAGAGCCTTGGGGGCGTCCCGGCTCCGGATTCGGATACATTTTCCAAATCGGAACAGACGACGAATATCACGGTTCCCCACTCGCCGCTTCCCTGTTGGGAAACGCTATGGATTTCGCTAGAGCACGCAATCTTGACCGCATCGGCGTGGGGGTCCGGCAAAGCAATACCCGTGCCCGCTCATTCTTTGCCAAGCACGGATTCCAAGAGAGCTTCCGCGTAGTCGGCTATCAGTTCAATCCTCAAAGCCAACCTCCGCATTGGAACCACGCCATATGACCATTTCCAGACAAACACAAAAATACGACACGCTTTTCAACTGTCTGAAGGCCGGGACCAACCGCTACATCTCCCGTCCGGAAACCATCCACCGCTGGATCCAAAATAGAAAAGTTTCGTACGATGTTTACGATTTTGAACGTCTCCATAAGGAGCGGAAAAAGTCGGACACACTTTTTGTTCTCGGCGGCAGTACGTCGATCAACAATATAACCTCCGCCCAATGGGCCCACGTTGCCGAACACGACTCGCTGGGCCTCAACTGGTGGCTACTCCACGATTTCATCCCAAGCTTCCACTGCACAAACTATCCGCGCCGCTCATACCATTTTAAAAAATTCATAGAAATCATGGGAGAACGGTCACAGAGGTGTTCTCAAACCGTTTTTATGGTCTCCGGCAACCGCGCGGTCACTCGAGGAATCCACCCACGGATACTTCCCGACTTTTATCCTCCAAACAGCCTATTTCTCCCGTATGAATATCCGGAGCCGCTTTATCTGACATCCGATCACTCTTTCAAGGCTTCACACTTTGAGAAATCAATCAATTACAGAGGGGTGATGGGGTTCGTCATGCACTTCGCCGCGACGATGTGCTATTCCAAAATTGTCCTTCTCGGCGTCGATCTCCTCGACAGCGTTCATTTCTACGACAACCACCCCCTGATGCAATGGCAGGAAAAAGCCCAGTACGTAGAGCCTCTCGTCCAACGCAAACAAACCATACACGCGACCATGTCGGACAAAGGGAACAAACACCCGGTCGACAGTTACCTAGTTGCGCTAAACGACCTCTATTTTCGTCCCCGGGGAGTCCGCATTTTCGCCGGGTCCCCCATCTCGAGGCTCGCCGACCGACTGTCGGTTTATCAATTCCCGACAACAGGCGATCACCAGGGAACGACCACGGGCTCTAGCCTGAAAGAAGCTTAACCAACATAACCTCCGGACCTAGCGCAAACAAAACCGCACCAATATGAAAAAACTGAAACACTGCCCGCTTTGCAATGGGACACGATTTCACCCTGTAAGAGGGTTCGACATTAAGCCGCCGCCGGAGGTATATGCAAGGCTGGGTCTGCCCGACACCGTCAGTTGGTGGGCCGTTTGCAAAACGTGTGGGTTCTTCTTCCAAAACCCCCGCCCGACGACGGAAGCCATCCTCAACATTTATGCGAAGGGCATTTACCGCCAGGACAGGGAATATGACGAACAGTTCTTCCTGGATCGATATGACCGCCCCCTCGGCCATCTAGATTGGTGCGGGCGGCATGTCGAACTACAACAAAAACTGCGCATCCTTGACATTGGTGCCGGATACGGCGGCGCGGTACGAGCTTTTCGCGACCGGGGGAATGAGGCCGTGGGTATTGAACTGGATGGATCCCTCATTGAAATGGCAGAGAATCGATACAATGTGGATCTGGTCCAGACCAGCATCGAAGACACAAAGCTTGAACCGGAGAGCTTCGACCTCATATACTCCAGTCACGTCCACGAGCACTTCGACGACTTCTCCGCCATCAACCGGAAGCTGTACACCCTGCTCAGCCCCGGCGGCCATCTCCTCTGTATTCTGCCGACCTACAGGCTCTCTCCCCATGGGTACCGGTTCGCCAACGTGTTCCACAATTCCATGTTCACGGCTGTCTCTCTCCACAATATGTTTGTCCAGGCGGGGCTGGCCCCGGTCCGAATCATGTATCCGCTGCACGAATCTCTGCCCGAAGTGTGGGGCGTGGCGACCAAGCCGGCCCATGGCATGCCCACCGCCTTCAAGAACGACTGGTGGCGTTTTGTCGCCGCCGAGTTGAGGTTGGCCCCTCCGGTCATGCGATTTTACTACAGACATCTGTTCCGCTATGCTTATCGGCTACAAAGGGATCGAGTCTTCTAAGGACGAACGGATCGACACAGACAATGCCTCCTGGAGAAACTAAGTGAAAATGTTCTTCCCTATAGGTTTTCAGCGCAGTGGAACCACCCTGCTCAACTACCTGCTCAATGAGCACCCGGCCATAGTGAGTTATAGCGAGTGGGAGTTGGTCTATTGGATCCACACTGGTAATGAACGCCTGTTGATCGACCCCCAGGCCGATTCCTACGTCAAAATTCTGCGGGATCATCCCATCGATTCGGAGGCCTATTCCCTGCTGGCCTGGGCCTACATCAAAGGTGAGCTCTCCATTGTCGACTTCGTTCGGCGGTCTTATATGCTCGGAGTACGGGAAACCACACAGGTGGTAGGCAACAAGGAAGCTATTTCCCTGACGCATTGCCAATATGGGGTAATGAAGAAATTCGCCAAGGACTTTCGGACACTGGGCCCCGTAATCTTCATTGAACGGGACCCGAGAGCCGTGACGGCCTCATTCATCAAGCTCGGCTTTTATCCACCCGACAAAGCGCCACTCAATGAGGCAAACTTGAAACAGTTCGTCATTGACTACGTGAACTGCATGAATGCAAGTGAAAAATACATTCGCCGCTTCCGACGCATCCTGCCGATCCGGTACGAGGATCTGTTATCGAATCCCGTAGACGTACTGCAACGAATCTTCAGCTTCCTCGAGGTGGACGATTCCAGAGAACTGGCCCATTCGATCTGCACAACGTCGGGACAGCGCAGCCGCATGAATTTTACCGGAATTGCTCCCGAGCGGGCCATGAGCTGGGAGAAACGGCTGTCAACGTCCGAGGCTGGATGGATAATGGACTATTATGGGTCGCACCGAAAAACAAAACTTTTCAGTTAAAAGGCAATAGCCTCCCAAGACCGCGTCATTGATAGGGATCGTCATGAAAGCACAAACAACTTGCTGCAATCCATACCGAGAGATTGCAAGCATGTATCCTTGTTACATAGTCTGGCAGAAGGAAGGCTAACCAATGCCCGAAATACAGTTGGAGACCACTGGCTGCGACCTGTGCGGCAGCACGGCGGCAAAGCCTCTCTTTTCGATGCCCGACCTGCGGCATAAAATGTACACTCCCGAATACTCGGTGGTACAATGCCGACATTGCCCGCACCGCTACCTCAGCCCGAGGCCAACACGCGAGACTTCGCATTTGGCATACCCGTCGAAATACTACGCGAACCGGACGGTCGAAGATGCAAAACAACTCCGCCGGTACGAGAAACAAGCCGCTCTGCTCCCGAAACAACCCGGAAAACTACTTGATGTCGGTTGTGCCGGCGGTGCCTGGATAACCTATATGCAGTCGCTGGGATGGGTATGCGAGGGGCAGGACCTGTATGAATCTCCCGAGCTGAATGCGGCTACGTTCTGCAGGGTGGGCTATCTGCCGGAAATGCAGTATGAACCGAATTCGTTCGACTACGTCACGGCATGGGGAGTTATGGAGCACGTCCACTCGCCATCGTCGTATTTCAAAGCAATCCATGACGTTCTCAAGCCAGGAGGAACATTCCTCTTCATGGTCCCCAATGGGGACAGCTGGTGGTCGCGGTGGGCTTTTTATGAAGACATCCCCCGCCATCTCCATTTCTTTCGAAAAAAGGCCATACGAAAATATGCCGAAAAGTACCATTTCAGCGTCGACGAAATATATGCCACCAATGATATCTACTCCAAACCGGCATCGGGAAGAGGGATGTTTCGGAGGCAGACAATGCGCTTTCTCGGCGTTCCATGGAAAGAAATTGACGGCTGGCCGAACTCTTTCTGGCTAAAAGTGGCGGCAACGTTAAGTACGAAGCTTGATCACTGCATTTCTGCGGATTGGGAGGAACGGCACGGACTCGCTGGCAACCTGATTGTACGATTAAAAAAAGCACTATGAATATCATAAAAAATATCACACAAATATTCCATAAGCAGGACTCCACCAAGGGCAAACGCCCCAGGCAGGTTATTCTGGAGCCCACCAACCGGTGCAATCTCAATTGCCCGTTTTGTCTGGTCGGCATGCAAAACGATCTGGAGGCCAAGCACGGCAACGTGGCTCACGACCTCCTTTCCCGGCCCATGGGATTTATGTCGCCCGAAGTCTTCGAGAAGGTCCGAACGGAGTTGAAAAAGTTCGGGATCAAAAGCGTGCTCCTCCATTTCCAGGGTGAACCGTTCCTCAACAAGCATACTCCGGAATTCGCCAAGCAACTGAAAGCCGATGGCATGGAAGTGGGCGTATTCACCAACGGCCAGATCTTTACCGACGACATGATCCGCCGGGTGGTCGAAGCCCGGTTCGATCTGATCCGCTTTTCCGTGGACGGCGCCTCCGAGGCCACCTACCAGGTGAATCGGGTCGGCGGCACTTTCGCCAAGGTCCATGAAAATATGCGAAAGGTAGCGGAAGCGCACAAGGAACTCCCAACTCGGGTGGAATGGCAGTTCCTCCCCCTGCGCAACAATGAACATGAGGTGGAGACGGCCCGTGCCATGGCCGAAGAGATAGGCGTCATTTTTTTCACCAAAGGATTTCGGGAGTCCGTATCCGACCTGGCCCCGACCAATCCGGACTACCGGTGCAGCAAGCATCAAAAGCCATGCACCGATCCCTATTTCCAGCTCGGCATCTACTGGAACGGAGATATAGTGCCCTGCTGCTATGATGTGGACGGCAAGGAAATCATGGGCAACCTGCTCAAGGACAGCCTGGAAGATATTTGGAATAGTGAGCGCTACACCCGCTTCAGGGAATGCGTGGATAACGTTAAAAAGAATCCGGAGAACGAACCCGAGATATGCGTTTCCTGCCTTCGCTGGGAATAAAGCCCCGGCTCTACATCTCCATCAAGCCCGAATCCATGGGCGGCGGGAGCAATACTTTTGCCTCCCTGTTCATTGCGTGCGCCAGGCGACATGGATACAAGATCGTCGACAGGCCCGACAAAAGCGACCTGGCCGTGGTCATCGCCCACCTGGCGGACAAGGGGTCCCTGGAACGGGCGCGCGACCGGGGCACCGTTCTCCTGCACCGCCTGGATGAACATTTCGAAAAGGATGAGGACGAGGTCCGCACCCAAAAACACCGGAAGCTGATCGAACTGAACAAGGTATGCCACCTGACCGTGTTCCAAAGCCGTTTCGTCTATGAGAACGTCTACCCGCACATCCGGCCGGACAACTACCGCGTCATTCACAACGGCGGCGACCAGTCCCGATTCACCCCGCCCGCACAGCCGGGGCCGTTCATCGGCCACGTCAGCTGGGGCGTCGGCGACAAGAAACGGCTGGACCTGCTGCACGAATTCATTGAAAAACATCCCGGCGAGCAATTTCTCCTGGTGGGTCGCCAGGAGGAATCGGGCTTCGATTTCGGCATGTCCAACGTCACCCTGGCCGGAAAGGTCCACCAACGTGACATAGCCCGTCACTTGGGCCGTATGAAGATGCTCTACTTCCCTTCGGAGAATGACCCCTGCCCGAATACGGTGGTGGAAGCCATTTTGTGTGGCGTCCCCGTCTGTTACAACCCGAAGGGCGGCACTGCGGAACTGGTGCTCGGCCCGGAAGGGGAAAACGGCCCCGCCCCGGCCCGTTGCGCCGGACTCCCCCTCAATCAGGCCGAAGAACTCCTGAACAATCTCCCAACATATCGGGCCAATGCGCTGAACCGGCCGGACCTCCACTTCGACAAGGTCTTCCAGGCATACATTCGAGCGGCGCAATTGGTCGGATTCGATCCTCAAAAAAGGCGTGCATCATGAAGATAGGCTGGTTCGTACCGTCCACGGAAACCGACTACGACAAGGTGACCTCCTCCGTCTGGATGCGCTGTCTCCAACTCATTCCGTATCTCACGCGGCTGGGCGTGGAGAACGTCATCAACGACTATGATTGCGATGTCGCCATGTTCGTGCGCTGGCAGGACGAGACAGCTCTTGCCGCAGCCAAACGACTGCGGCAGGCCGGCACCCCGGTAATCTTCGACATGGTGGTCAACTATTTCGAGGAAAGCCACTCCTCCTACCGGCTCAACGCCGTCTCTTCCGGACAGGTGACGGAATGCCGCAGCATGGTGGAACAGGCGGACATGGTCACCTGTGTCTCCGAATACATTGCGGGGAAAGCCAAGCAGTATCACGACACGGTCAGATACCTCCCCGATTCCATCGACTTTTCGCATTTCAACGGGTGTAAGGATCCGGCCGATTTCGACCGCCCCAAGCTCCGCGCGCTGTGGTGCGGCGTCTCGGTCAAGGCAAACGACCTGACCCCGGTGCTGCCGTTGCTGAAAAAACACGGACTGGATCTGACCATCATATCCGACGCACGGGTCAAACTGGGAAAACGCCATTTTTTCAGCCGCTCCTACCCCTATGACTTCTACCGATGGAGCTACAATCGGCCCGAGCACCTCCTGCAGGGTGAAATCGCACTGGGTTATCGTGACCTCACGCACGTTTACGACCGGGGGCACAGCTTTTTCAAAGTGGGCCTGCCCCTGTCTCAAGGGCTCCCGGTGCTGGCGTCGCCCGTTCCGTCCTACAGCGAGATCATCCATGACAACAAAGGCGGCAAGCTCTGCACCACCCTGGAGGAATGGGACGACATACTCGGCCGGATCGTGGCGGACCGATCCCTGCTCAAGACATGGTCATCCCAAGCGCAGGCAATCATGGAGCCCTACTCCACCGAGAACCTGGCGCTGCGCTACCTGGAGTGCTTCAGGATTCTGACCGGGGAAGCCAAGGGATGAGCCGACGCACAAGCACCACAAGCCTCTCATCCGTACACCTCGTCCTCATGCTGGGCCGGGGAACCTCCCTGGCGCTCTTTGACCATGTGGGCATGCTGGAGCGGGAGATTGCCCTCTATAATGCCATCCGGCCCCACATCCGCAAGCTGACCATTGTCTCCGCAGGCGGCAGCTGGGACATGCGATATACGAAGGATCTCCCGGACATAAACATCGTCACCAACAAATGGCTACTCCCCTACCGGGCCTACTCGGCCATGGTAACAAAGGTCATGCCCCGCTTTTGGGGAAAAAACGTCATAGTGAAAAGCAACCAGCTACCGGGGGCCGAGGAGGTGCTCGCTGCCGCGAGGACTGCGGGCGGCAAGGCCGTTCTGCGATGCGGTTATATGTACGCACTGAATGTCGCCCGAGCCCACGGTAAAAATTCCCAGGGAGCGAGAGAGGCCGCCAAACTTGAAAAGGCCGTCTTTCCCCTGGCGGACCACTGCATCGTGACGGAAGCGGAAATGCGCGATCTGGTAATAAACTACGGCGTCCCACCGGAGCGTGTTGACGTCGTTCCCAACTACATCGTGGAGCCACTGTTCGCAGCACCTGCGTCCATCGGTCTGGAGGTGCTGCGCATAGGCTTTGCAGGACGCCTGGAAAAAGAAAAAAATATCCTGAACCTGCTCGCCGCCCTGGAGGGCCTGCCGGTGACCCTTGAATTAATCGGAGAGGGTAGCCTCCGCCCGCAAATCGAGGAAAAAATTCGGAATCTGGGACTCTCCGTCCGAATGCATGGCAACATTCCACACCGTCAGCTCATCGGTATACTCACCTCCTGCGACCTTTACCTGCAACCCTCCCTGTACGAGGGGCACCCCAAGACCATTCTGGAGGCCATGGCCGCAGGCCTGCCCGTCATCGTCGGTGATTCGCCCGGTATCGCCAACTTCATCCGGCATGGCAAAAACGGCTATCTCTGCGGCCACAAGACAGAGGCGATCAGAACCGCGGTCATGACTGTTTCCAAGGACATGCCTCTCCGCAAGCTCCTGGCCAAGGAAGGAAGAAAATACGCTCTTGAAACCGTCGGTCTATCGCGTATTGTTCCACTTGAGCTCGATATCTATCAAAAAATTCTCGACCGATCCGGTCGCTAGGTTGCCATGATTCGATCACTGTTTCGCACCACCATCATCCCCGCCCTCGAACGGCTGTTCCCCGGGAAAAGGCTCACCACCTTCCTGCTGATGCTCATTGAAAGGCGGCTTGCGAAACTGGGCCCGGCCGATGGTCTGCGGTTTCTTTTCCATCTCAACTACCTGCTGGCGCCGATGGAAAACGATCTGGCCGTCAAATATGACGGGGGGATCCACGCCAAGCATCGGCTCATGAAATACCACGATTTTTTTACGGATCGCATCAGCGAGTCCGATCGGGTGCTGGATGTCGGCTGCGGAAATGGAGCCGTGTCCCATTCCATCGCCACGGCCACGGGCGCATCCATCCTGGGCATGGACATTGATCCGGCCAATATCGCCATGGCCCGAAAGAGGCACGCCCATCCGCGCATCACCTTTGCCACAGGCGACGTCACAACGGATATCCCCGACCAAAAGTTCGACATTATCGTGCTGTCGAACGTCCTCGAACATCTGAAGGATCGCCCCGCCTTCCTCTCCAGGCTCATGCACACCACCAAAGCGGGACTGATGTTGGTCAGGGTGCCGCTGTTTGAAAGGGACTGGCGGGTGTCGATGATGAAAGAGTTGGGAGAGGACTGGCGGCTAGACCCCACGCATGAGACCGAATACACCATGGAATCCTTCCTCGGCGAACTGAAAAAGGCCGGTTTGCGCCTGCGCTACCAGGAAGTGCGCTGGGGAGAAATCTGGGCCGAAGTGGAGAAGGACTAATGCCCAAGCTCTCCGTTCTCATGCCGGTATACAATGGCCAGCAGCATTTGGCCGGTGCCATTGAGAGTGTGCTCAACCAAGATTTCGCGGACTTTGAATTTCTTGTGGTGGACGATGCCTCCACGGACAACTCCCGGGCCATCCTGGAAGCAGCCGCCGGAAACGACTCCCGCATCCGCCTGCTGCGGCACGACAAAAATCAGGGAGTAGCCGCAGCGCTCAACACCGGCATACAAGCCGTACGCGGCGAGTATGTCGCCCGCCAGGACAGCGACGACATTTCCCTGCCCGGCCGGTTCAAGGCGCAGACGGAGTTTCTCGACGCACACCCCGAGGTCGGCGTGGTCTGCGGCGACTACGTTGACGTCAACGATCACGGCAAAATCATTGCCCGCCATTCACCCCCAAGAACCAACCACCTCATCGCCTGGCACCTCTGCGTCGGGCACAATCCCATCCCCCACCCCCTGGTCATGTTCAGGACCGCCGTCGTGCGAGACGCAGGCGGCTACGACCCGGCCTTCGCATGCGAGGATTACGAACTGTGGTGCCGACTCATCGGGAAAACGGCCATGGCCGCTCCCGCTATCCCGGGTCTGCAACGGCTTTACCATAGGAACCAGATTTCGCGGGTCAACTCGCGACGTCTTTACGATAGCGCGATGCAGACCCTGCTGCAGACCGGCAAACGATTCCTCGACGAGGAACTATCCGTGGCGGATAGACAGGCGCTCCTCAGCTTCACCAACCGGCAAAATGGATGCAGCCCGGGATTCCTGGAGGCCGCCGTGCCCCTCCAGGCCCGTTTTGCATGCGCCCTGGTCAAAAAATTCACGCTGAACGGCACGGAGCAGGAAGAAATGTTTCGGGAAATGGCGGCGCTGATTGCCGCCTACCCAGCATCGGGTGCATTAGCCAAGGACTTGGACGGCAGAGACCTGAGCCGCGAGCTGTGGCAACGCATTACACGCAAGATATGGCGGCTGTTCGGACGGAGTTGACCCGACGCTCGCTTGCGCCCCGCAACGGGGGAAAGGCTTGCCTTCCCGATTGAATTCGCGCAGTTTTGATCATTCGGCAGACGACTTCAATCCGGCAACGGGCCCCAGTGTGCGGCCATCTTTTACTCGAGTTACACCATGTGCGGAATTTGCGGTTTCATAGATACGAAAGCCCTCGCCGGGGAAAGCGACCTGGCCCGAATGACAGCCACGCTCCCGCACCGGGGGCCGGACGACCAGGGCATATGGTTTGACAGCGAGCACGGCATCGGCCTTGGACACACGCGTCTCTCCATCTTGGACCTCTCCCCCCTGGGACACCAGCCGATGCACTCCGCGTGTGGCCGGTACGCCATCACCTACAACGGCGAGGTCTACAACCACCTCTCCCTGCGCAACGAGCTCAGCGGCTACGATTTCCGGTCCACCTCCGACACCGAAACCATCCTGGCGGCCATCCGGGAATGGGGGCTTGAACAAGCCGTAAAGCGCTTTGTGGGCATGTTCGCCTTTGCCGTGTGGGACCGGCAGGAAAGGCGACTGCACCTTGTGCGGGACAGGGTCGGGATAAAGCCGCTGTACTACGGCAATATTTCCGGGGCTGTGGTGTTCGGCTCCGAGCTCAAGGCCCTGCGGGCTTTTCCGGGCTTCAACAACGAACTCGACCGGGACGCCCTCTGCGCCTATTTCCGCCACTGCTACATTCCAGCGCCATCTTCCATCTACAAGGATGTCTACAAGCTGCAACCCGGCACCATCGCCACCTTTGCCGAAGGCGCGACGGCTCCTTCCATAACCACCTACTGGTCCGCCCGCGACGTCTGGGCCAACGGCGGCTGCCATCCCTTCCAGGGCGACATTGAGATGGCCACGGAAGCGCTCGAAGGCCTGCTGGACGATGCCGTCTCGCTCCGCATGCTTTCGGACGTCCCACTTGGCGCGTTTCTTTCGGGAGGCATAGATTCCTCCACCATAGTGGCCCTGATGCAAAAGCGGTCTACACGCCCCATCAAGACCTTCTCCATCGGCTTTCACGAAAGCCGATTCAATGAAGCGGACCACGCCAGAGAGGTCGCCCGCCACCTGGGAACGGACCACACCGAACTCTACCTGACCCCGCAGGACCTGCTGGACGTCATCCCGCTCATCCCGCGCCATTGGGACGAGCCGTTTGCCGACTCCTCCCAAATTCCCACCTATTGCATCAGCCGCCTGGCGCGGGAACAGGTGACGGTCTGCCTTTCGGGGGATGGCGGCGATGAACTCTTTGCCGGATATTCCCGCTACTTCATGATGGACAAATGGGGCCTTGTGGAAAAGGTGCCGCTGCCGTTCCGGCGCATGGCCGCGGCCTTGGTCCCCCATCTGCCCGCGGCCCTTTTCTCCCTGTTCGGCAGGCTCGGCCCCCATCTGCGCTGGCGGGCCGATGCGGTCTCCATGACCGACTTTTCGGAATTCTACAGGAGCCTCATATCGCAATTCCGGCATCCACAGGAACTCGTGCTCGGCGCCAAAGAAGCAGGCTCGCAGCTCACCGATCCCGACAACCGGCTTTCCCTAGACCGTTTCGGTCTGATGACGTTCTGGGATACCGTGAGTTACCTCCCCGACGACATCCTGACCAAGGTCGACCGGGCGAGCATGGCTGTGGCCCTCGAATCCAGGGTGCCCCTGCTCGACCACCGCGTCATCGAATTCGCGGCCAGCCTGCCCACCCAGCTCAAGGTGGAAGGGAAAACAGGGAAGACGGTTCTCCGCAAGGTGCTGCACAAGTACGTACCCGCCGAGCTGGTGGAACGGCCCAAAATGGGATTCGGCGTCCCCATCGAACAATGGATGGCCAACGAACTCCGAGACTGGTGCGAAGCCCTGCTCGACAAAACCACGATGCAGCGCCAGGGAATTCTCAATACCGAAAAAGTACAACAGCTCTGGCAGGACTACCTGAATGGCGACTACTTCTTCTGTCATCATCTCTGGAACATCCTCATGTTCCAGTCCTGGCTTGAGGAGAATCATCCATGAACCGGCCCAGGTGGAAGCACCTTCTCATGGAGAGCGGGCTGTGCCTGGATCGCGTCAACGTGCTTCGGTGGGTCCTCGCCCGGCCTCGGCGGCGGATGCTGTTCTTCCGGTTTTTTCGCTTGCGCTTTTCGCCGGCTATCCTGCTCGACGCCATGCGCCTCCCCGCTGAAGAAGACCGCGCAGCGATCTTCTCCCTGGCCATGTCCTACATCAACATCCGCGATACGTATAAAACCACTTCGGGACAGCGCAACACCCTTGCCGATGCCGAGATACTGGAACTGGCGGCAAAGAGAGGCAAGCGGCTGATGGAGGTCGGCGTTTCCGACGGCAGCTCGGCCCAGACGCTCTTGCAAAATCGGCATCTGTTTTCTGAGATCCTCCTCACCGACCGATACAATGTTTTCCGATATCGCAACATCCCGTTGGGGAAGGTCTTCCTCGACAGCCACAACCGTCTGCTCGGGATTAAATTCCTCTGCTTTTATCTGTCGGTCCCCTCAGACACTCCCCACCCTCCAGACGGATTACAGCAGATTGAAACGCTGAACCCATTCCTCTCCGAAGCGCCGCAACAGGGAGGCATCCGGGCCTTTGATATACGCAACGACCGGCTGGAACACCCCGTCGATGTCATCAAGTGCGCCAATATTCTCAACCTGAGTTACTTCACCCGGGAACAAATCCTGGGCATTCTTTCCAATCTCGGCAACAGCCTGTCCGAGGGGGGCGCGCTGGTTATCTCCCAAAACAATGAAAAATACACGGACGGAGAAGCCATCGTCGTCCTGCAAAAGACGGAAGCCGGGTTCAGACCGGTGAAAAACATCAACAACCATGACCTTTGGCCGCTCCTCGGGGAGGAGATGCAGTGAAAGTCCTCTTTCTTATCGCATCCCTGGAGATTGGCGGCGCCGAAAGACAGCTGGTCGCCTGCGCCAATGGACTGGCTGCCAGGAAACACGACGTTCAGGTCCTGACACTCTACCCGGGCGGACCGCTGGAGACGAAACTTACCGACGTTTCCCTCCGGACCCTGAACAAACGCGGACGATGGGACCTCGTCGGCTGCGCAGGACGCCTGATCAGGGCTATCCGAGATTTCAATCCCGATGCCATCTACTCTTTTCTCGGCACATCCAACATCCTGGCCGGAGCACTCAAGGGGCTGGCCTTCCGGGCACCGATGGTGTGGTCGATACGGGCCTCCAACATGGACCTTGCCCACTACGACTACGCAGCGCGCCTGGCCGCCCGGATCGAGGTCATGTTATCCCGCCGCGCGACCGCCATCATCGCCAATTCCCATGCGGGAAAGGCCCATGCCATCGCCAGGGGAATGAACGCGGACAAAATAGAAGTAATCCCCAACGGCATTGATACCGACATATTTGTTCCCGACCGGGAAAGGGGAGCCGCCCTGCGGCAAAAGTGGACATCCCGGAACACGGACATCCTCATTGGCGTGATAGCTAGGTTCGACCCCATGAAAGGGCACGTGACGCTCCTTGCCGCCGCCAATCGGATAAAGGAACACAATGCGGCAATTCGCTTTGTCTGCGTCGGAAGCGGCCGGTTGGAGAGAACCATACAGGACAAGGCTCGGGAACTCGGTCTGGCGGACAGCTTTGCCTGGCCTGGAGCGCTTCAGGACATGGTGGCCGTCTACAACGCCCTTGATATCTGCTGCCTGCCCTCCTCATTTGGCGAAGGGTTCCCCAATGCACTGGGCGAGGCCATGAGCTGCAACATTCCCTGTTTGGCCACGGATGTCGGCGATGCTGCCATGGTAATTGGGGAGACGGGCATTGTCGTACCGCCCGATGCTCCGGAGGCTCTGGCCGACGGATTGCTCAGGCTCGCCGCCGGAATAGCCCGGAATGAAACGCCCGACGCCCGCGAACACATTCTTGCCCATTACTCCCTTGAGGCCATGGTGGATGCAACGGAGACGGCCCTTTCCGCTCTTTGCCGCCGGGCCGGTTAGAGACGGCCGCGACCCTGCAAAAACCTTGATGCGAACACAAGATGCCATTAGGGTGCTTCCGATGAACATTCGCAAGGTACTCGTCACTGGAGGCGCTGGGTACATCGGTACCCACTGCTGCGTGGAACTGCTGAAAAACGGATTCGAGGTCGTCTGCGCGGACAACTTCGCCAACTCCAACATCAAGGCGCTGGACCGGGTCAGGGAAATTACCGGCATGCCGGTTCGATCGCGTGACGTGGATATGTGCGATCCCACTCAAGTGAAGACCCTGTTCCGAGAAGACTTCGACGCGGCAATCCACTTCGCCGGGCATAAGGCGGTAGGCGAATCCATCGAGCATCCGCTCATGTACTACCGCAACAATCTCCTCAGCCTGATCAACCTCTGCGAGGCGCTGAAGGAATGCAATTGTAAGAATATGGTCTTTAGTTCGTCGGCGGCCGTGTATAGCTCGAAAAACGCTCCGCCTTACAACGAGGGCCATTCCCTGGAGCCCACCAATCCCTATGGCCGAACCAAAGTCATGATCGAGACCATGCTGCGCGATTTGCATGCGTCCGATCCGGAATGGAACATCGCCATACTGCGCTACTTCAATCCCGTTGGAGCGCACCCGTCCGGCCTCATCGGCGAGAATCCCACCGGCGCGCCCAACAACCTGATGCCGTATATCGCCCAGGTGGCCATAGGAAAGCGAAAACAGCTCAGCATCTTCGGCAAGGACTACGCAACGCCTGATGGTACCTGCATCCGCGACTTCATCCACGTGGTGGATTTAGCCCGTGGCCATCTGTCCGCCCTGCGCAAGCTGGAAGAAGCCCCCGGCTGTATGACCCACAACATCGGCACCGGCCAAGGCCACAGCGTGCTGGAAATCGTCGAGGCCTTCGAACGGGTCAACAACGTCAAGGTGCCATACACATTCGCACCCCGGCGGGCTGGCGACACCCCCGTCAACTTTGCGGACACGGACAAGGCCCGCCGTGAGTTGGGGTGGGAAGCGAAGCTCGACCTCGACGCCATGTGCCGGGACACCTGGAACTGGCAGAGCAAGAACCCTCGCGGGTATGACGACTAGAGACTGCAGCAACAAAACGTCATTCTTCCCGCCTCGTCCTGATACAGCAATAGGCTGCCATGACGGTTGATATTTCCGATCACCTCTAGACGTTGCAGTCGCCCCCCTGACCGGGACATTTTCCCGCCATTTCCCGCAACAACAGGAGCTTTCCCCATTGCCGCAAGGCGGCCAAACATGTTTTATGAAGTTGTTCAATACATATTTTCCCGGCAATCCCCGCCGGGGACTCCCCCGAAAGGCCTCAATCACCGCCATGAGGCCTTTCACTTTTTCTGAGCCTTAAATATTGCCCTCCCCCACCCTCATTTCCCAGCAATGATGTCCGGTACCGGACAGCAGCTTCTTTCAACCTCCTGTCACGCATATAGCTATTCGCGTGACAAGGTTGCCGATAACACCCGCGCCTTCTAGGAAACTATGCAAGGGATAGGATAGGTTCCGCGATTGTGGAACCTGCGTGCAGGCTTGGAGGGGGAGACTCCGGGCCGTTTCTACCGGAGAGGATGATACCCCCTATGGACATCGTTTGGATCGATTTTGCGGACCCGGCCTTTCTTAGTCCGCTCATGCTCACGTTGAAGGTCGCCGGTCTGGCCACCATCGCTTCCATGATCATCGGCGTGGCAGCCGCCTATGTGCTGGCCCGCTGGAATTTCCCCGGGCGCGATTTTCTGGATGCCGTGTGCACCCTGCCAATGGTCATGCCCCCCACCGTACTCGGTTACTACCTGCTGGTCTTCATCGGCAGGCGCGGCGTCATCGGCGTATGGCTGCAACGGACTTTCGGCATCACCCTGATGTTCACATGGCAGGGCGCGGTCATTGCCGCAACGGTGGTGGCCTTCCCATTGGTGTTCAAATCCGCCCGCGCCGCGCTGGAAGGCGTCGGAAAGCAATATGAAAACGCCGCCCGCACACTGGGGCTCGGCGAATTCTCTCTTTTCCTGAGAGTTTCCCTCCCTCTGGCCCTGCGCGGCGTCATCTCGGGCGGTATGCTCGCCTTTGCCCGCGCCATGGGCGAATTCGGCGCCACCCTTATGGTGGCAGGCAACCTGCCCGGCCGAACACAGACCCTGTCGCTCGCCGTATACTCTGCGGTCCAGGCAGGGAACGACGGACTGGCCAATACGCTGGTCCTCATCATCAGCATCATCTGCGTGATCATACTTATGGCCACCAGTAAATTGTTGCAATCCAGGTACTAACCCCATGCAAGGAGACTGAAATGAAACGCCTTACCCTTTCCGTATTGCTGTCCTTCCTTGTTCTGAGCGTTGCCGTGGTCGGCAATGCCAGAGCCCAGGAGCTGATCGTATCCGCCGCCGCCAGCCTGACCGATGCCTTCAAGGACATCGAGCCCGCCTTTGAGAAAGCCAACCCCGGCGTCGATGTAATCATGAATTTCGCCTCTTCCGGCGCTCTTTACCGCCAGATCGAACAGGGCGCACCGTCCGATGTGTTTGCATCGGCCAACCCCAAATGGATGAAAAAGGCCGTCGACAACGGCTTTGTAGCCAAAGACGCGGATCAGGTCTTTGCCCACAATTCCCTGGTGCTGGCCACCCCGGCCGACAACCCGGCCAAAATCAAAGGTCTGGATGATCTGACCGGCGCCGACGTCAAGAGCATCGGCATCGGCACCCCCAAGACCGTGCCAGCCGGCAAGTACACCCAGGGCGCTCTGGAGGCCAAAGGCATCTACAAGTCCCTGACCCCGAAAATGATCTTCGGCGAATCCGTCCGTCAGGTGCTGGACTACCTGGCCCGCGGCGAGGTTGATTGCGGTTTCGTATACGGAACCGACGCCGTAAAGGCAGGCGACAAGGTCAAGATCATTGCCGAGATCCCCCTGGAGAAGCCCGTCACCTACCCCATCGCCGTGCTCAAGGAAGCCTCTTCCCCCGAGTTGGCCAAGAAGTTCGTTGCCTTCATCCTCAGCCCCGAAGGCGCCTCCAAGCTGGAAGCCCGCGGCTTCAAGAAGCCCTAACCCCGAAACCATCCCGTTCATGCAATTCGAACTGAACATTACCAAGCGACTGCACAGCGGGGGAGACGAGTTTCTCCTCCGCTCGCAGTTTTCCACCAAGGACCGCGCACTGGTCCTGTTCGGCCCCTCCGGGTCGGGCAAGACACTCACCCTGCGCTCCATTGCCGGCATGCTCAAGCCGGACGAGGGATACATCCGTTTCAACGGCGAAACCCTCTTCGATTCCTCGAAAGGCATCAACGTACCCACGCGCAACCGTCATTTGGGATACGTGTTTCAGGACTACGCTCTTTTCCCGCACAAGACCGTGCGCGAAAACATCGGATTCGGCCTGAAGCCGCTCTTTGGAAGGCTGACGCGCGAAGACCGGGACCACGTTGAAGAGTTGATCCAGGTCTTCGGACTCACTGCCGTGGCCACCCAGCGCCCAGCCGCACTGTCCGGCGGGCAGCAGCAACGTACGGCCCTGGCCCGCGCCCTGGCCACTTCGCCCAAGTTGCTCCTGCTCGACGAACCGTTCTCCGCCCTGGACCAACCCCTGCGCATCCGCATGCGGGAGGAACTCTCCAAATCACTGGAAAGCTTCAACATCCCACTAATCATGGTCACGCACGACTCCGACGAGGTGGAATCCTTTGCCGAATCCATCGTGGTCTACCGCAACGGCAAGGTGGAAGATGTTCATTCGGCCAGCGAAATCAGGGCTTCCGGCGTCAGCCTCAAGGACACGCTTCGCCGTCAGGTTGAGCAAGCCTATACCTGATCCGAACTTTTTGCCAAATGTAATGGGCCCCGACGCATTGTTCGTGCGCCGGGGCCCATTTCGTTTTGGGGGAGGCCGACCGCATCCGGGCCTAAACCGTATTCAGCACCACCGACAGAGCCTTGAACCAAAACTCGGCATGGTCGCCGGGTTTCAGCTCCAGCACCCGAGCACTCTCCATGGAAATAAGGGCGCAGACATCCGAACCATCCTCGGTCCGTCCCAGGACCTCGGCCAGCACCGGAGATTCGGTGACGCGCAGAATGGTTGCCGAAAGCCGATTGCGGACACTGGCTGCGGTGCGGATCCCTTCGCAGGCCACCACATTGACCAGTGGAGCCTTGACCGTGGCCGCAACGGGCACGCCCGGCTCGATCTTGAGATTGCGCAAGCTGTCCACGGTAATGACCGAGCTGAGGCGTTGGCCGGAGCGGGTTTCCAGCACCACCTCCGCCATCACGGTATCGCTTACCACGTCCACGACGTGGCCGACAAAGGCGTTGCGGGCACTGGTTTTCTGCCGCACGGCCCGCTGCATGATGGAAGCCACGTCACCGGGCGAAAACTGCTGAAAGGCGGCCGTCAGGTTGAGCGACGACTGGCCGAGCACTTCCTTGACCACGGTGATGGGCACGCCGGACCGAAGCATCTCAACCGCGCGCGTGTTGCGCAGCACCTGGGGCCCGGCCATATCGCGAGGCAGTCCGCACTCCTTGCCCCGGGCGTAGCAGATGCGCCGGAAATAGCCGGGATCGACCTGGAAGAAATCCCCACGTGCACCACACCCGACAGGTCCTTCCAGCACGTCGTGAATCTCGCGGCACACCTCTTCCGGCAGCGGCACTTCGCGCTCCCGCCCGGTGGTGCCCAACCGTACCAGCCCTCTCTCCGAGTCAAAGGCCTTGGTGTCATCCAACGACAAGACCTCGCCAAGCCTTGCCCCGGTGTGCCGAAGCAGCAAGAAAATCAACCACATGCGCAGCCTTGCCCGGGCACTGTCAACCCGTTTGGCCGCATCTTTCCAGTTGGCAAAGGCTTCCTCGAACGCCTGTAGCTGAACCGGCTCCAGATACTTGACGTGCTCGGATACGCTGAAGAAGTCCCTCGGGCAGGCCTTGCCCGATGGACGGTTGTCATTAATCACCGCGAGCTCCTTTTACGAGTCACTCGTTTATCTATTCGCGTGACATAGTTGCGACATAACATAACAAATCATAGGTGAAACAGGAAGGCGACACAAGTCCGGAACACCACCCCGCGTCCGGACACTGCCGGGAGAGAACCATGACCCTGACTGTTGATATCCACAAGTCGCTGCTTCGTTTCGAGCTGCGCGCACGACTGGTATGTCCTGCAGGCAAGCTGACCGCCATGGTCGGACCGTCAGGAGCGGGCAAGACCTCGCTCATCCGGCTCATTGCCGGGCTGGAAGAGCCGGACCAGGGTACCGTGACCCTGGGGGAAACCGTCTGGACAGACACGGCCAGGGGAATCGCCACCCCCACCTTCCGCCGGGGCATCGGGCTGGTATTTCAGGAATATCCGCTCTTCCCGCATCTTACGGTACGCCAGAACATCACCTTCGGCGCGCCGGACGGGTATGACCCCGAATCCCTGCTCGACACCTTCCGCATCCGCCATCTGGCGAACCGGCGTCCCTGTGATATTTCCGGCGGCGAACGCCAGCGCGCGGCTTTTTGCCAGGCACTGGCACGGCAACCCCACCTGCTGTTGCTCGACGAGCCGTTTTCCGCCCTGGATCAGGAAACCCGCCGTTTCCTGTGCGACAAGCTTGAAGAATTGAAGGGGACACTGAACATCCCCATCCTGCACGTGACCCACGACCTGAACGAAGCCGAGCGCCTCGGCGACGAAGTCATCGCCCTGGAGCAAGGCTGTATCTCGGCGGACTGGTTCCGCCGCCACCTTGCCCACGACGAAACTTCCTCCGCGGCTCAGGCTCCAACCTTTTTCCCAGGAGAATCCCCATGCGTCTGACCAAGCCTTTCCTCCTCGCCCTGATAATAGTAGCCTGTCTGGCCACGGCCGCCTCGGCCGAGGGGCTTGTGCTCGCGGCCGGTGGCGGGTATAAGAAAATGGTTAATGCACTGAATGCCCTGTATCTGAAAGAGACAGGCCAAAGCCTGGACCTTATTTACGGCAACATGGGCAAGGTCACCACACTGGCCAAGGAGAGTGGCAAGGTGGGCATGGTGCTTGGGGATCGCAGTTATCTGGTCGGCAAGGCGAAACTGTCCCTTTCCGAAGAAATGGAACTGGGACACGGCAAATTGGTGCTTGCTTTTGGCAAGGGATCAAAATACTCGAAGATTTCGGACTTGGACGATCCCGAAGCGGGTCGAATCGCCATGCCGGACTCCGGCAAGGCCATATACGGTCGCGCTGCACGTGAATTTTTGAAAAAAACCGGCCGACTCCCGGCCATAAAACCTCGCCTTGTGGAAGTAGCCACCGTACCCCAGGTGTTCGCTTACTTATCCACGAACGAGGTGGACATGGGGTTCCTTAACCTCACGCACGCCCTCAACGTACGCGACCATCTCGGCGGGTACGTTATCATCGATGAGTCGGAATACTCTCCCATCCGGATCATCGTGGGCGTCATGGACAGTTGCCCGGACAAGGTGGCGGCAAAGGCTTTTCTCTCCTTTCTGGAGACGCCCAACGCCCAGTCCATCATCCGGGCGAACGGGCTCTAGGATTAATGGACCTGCTCCAGATCCTGGGCCAGCCGCAGACCATTGGACCGCTCTGGCTTACCCTTGAAACTCTTGCGGTAGCCGGAACGCTCCATTTGGTCTGCGGCGTCTTTTTGGCGTATTATCTGACGTCGGGTACCAGTCCCCTGCGCTCGGCAACGGATTTTGCGGTCACGCTTCCACTGGTCTTCCCTCCCATAGCCACCGGGTTCCTCCTTTTGATGGTGCTAGGCCGGGCCGGACCAGTGGGGAGCGTGCTTCCCTTCAATATCGTCTTCAGTTTTCCGGGCGTGGTCCTGGCTTCATTCGTCTCCGGGCTGCCGCTCATGGTCAAACCGGTGGAAGCGGCCCTGCGCGGCGACGTGCAGCGTCTGGCCGAGGTATCGAGCGTACTCGGGAAAAACCGCTGGCAGACCTTCTGGCGTGTGCTGCTGCCCAACATCCGGCGCAACGTGCTGGCAGGCTGGTTCCTGGCCCTGGGGCGCTCCCTGGGCGAGGTGGGCATCACCCTGATGCTCGGCGGCAACATCATCGGCAAGACAAACACCCTGTCCCTTGAAATCTACAACGCCGTCTTCAGCGGTGAGTTCGACCGAGCTCTCGTGCTGTCCGCCATCATCGGCATTTTTTCCCTGGGCATATTCCTTGCCCTGAAGCGGCTTTCGGCAGTATGAGAGGAGTCATCATGTCAAGCACACTCGAAACCGTACGCCAAAAGGCCCATGCCATCTGGCAAGGAAAGGGCATACTCGGCGAATCCATTACCGTCACCGCAGGCCCCCTGACCGTGGAACAAGCCATCGGCAACCCCGAAGGCACGGACTTCCCCATCCAGAAAGGGAAGGAAAAGCTGATGGACGCTGTCTTTCGCGGCCAGCACGGGCAGGCCTTCACCGACCACTACGGCAACTTTGCCGGAACGCTCAGCCAGGTGATCGGCCTTCCCTTTGACAACAATTTCAACCGCGCCGTGTTCGTGGCCACGCTCAATGCCGTGTGCCGCGCCACCGATCAGGCCGGGGGCACCATCCACTGCAAGGATACCGGTCCCAAGGAATGCAGCAAGGGCATCGTGGATTACATCCACAGCCACTACAAGGCCGAACGCATAGCCATGATCGGGTTCCAGCCCGCCCTGGCCGAGGCGCTGAACGGCTCCATGAATCTTCGGCTGGTGGATCTGGACCCGGACAATGTGGGCCAGACCAAACGGGGCGTATTCATTGAGGGTGGTGAAGCCACGGATGAGGTGGTCGCCTGGGGCGACATGCTCCTGGTCACCGGCACCACCCTGGCCAATGACTCCATCGGCATGTTCCTGACAGACAAGCCCGTACTCTTCTACGGCACCACCATCTCCGGCGCCGCATCCCTCATGGGCTGGGACCGCTACTGTCCGAAGTCGGCCTAATCTCTAGCGACAAAACAATTAAAGAAAGATTCCCGTCCGGCCAGACCAGACGGGAATCTTTTTTTACTGAAATCCCCCCCCCGCGAAGCGGCACCAAAAAGTTTTGGAGATTCTCAAGAACCTTTTCCCAAAAGGTTCTTGAGCCGCCGGAGGCATCCTACTGATACAGAATCGGCCCCAGGAGCGGGAGCACTTCCATTGCGGGAAGCCCGGTGCCGACCAGCCTGAAACCGCCCTCACCTGGATTGATAACCGTGCAGGAAACGTGGCCCGGCTTGAAATGAAACAGGTCGTCCAGGGAATGCCCAGTCAGGCGGCAAAGGATGGAACGGATGACTCCCGCATGGGTAACGGCCAGCACGGGCCGACGCCCTTCGGCCATGCGCCCGAGAGCGGCCATGGCCCTGTCCGCCACATCGGCAAAGGACTCACCGGACGGCGGCCGAAAGGATGCGAAGCAGCGCCCCCGTTCGGCATAGGCATGTGGGAATTGCTCCTTTATCCGCGCAAAGGACAACCCGTCCCATGATCCCATGTTGATTTCATTGAGTTCGGCAACGATCTCCGGGACAAAACGCAGCCGCTCGACCAGCGGATACAACGTGGCCACGGCCCTCCGCGCCGGACTGGAACACAGCCGCCAAAACCCGGCATCCACGAGAATTCCCGCGACCGCAGCAGCCTGCTCCCGCCCCTCGGGCGAAAGAGCCAGATCCGTACGCCCGATGCAACGCCCCTCCCCGCCTTCGGTCTCGGCATGGCGCATGAGCACGATCATTCCAGCACCTCCCGGGCAAGGGCCTCGGCGGATACGCCCATTTCATGGTCAAAGCGGGAGAGCATGGATGTTGCCCGGTGCAGACGGCCGGTAATGGCCTGCCGGGCGTCTGGCTCATGGCCGAACAGCTCGATTTTTTCCACGTACCGCGCTTCCAGCGGAATGAAGGATTCGCCCTTGACCAGTTTGTCGGCCAGAAAAACCACGGCCTTTTCGTTGATAGGCTCGTCCGGGCCGAGTTGCATGTCGAAATGATCCAGGGCAACCTCGGCCGCAAAGGGAAATCCGTTGTCCAGCAGCCGCTCCGACCCGACTTTTTCGTGATTCCGGCCACCCTTGCCGATATCGTGGGTCAGGGCCGCGCCCCGTACCTTGGCTAGGTCCAGCAGGGCCGCTCCCCCGCGTTGATTGAGCCGTTCGCAAAACGCAGCCCCCACGCGGGCCACGGCCCGGCAATGGACCTCGACCTTACGGGGCAGACCATACATGGCAAAAAGCTGATCGCACTCCGCGTCCGTAGGATAGCCCAAATCCAGAACGGACAAACCCAGTTCATAGTCCGCCGGGGTATCCAGATCATGCACGGTGCCGAAATCCGCCACATCCAGATCCATGGCTTCGGCCTCGTGTCGTTCCAGCACACGCCGCAGCCCCCCCGAACCGTCATGGGCCAGAATCTCCGGAATGAGGGCACGGCTGAGGATCGGCGGATGCCCTCGCTCGCCCAGAAAACGAGGATAGAGTATGGACGGATATTCCTTGGCGTAATGATACGCCAGCCGGGTTACGGTTTCGGGCCGGACCAGCGGGATATCCACCGGAAGCATGAAAAAGGCATCGATGTCCTCCGGCAGGGCGGCTACTCCGGCCAGCACGGAGGAGAACATCCCCTGCTCGAAGTCCGGATTGTGAACCGGCAGGGCCCCGGCCAGCCGCGCGGCTTCGGCCACTTCCTCGCCCCGCTTGCCCGTAACCACGATGACCGGGCCAGCGCCGACGGAGCGCAGGCAACGGACGCAACGGGAAAGCACGGTCCCGTCGCCCAGAGGGAGCAGCGGCTTGAACCGCACCATGCGCGAGGACAACCCCGCCGCAGGGACAACGGCCGCCAGTCGCATCACTTGCCCCCCGACCGCTCCTGAATCAACTCGGCCGCGATGCTCACCGCAATCTCCTCCGGCGTCTGCGCGCCGATGGTCAGGCCGATGGGGCAGTGGCAGCGGTCGATGTCCGCCTGGGTATAGCCGTCGGCCAGAAGGGATTCATAGATTTTATCGCGCTTGCTCTTGCTGCCGATCATGCCCACGTATCCGGCGGGAGTTCGCAGGGCCTGGGCCAGTACGGTGCGGTCATGCAGGTGCCCGCGGGTGACGATGACGATAAAGGCGTCCTCGCCCACGTCCTGCCCGGCAAAACAGTCCTTGAAATTTTCCAGCACCACCACATCGTCCGCTTCCGGGAAACGGTCGCGGTTGGCAAAGTCGTCACGGTCGTCAAGCACCACGGTGCGGAAGCCGACCATAGCCCCGACTTTGGCCGTGAACAGGGAGACGTGCCCTGCCCCGAAGATGAAGAGCGGCGCTGGCGGGATCATGGGTTCCGCAAGACGCATCCCCTCTTCGTCGCGCAAGAAGGACGGCGTGCGGCTCTCCTGCGGACCGGTGGTGATGACGTGGTTCACAGCGCGCATATCGTCGCCGTTGCCTTGGATGCGGGTGTTCAGGGCAGAGTGAACGCCGCGCCGCATCAGGGAATCCACCTTGGACAGGGCCAGGGCGCAGGGGCCGCCCGGCTCCACCACCTCCAGCAGCACGGTCAGACCGCCGCCGCAGATCATGTCGGAATTGGCAGCCAGCTCGGATGTCATATCAACAAAGGAAAGGCGGGCTACGCCGTCCTCTTCCTCGCCATCCAGCAGGGCACGGGCATCGCGGCAGGCCTCGGCCTCCACCAGACCGCCGCCCACGGTTCCCAGAATGGAACCGTCCGCGCGCACCGCCATCTTCGCGCCCGAGGAACGGGGCGTGGAGCCGGAGCTCTCCACCACTGTGGCCAGAACAAAGGATTCGCCGTCTTCAAGAAGTCCGCAAAGGGACCGGATCAGGGATTTCATCTATCATTTCTCCACGCCGTTTCGGATGTACCGCTTGCCCAGCCCCGGCACGGCCGGTACAAGCTCTCCCCCAAAAATCAGATCCAGCGCCATATTCCCTGAGGTAAGAGAGTGCCTCACCGAAGGCACGGTTTCAAGGGCGGACCGGACTTTTTCCTCCAATCTGCTGCCCAGGCCGCAGTAGCGGACGGACAGCTTGCCATTATCAAGTGCGGCGGCAAAGTCGCCAAGCCCGTCCACCGCGTAAAGCGCTTCGTTCAACTCCTCCAGGATCACCCCGTCCGCATCGACGCAGGCCCTGCGCACATGCGGGTCCAGCCGCCTGAGCGGACTGCCGCACCAGCACTCGCCGGGTATCAACCGGCCCAGATCGCCCGTGCGGTATCGGATGAAGGGCATCCCCATGCGCAGCGGGGTGGTCAGCACCAATTCGCCGACCTCGCCGTCCGGCAGCAGGGCGCCTGTCACCGGATGCACGACCTCCAGGTAGATATCCGCCTCGCGCAGATGCAGTCCCGAACCGGGCGAACACTCCACCCCGCCGCCCAGGCAGGTCTCGATCATGCCCCAGTGGCGAAAGACCTCGCAGCCAAGCGCCCGCTCGCAGTTGTGCACCACGGCATCGGGGATGGAATCCCAGCAGAGCAGGACAGCGCGCGGAGACCAGCCGGAAAAGGACCGCGACGCAGCGGCCATGGCCAGCAGGTTGACGTGCGCGGGTGAGCCGATGATGCAGCAGACATCCTCTTCCAGACAATGATACAGGGCCTGCTCCGCGTCGTGCATCACGCCGTGGGCCACGGCCCTGACCCCGAACCGCTTCAGGGCCTCGCCCAGCAAACGGGCCACACCGCCGGGCCGGTCGTCCGGCATCAACACCATGACGGTCTTGCCGGGCGTCACCATCCGGGACATGCCCCAAGAAAAAAAGTCCGTCGTGGCCTCCAGGTCCTCGGCGGTATGGAAGATGCGCTTTGGCTCGCCCGTGGTGCCGGAGCTGGTCAGGGTGACGACACGCGCGATCTCGTCCTGGGACACGCAGAGCAGTTGCTCCGGCGCACGCCCCACATCTTCAGGCATGAGGAATGGCAGTTTGGCGAAATCTTCGAAGGAATGGATGGCCGTCGGGTCCGCATCGGCCAGATGACGGGCGTAAAACGGGCTGTTCGCCTTGGCGTGTGCAACGATCCGGGCAAGGTGATCGCGCTGCCACGACCGCAATTCCTTATCGGAGACAGGGGACTTGTCGTCACGGCCCATGCGCCGGGCCAAACATCTATCAAGCCATGGCGGCATCGCACTTGCCCCTGTAAATGGTTTCCCCGTTCATGGATGTCAAGTTGTAGGCGCAAAACGGAATCAGCCTGCCGTCCGGCGATACCTCGTGGATGCAGCACCCCTTGAGCCGTTCCAGGTCCAGGGTCCAGCAGTCCTGAAAGGCCATGGCCGAGACGGCCAGCGTGTGGGTGGCGGCCCTGGCGAGAAAGGCGTCGAGTTCGTCCTGCGGGGCCATGGGCAGCACCCGGGCCAGATCCGGTGCGGCCCACTGCCGTTTGACAAAGGCCTTGGACTTGTCCGCGCCCTCGGATGCGGGACGGGCTTTGTCCGGCGTGCATCCGCAGCCGCTCCGCTCTCCCAGCCGGTGCAGCTGCCCATCCTCTCCCACCACATAGTTGGCATGGAAGGAACAATGGGAATGCTCGCAACCGGGCGGAGAAAAATGCGAAAGCTGCATTTCCCCACCCGTCTGATCGACCAGTTCGCGCATGATGTCCGGCAGGGTGATTCGCGCCGCATCGCCCGGCGGTTCCGGGTACCGGCCGAAATAGCTCACGGGCTGGAAATGGACACCCCGCACGGCCGGAGAACGTTCCGCAGCCAGACGGACGATAGCCCCGAGGTCATGATCGTTCACTCCGGGCATGACCGTGGGCACCAGTACAATGCCGATCCCAGCCACGGCCAGATTATCCAGCGCCGCCAGCTTTTCACTCAGCAACGGCCTGCCGCGCAGACGCGAATAAACAGCATCGCCGGTCCCGTCGAACTGGAGAAAAACCGAGTCCAGACCGGCTTCGGCCAGAACCTCGGCGTAGCCCGGCTCCCGCCCGATGCGCAACCCGTTGGTATTGAGCTGGACAAAGGGAAAGCCCTTGTCCTTCACCATGCGGATCAACCCCGGCAGGTCGTCCCGCACCGTGGGTTCGCCACCGGAAAGCTGAATATTACAGTAGCCGGACGCCGCTTCAACGCGGCCCACCAGCCGGGAAAGGTCATCCACCGAAGGGTCGGGCGGCGCACTGTTTCCGGACGAGGCGAAGCAGACCGGGCAGCCCAGATCGCAACGCCAAGTGACCTCGATGAGCGCGGTGCAGGTGTGCTGGCGGTGGGCGTCGCACAGACCGCAGTCCAGCGGACACCCCTGGTCCACACTGGTATAGGGATGCCGGGGCTGCGAGGGGATCTTGGTCCTCGCCCATTTATAAAAATCCGGTTCACCCCGCCAGACGATGGTGCGAAACTCGCCATGCTCCGGGCACTGCTTGACCAGAAATGTCTCTTTGCCCAAAGTCTCATGCCAGGCCGGAATGGGGGTCAGGCATACCGGACAGACCGAACGGGGGCTTTTACTCACTATTCCTCCCGGCCTTCGGCAGGATCAAGACCGTTTTCCACCAGAATCTCGCGCAACCGTCCGTTGGCCGAGGCCACCAGATTGCCGCAACGCTCTTTATGAGGCTGGCCGCATTCCCCCTCCAGAATATCGCCGCAGGAGATGCCGCCAAAGGGACTTGTAGCCTCGACAAACCAGTCGCGATAGGTCTCCAACATCAGGGGAAGCGTATCCAAGGCAGCCTCGCCGTCCACGCCATGCCCGGCATACATCCCGAGCACCAGCGCCCCGCCCGTGAGCACCCCGCAGTGACCGGAGCAGTCGCCCATGCCCATGCAAAGTCCTGAAGCCGCACGCACCAGATCCGGGTTTTCCCGCCCCATTTCATCCAGGGCGAGCATGACCATCATCTGGGTGCAGCAGTACCCTCTGCCCGACAGTTCCATCAGCTTCAGGCCGGTGTCATCCAGCACGGTTTTCTCCTCTTTTTCGAGCAATCAACAGATAATATCCCAACCCGCGCCCGCACGCGGCCGCAGGTTCTCCCGCCAGAATAAGCCGGGCGGCCAGATCGCGCAAATACCGGTCGTGATCTTCCACCAGCACCACGTCAAAACCATGCTCCGCCACCAGCTCCAACGTGTCGGCCACAGGCACGGCCCGATCGGCGCAGGACGCGCCTCCCGTTACCGTAGACGCAGCGGTGCCGCATCCGCATCGGCCTCCCTCCCTCTGGCACAGGTCCGTCAGAACCAGATAACCGGAGGAAGCGAGCACCCGGCCGAACTCCGCCAGCCCGGCAGCGGGATTCGGCAGCAGGGAAAGGACGCATTCGCAAAACACGGCTTGAAATACATTGGACCGAAACGGCAGGACATCCCCCTGCCCCCGTATCAGATGGGCCGGGCCGAAAGCCCGCTCCACCTGCACACAAGATGGCTCCACGCCCCAGGCATCCGCGCCGTACCGGGCGCGCAGCCGGGCCACGGTGGCCCCAAGGCCGCTGCCCACATCCAGCACCCGAACGCCCGGCGTCAGCCCGATGAATTCGGCGGCCCGATCGGTCAGTTCAAAACCGCCCGGCCGCAGGGTGTCCCCGGCCGCATGGCGCAGGCCGGGCCGCTCCCAAAGCGGAGCAGTGACCGCTTCCACGCTATTTGTCCTCCAGCAGTTGCTCCACCTGATGCATCTTGCCCATGGCCACTTCCTCGGGAATAAGCACGTAGCCACAGGTGGGACAGGTCGGCAGCGCCACGTTGAACAGAGAGTCCAGATACTCCAGTTCCGTCGGTTTCAGGACCATGGATTCGCCGCAGGCCGCGCAGGTCCATCCGGCTCCATCCACATTCGGCAATTGAATCAGGCTCACGGCTGGCCTCCCTTGATGCGCATACGGTGGCTCCAGGCATTGTACACCAGATAGCCATCCTCCGCCGGTTCATATTCGACCCAATAGGTTACCACGGCCGGACGGAACGAGGCCACACGATGGCCATTCTCCTCGCGGATGAGGTGCTTGCCCGACCCTTCGGCCTGGAGCAGCACCTTTTGCACGTCGGTCACCAGAATGCGCCGCGTCTCCATCACCTGCTCCGCTGCGTCGGTAAAGACTACCCGCACGTTCTCGTACGGTTCCGCCGCATGATCGGCAGCCTCGCCCCAGACCTCGCGCAGCAGTTGCTCCCGGAGCCGGACGCGGTTTTCCCGCCGCTCCGAATAACCGGGCGCGGCTCTGCCGGCCGGGTCCTCGGCGCGGGGATAGAGCAAATCATAGAGGTGCAGGGCGCGTCCTCCGGCACGGGCCATCATATCCCGGCACATGACGCAATAGGTCACCCAGTCCCGATCCATGGAGGCGGCGCGTTCCCGGGCAACGGTCAGCCCCAGTTCCGGGTTGGCCTCGGAAAGCAACCCGCCAAAACCGCAACAGGGCGTGGTCTCACCGGTGAAGTGAGGTTCGGCCGCATCAACGGACAGTTCATCCAGCAGGTTGCGCACATCGTCACGCAAGGCCGGAGCGTGCCGGGCCGCGCAGGGGTCGTTGATCGCCAGAGATTTGTTCCCGGCCGCACCCTCCGGCAACCCCAGCGAACGGAGCACCGACCAGTGGGAGACTATCTCCGCGCCGGGCAGAGACTCGGCCAGCTGCTTCATACAGGTCGGGCAGGCGGCGATGATCCGGGGAGAGCCGAGTTCTTCCCAACGGGCGCGCAGCTCATCGGCTGATTCCTCCACCATGGCATCGCGCCCGGCCCACTGCGCCGGAGCGCCGCAGCACTGGAGCATCAGCCCCACATCGCCCAGCCTGGCGCGCAGGTCGGCATAGGCCGCCGTCACCCCTTCCGGGTCGGAGGCGGTGAGCTGGCAGCCGGGGAAAAAGACATAGGAAGAAACGCCTGTTCCCGGTGCATGACGAGTCAGCACACAGCGGTCACCATCGGCAAAGGCCATGTCCCTCAGGGCGAACTCATGGGCCGAAGGCGGCATGTATCCATGGGAAACCAGGGAACGCCGGGCTGACAGACAAAGGTCCGCCATGGAAAAGTCCTCGGGACAGACCACCTCGCACTGACCGCAGAGCATACACGAGTTGATCATCTTGTTGGCCGTGCGCGTACCCATGACAATGGATTCGTTGTTGTAGATCTGGCGGGCGTATACCTTGGGATAGCCCTTGAAATGACGCAGATAGGTGCACCCCTTAAGGCACTCCAGACACTCACACAGCAGGCAGCGGGCCGCCTCGGTCCAGGCCGTGGCCTCATCCGGACAGTCGCCGTCAAAGGCTGGCGGCGTATCGGCAACGCCCTCCAGGCTGGTGAAGAGCCGAGAGGCGTAAGGACCTTCCTTCTCGCGCAAGGTAACCAAGGAAACGCCCTGAATGTAACGGTCCATCGAGTTGGCCGCACGACGGGCCGCCGCCGCTCGGAACACCGCCGAGGGCTCGCCATGCGGAGACACAAACAGTCCGGCCCGCTGCGTGCCCAGGGTGAGCGGGTCAGGCTGTCCGCACGTATCGAAAATTTCCGGGAAGGCATCGCCGTCCGCAAAGACCGCGTCCTTCGCCTCCAGCTCGGCATCAAGCAGAACCATGGTCGGAGCTGCCGCGGATTCAATGACCACGCCAAGCTGCTTCAGGCTCTCAATCTCCCGTTCCAGCACGTCCTGAGGAAGCGTGGATGCCGACAAATTCCGCAACGGCCCGCCAATGTCTTCACAGTACAGGGTAACGTCAAATCCGCGCCGGGCCAGTTCCCAGGCCGCGCACAGTCCGGCCAGATGCCCGCCGAGCACGGCCACGGACTTATGGCGGGCTGGCAGGGGGCGGGGCGGGGCAATCGGTTTGGCCACTGAGGCACAGTACCGTTCCAGGCCGTCCACCTGCACGGCGCCACCGGCATCCTTACGCACGCAGGCCGACTTACACGGGCCATCGCACAGCCGGGCCAGCACGCCGGGCAGGGGCATGATCTTGGCCAGAACGGCCCATGCCTTGTCCGTCCGCTGCTCGGCCATAAGCTTGCAGAACGTTCTTGCATCAACGTGAAGAGGACAGGCTGCGGCACATCGGACTGTTTCCTCCTGAATGCACTTGGCCTCCCACACCCTGAGTTCTTTCTGTTCCATGAGCCTTCCGCCGTTTGAAATGAAAGTGGCGGCCCTGGCCGAAGCCGGGGCCGCCACCGGGTTACATTACTATATTACAGTGCCTTGAGTCCGGCCAGTACCTTTTCGGGATAGGCGGGCAGCTCGCGGATACGAACGCCGCAGGCATTGTAGATGGCGTTGATGATCGCCGGATGCGGTCCGCAGAGCGGGATCTCGCCGGTACCGGAAGCGCCGAAGGGACCTGCGGGACGCGGAGTCTCAACGTAGATCAACTCGATATCGTCAGGGATCTTCTTGATGGAGGGAAGACCCGCGCCAACCATGTTGGAGTGCTTCTTGATATCCTCGTAGTCCTCGTAGAGGGCCAAGCCGATACCCTGGGCGATACCACCGTAGAGCTGGCCATCAACAAGCAGGAAGTTGTTCACCTTGCCCACGTCGGCCACCATGGTCATCTTCTCGACCGTGGTCTTGCCGGTGGCGAGTTCCACGGCCACCTCGGCCATGAACACGCCGTACATGTAGCAGGAGAACGGGCTACCCTGGCTGTTCTCGTCGCAGTCGCTGGCCGGAGCCGTCCACTTGCCGAAGTAGCGCAGTTCCTTACCATCGGCGACCATTTCATCATAGGTACGGAACCCGCCGCCAGGCTTGCGCATGGCGTCCACGAGCTGGTCACAGGCGTTCTTGGTGGCCTGGCCGACCATAACCTGAGAGCGGCTGCCGCCCGCAGGACCAGCGTTCGGTGCACGGCTGGTATCCCCGATGTCCAGATGAATCTGTTCCGGGGTCAGGCCCAGAGGACGCAGGGCTTCGTGAGCGGTACCGAGAGTACCCATGTCGGCGCCCTGGCCGTGGTCACCCCAGCAGGAGAAGATCGTCACGGTGCCATCGGCGTTCAGGACGATATCCGCCTCGGCGGTGTCCGGTCCGTCCAGACCAGCGCCGTAAACGGCAACGGCCACGCCCACACCGCGTTTCACTTCGGCAGTGGAGTTTTCGGCGGCCTTTTTCTTGGCAGCGTCATACTTGGGCTGCAATTTCTCGATCATCTCGGGCAGGGAGTAGACCTCGGGGTCCTGACCAGTCGGGGTGGTGGAACCCGGGCGGTACACATTCTTGTACCGCAGCTCCAGGGGGTCCATACCCAGCTTTTCAGCCAGTTCGTCCATCAGGACTTCAGAGGGGAACTCCGCCTCGGGTCCGCCGTAGCCACGGAAAGCAGCGCCCCAGCAGTGGTTGGTGGCGACACAACGGCCTCCGCCGCGAATGGCGGGGATGTTGTAACCGGCGCCGATGAACTGCGAACCGCGCAGTGTCAGCAGGTCGCCGAACTCGGAGTACGGGCCGTGGTCCACAGTCCAGTCGGTCTCCATTCCGAGCAACTGGCCGTCCTTGGAGGCAGCCATGCGCACGGTGGTGAACTGGGGCGAACGCTTACCGGTGTAGGTCTGCTGCTGGTGCCAGTTGTAGTTGAGGTACACCGGACGGTTGGTGGCCAGACAGGCCACGCCCAGCAGGGCTTCCATGGTCGGCGAGAACTTGTAGCCGAAGGTACCGCCGGTGGGGTTCTGAACCATGACCATGTTATCGGGCTCCACACCAATACCGGGAGCGATCATGAACATGTGCAGGTGCAGACCGATGGACTTGGAGTGAATGACCAGCTTGCCATCATCATTGGTATAGGCGAATCCTACATCCGGCTCGATGGGCATGTGCGGCTGACGCTGGGTGTAGTAGGAACCCTCGGCGATGACGTCAGCTTTTTCGAAGATGGGTTTGGTGTCCGGGCCCTTGGCGATCTTCGGGGTGTAGTAGATGTTGGGGGTGCCGGGGTGGATTTCGATGGCATCCTCGGCCATGGCCGCGGGAGCGCTCATGTATTCCGGCAGCTGTTCCAGCTCGACCTTGACCAGCTTGGCGCCCTCTTTGGCGGCCTCGGGGGTCTCGGCGCAAACGATGGCAATAGCGTCACCGTACTGGAAGACCTTTTCGTCGCACAGGATGGGACGGTCCCAACCATCACCCTTGTTGGCCGGGAAGGTGATCAGACCGGTAATGCGGTTCTTGCCCTTGACATCCTTGTGGGTAACGACCTTGACGACACCAGGAACGGCCTCGGCCTCGGTCACGTCGATGGACTTGACGAGAGCGTGGGAAACCTCGGCCTGCACCAGCTCGCAGTGCAGGGTGCCGGCGGGCAGCTTCAGGCCCATATCGGCGCCGAAATCCCAAGTACCGGTAACTTTGGCAACGGCGTTCGGGCGGGGGTACTTGGTGCCCCAAATACGGCCGTCTTCGGGAATCTTGAAGAGCAGATCGTCTTCAGTCTTCTCGCCGCGCATGACCTCGGCGGCGGCCATGACGGCGTCCACCAGGGGCTTGTAGCCGGTGCAGCGGCAAAGATTGCGGTTCTTTTCAAACCAGTCGCGGACCTCCTCGCGGGTCGGCTTCAGGTTTTCCTTCAGCAAAGCATATGTAGAGACAATAAAACCGGGAGTGCAGAAACCGCACTGGGCTCCACCGTAGGCGATCCATGCCTGCTGGATGGGATGCAGCTTGCCGGGCATGCCGATGCCTTCCAGAGTCAGGATTTCGGTGTAGTCATCAACCTTCTTCATCTTGGTCCGGCAGGACCGGGTAAGCTTGCCATTCTGGATGATGGTGCAGCTACCGCACACACCGGAATCGCAGCCGATCTTGACGCTGGTCAGGCCGAGATTTTCTCTCAGCACGTTGGCCAGGGACTCGTCTGCCTTGCAGACCACCTGCCTGGTTACTCCATTTACTTGGAGTGTCTTTTTGATCATGACAGTATTCCTCCTTGATCTTGTACCGTCTTGCTCATTTCGAATTTCTTATCGAAATTCCCACACCTGTTGTTATTTCCCGAAGGGGCATACTGGATAGCGACATACGTCGCAGGTTGCGCAGAACCCACCATGCCCCAAAGCAACGATATCCTCGCGGGTTACTTTCTCCCCGGCCAGCAAACGGGGCACCACCAGATCAAACACCGACGCGCGAAAGTACATGACGCAGCCCGGCAGCCCGAGAATGGGCACACCGTTCAAATTCGCGTACAGGAACATTACGCCGGGAAAGGTGGGAGACCCGTAGGTGATGACGTCGGCCCCCGTGGCCCTGATGGCCGTCGGGGTTTGGTCGTCCGGATCGACGGACATGCCCCCCGTGACCACTACCATCTCCGCGCCTTCGGCAATGAAGGCGAGGATGGCATCCCTGGTCATGGCGGGATCATCCGATGTCAGCCGCTGGTCCATGACCGTGGAACCGAGCTGGGAAAACTTCTTGCGGATAACAGGACCGAACTTGTCCTTGATGCGGCCGGTAAAGACTTCGCTTCCAGTGGTCACCACACCGACCTTATGATGCAGGAAAGGCCGCACGCCGACCACATAGGGGTACTCGGCGCAGATAGCCTCCACCTGCTCGATCTTGGCTTCGTCGATGACCAGCGGCACCACGCGAGTGCCCGCCACGGCGCGCTTCTCGGTGACCTGCTGTCCGTTATGCATTGTGGAAAGCACCACTTCCTCGATGGAATTGATGCGATTGAGGGCCTCGACGTTGATGTCGAGCAGGCCGGGCGAAGCCTGAAAATTGATGCGCCCTTCACAGACCGACGTCAGGGTGATGCCGGGACCTGCAGCGGCCTTGGCTATGCGTTCGGCCGCTTCATTTTCATGGATTTTTCCCTTCTCCAGGTTGAGCACGTAGACATGCTCTTTACCTATTTCGAGAAGGGTTGGAATGTCTTCCTCCTGGATGACGTGGCCTTTGCGAAAGGCAGGGCCCTTGTACTCGCCGGGAACGATGCGGGTCATGTCATGGCACAATACCATACCAACCGCATCTTGTACGGGAACGGTTTTCACTAGATTACCCCACTTGAGATATAGTCTCCGAAGCAACCCGCCCGGCCGTCCGGGACCGTCTCCATACCGCGCCGCACTTCCCATTTCCGGAAATGCCCACTGTCGAGTTCGGTTTTGGTCCACTGCCGTCTCTCCCCGAGAGAGCCGCTTCGTTCCAACGACATTTATTATGCCGACTTATACACAATGTACTCCTGCTCAACTACTCAGTCAACCGCCTTGAACAATTTTGCCTGCGCCGCCGAACCCCCTGCAAAAAGAGTATTTATTTCTTTTTAAAAAATGACCGGTCGTACACTGTCCGACCAGCTTGGCTATATAGCCATTCGCAGGACGCGCAACCTTTCCCCTGCCGCGAAGACAGTCCTTATTGAACAAACGTTTGACTAACAAACATTGTTGACATAAAGGACAGAGTCGCCGGGCCTTCCGGCAAAGAGAAAGGACGTTGGGATGGAAAACAAAAAAAATAAAAATCTCAGCCGCAAGGCACAAGGAGAAGAGACGCGGGCTACGCTGCTCGCAGTCGGATCACGCCTGTTCGCCCAAAGGGGATACGATGGCGTCTCCATGCGTACCTTGGCGAATGAGGCGGGCGTCAATCTGGCGACCGTAAGCTACCACTTCGGCGGGAAGTCCGGCCTTTACCAAGCCATCCTGCAACGCATCATCACGTATCGGGACGACATATTTCCCAAAATCGATGACATCAGAGAGCGGCTCGCAGTGGCGGGAAGCAGCATCCCGGGCAAATGCCAGGTGCTGGACTGGTTCATCGACCAGCTTGTCCGAAATCTGCTCGGCAACAGCAATATGACCTGGGCAGCCTTCCTGGTCTCAAGAGAACTGGCTCAGCCGTCCGAGTGGTTCGAGGAACTGGCAAACGATTTCTTCGCTCCGTCGCTGGACGTCCTGTGCACCATGGCCGCCGGGACCCTCCCGGAAGGAAGTTCACGCGAGGATATCATCCTCACGGCCCATGCCATAATCAGCATCATTCTCAAACTACTGGAAGGGCAAGCACTCATTCCGCGCCGTCTGGGCTGGGAAAATTACGCCAGCAACATGGACACCCTCTCCGAAATCATCCGCAAACGCATCAGGGGGCTACTCGGGCTGCCCATGGAGGATGCATAATGAACCGGCTCCTTTGCCTCGCGCTTTTGTTCGCGCTCCTGTTAACCGCTGCCTGTAGCGGCGACCCTGCCCCTGTGGCCGAATCAATCCGGCCAGTCAAAACCATGACCGTGCGCAACTTCGATCAGGGCAGGCAATGGACCTTTTCCGGAACCGTCGAGGACGCGCTGGCCACTCCCTTATCCTTTCGCGTAGGCGGCAAAATCATCGAATTCCCCGGCGACCAGATCGGACGTAAATTCGGCAAGGGCCAGACCATCGCCCGCCTCGACCCATCGGACTACGAACTGGAGCTGCGGCAGGCCAAGGCCAACCTGGAGCAGATCCGCGCCAACTACACGCGCGCGAAAGCGGATATGAAGCGCAATGCCGAGCTGTTCCGACGGAGCGTCATTTCACGTGGGGAGATGGATCAGATCGAGGCGGACTTCAAGTCCTACGAGGCCCAGCTGCACGCCTCGGCCAAGCAGCTGGAGATAGCCCGCAAACACCTCTCCTACACAACCTTGACGGCGCCCTTTGACGGCTGGATCGGCAAGGTCATGGCCAACCAGCACCAGAACGTGTCCTCGGGTGAAGCCGTTGTCACGTTCAACGCGGGTCGGGACATGAAGATGTATATTGCCGTGCCGGACATGTATATCGCCCAGGTTCATGAAGGCGACAAGGTCGAGGTGGAATTCGACGCCCTGCCCGGCCAGACCATGACCGGCAAGGTCGACGAGGTCAGCGTGGACTCCGTCACAGGCTCCACTTATCCGATCAAGGTATACCTGCCCAATAAGGAGAGGCTATTGCGCTCAGGCATGTCCGGCCACGTCAAGTTTCTTGGCAAGGACGGCCAGGTCAACTATTTCGTGCCTCCGGCCGCTGTGCTGGGCGAACCCGACGGCACACGGCATATATGGATTGTGGACCCGACCACCAACACGGTGCACAGCCGCGCGGTGAAGCTTGGCCACCTCTCGCCCACGGGCATTGAGATAGCCGAGGGCGTCAAGCCGGGCGACATCGTGGTCATCCGCGGGGCCAGCCGTCTTACGGAAGGACGCAAGGTCCGCCTCATCAAGCAGGACGTGGGGGACTAGCCGTGAATCCCGCGAAATGGTGCATCACCAACAACCGCACCTCCATCATCATCTTCCTGCTCATTGCGATGAGCGGGGTCATGACCTTTTTCTCCATCCCCAAGGATGAGGACCCGGACTTCACCATCCGCACGGCCGTCATCACCACGGTCTTTCCCGGTGCCTCGCCCAAACGCGTGGAGGAGCTGGTTACGGACAAGCTGGAGGAGCGCATCCGCGAGATAAGCGCGGTCAAGAATGTGGAGTCGCAGTCCATGAGCGGCTTCTCCATCGTCAAGGTGGAGTTTGAAGACCACATCAAGGACATGGACCCGTACTGGCAGAAGCTGCGCAACAAGGTGGACGACGCGGCCCCGGACCTGCCCGAGGAGGCCCAGACGCCCATCGTCAACGACGAGTTCGGCGACGTGTTCGGCATCGTGGTGGCCATCACCGGCGACGGCTTCAGCTACCGCGAGCTCAAGGACGCGGCCGACGACGTGCGCGACCAACTGCTCAAGGTGGACGGCGTGGGCAAAGTGGAACGGTGGGGCGTTCAGGCCGAGCGTATCTTCGTGGACTTCACCAACTCGCGCATGGCCGCTGCCGGGGTTTCCCCCTTTGCCCTGGCCCAAATGATCGACCACCAGAACACCATCCAGCCCAGCGGCTCCAGCCTGCTCGGTCCGGAACGCATCATCATTGAACCGACCGGCGAGTTCAACGGCGTGGAAGACATCCACTCCATCGCCATTCGCCCCCCGAACCAGAAGACTTCCGTCCGGCTGGCGGACGTGACCAATATCTCACGCGGGTTCGCGGACCCGCCCTCCACCATGACCCGCTACAACGGCAAGCCCGGGCTGATCCTGGCCGTGTCCATGGCGGACGGCGGCAACATCACCGAGCTGGGCAAGCGCATTACCAAGAAGCTGAACGAAATCCGCTCCAACCTCTACATAGGCCTGGACGCGGACGTCCTGGTCTTCCAGCCCGACTACGTCAATACAGCCATCCGGGATTTCATGATAAACCTCCTGGAATCCTTCGGCTTCGTCGTGGTCATCATTCTGGCCTTCGCAGGCCTGCGCACCGGACTCATCGCCGGTTCGCTGGTGCCCATGGCCATGCTCGGCTGCATCGCGCTCATGCCCTCCTTCGGCGTGGGACTCCAGCGCATTTCCATTGCCTCACTCATCATTTCGCTTGGTATTCTGGTGGACAACGGCGTGGTGGTCTCGGAGTCGATCCTCGTCCGCCTCGCCTCGGGCCAGGACCGGATGAAGGCCGTCACCGGCGCTGTCTCGGAGCTGTGGATGCCGCTGCTCGCCGCGTCCCTGACCACCATCTTCGCCTTTCTGCCCATTCCCCTGGCCGACAAGCCGGTGGGCGAGTTCTGCCAGTCCCTGTTCATCGTGGTCTCGCTGACCCTGGGCTGCTCCTGGGCCCTTTCCATGACCATGGTGCCCATGCTCTGCTACTATCTGCTCAAGCCCAAGGTGGTGGTGCAGACATACGCCAGCCGCCTCTACCGCATCTACCGCTCCATGCTGGTCTGGAGCCTGAAACACCGAACCGTTTTCGTGGGCGGCATGGTCCTCTGCTGCGTGGTTTCCATGTGGGCCTTCCAGTTCGTGCCCAAGCTCTTCTTCCCGCCCAATGAGCGCGCCCAGTTCACCATTGATTTCTGGCAGCCCTACGGCACGGACATCACCGCCACCACCCGCAGGGTGGAACGGCTGGAAAAGGTCCTGCTGGCAGACAAGGAAGTAGAATCCGTCGGCGATTTCGTGGGCCATGGGGGACCTCGCTGGTACCTGCCCCTCAACCTGGAGCAGAAGAACGACAACCTAGCCACGTTCATCGTCAACACCAAGTCCATTGAAGCCGTGGACCGCGTCATCGCCCGCGCCCGCGATGCCATGGACGAGCGGTTCCCGGACGCCGACTACTCCATGAACAAACTGATGAACGGACCGCCCGTGGGCGCCAAGCTCCAGATACGCCTCTCCGGGCCGGACATCGCCACGCTCTACACCGAGCGGGACAAGATAGCCGCCATTGTCAAAAAACAGCCGGGCATCGAACGCGTATGGGACGACTGGGGCCAGTGGACCAAGAAACTGCTGGTGAACGTCAATCAGGACAAGGCGCGGGAGGTCGGGCTCTCCAGTTTCGACGTGGCCATCTCTCTCCAGACCGCCATGAGCGGCCTGCACGCCTCGGACTACCGCGATGGCGACACCATCATCCCCATCCTGCTGCGCAACGACGAAGGGTACCGGGGACGGCTGGACAAGCTCGACTCCCTCAACGTGTACTCCTACGATACGGGCAAGAGCGTCCCCCTGAGCCAGATAGCCACCACCAAGTTCGACTGGCAGCCCTCAGACATCCGTCGCCGCGACCAGACCCGGACCATCACCATCAAAGCGGACGTGGCGGAAGGCTACTATGCCTTGTCCATCCTCAAAGACATCCGGCCCGAGGTCGCCAAACTTACCGAATCGCCGGACTGGCCCCTGGGTTACACTGTGGAATACGGCGGCGAATTCGAGAAGTCCCAGGAGTCGCAGGAGGCCATCAACGCCAATATGCCGCTGGCCATGGGCCTGCTGGTGCTGGTGCTCGTCTTCCAGTTCAACTCCGTCAGGCGGCCCATCATCATCCTGCTCACCCTGCCGCCCATGATGATCGGCATCTCAAGCGGCATGATTCTGACCAACGCGCCCTTCGGATTCATGGCCATGCTCGGCATGATTTCCCTGCTCGGCATCATAGTGAACAACGCCATCATGCTCATCGACAGGATAGAAATACTGCGCAACCGGTCCATGGATACCCGCAACGCCATTGTGGTGGCCGCCCTGGAACGCGCCCGGCCCATCATCATGACCGCCACCACGACCATCATCGGCATGGTCCCGCTCTCCCTGCAGGGCGGCGAAATGTGGCGGCCCATGGCCAACCTCATCATGTCCGGCCTCTCCGTGGCCACGGTCCTTACCCTGATCCTCTGCCCGGTCCTCTACGCCATTTTCTTCCGGCAGAAGTTCAAGGACTACAGTTGGGACCCCGCCATACTGGAACAGGCGGACGACACCAAACAACTATGACGAAAAGGCCGTCGGAGATCACTCCGACGGCCTTTGTTTTCACCGTCTCTCCATGGATGGGCCACTGCTCCCCACTCCATTCTCCCATTCCCCTGGACGCAGCGGCTGGCCGCCAAAAGCCTCGCTCCTGCCACCCGGCTTGGAATAATTGTTGCTTAATCGGGATGGGGCAACCGAATTATCGACTTCTTTTTACAATGCATGGAAAACGACCTGCGCCACGCCCTGGAGCCGAGATTACTCTATCTGTAATCAGCCCATCATCAACACTCAGGACGGCCGTATCGACGGATTCGAGGCACTCGTCCGCTGGCAGCACCCGGAACATGAGAACATCCCGCCAGGCGGATTCATTCCCTTGGCCGAGGAAACCGGGCTGATCGTTCCGCTCGGCAACTTCGTCATCAAGGAAGCCTGCCGACAACTGGGCAAGTGGCGCAAGGCTCTGCCCAGGCGCATTCTGGCCATGAGCGTCAACCTTTCAAGCCGCCAGCTCTACCAGAAAAACCTGGTGGAACTTATCGATAGCTGTCTGGAAAAGGACGCCATAGAACCGCACCTGCTCAAGCTGGAAATCACCGAAAGCGTGGTCATACTCAACGCCAGGGACACCATGGAGAAGCTGTTCCAGCTGAAACGGCTGGGTGTCCAACTCGTCATCGACGACTTCGGGACCGGGTACAGTTCCCTGTCCTATCTACAGAAGTTCCCCATTGATCCGCTGAAAATCGACAGCTCCTTCATCAACGGGAGTGATGACAGCCCGGCGATCAAGAACCCGTCCAAAAATATTGAAATCGTCAAGGCCATCATCAGCCTGGCGCGGAGCCTGAATCTCTCGGTGGAGACCGAGGGCGTGGAGAAATCCGAACAGTTCGGCTACCTCATGCAGGCGGAATACGATGAAATGCAGGGCTACATGTTCCACCGCCCCCTGCCTGCCTGCGAGGCGTTTGCCCTGATTTCCGATAACGCGGGACAGGAGGATGACGCGGCAAAGGCATAGCCCGTTTGCATCCTTGCAAAGAAAACGTCCACAAGGCACGTGTTCTTGCAATTATGCGCCGGGGATACTATGAATTTACGGCGTAGTCGGGCTTGGACCACCCCGGCGACGAGGCTGTCCCGGCCGCATCCTACAAGCGCTTTTGGAGATTCCACAGCATGGGCAAGCAGAAACAACCCATATACCGCATCAATCTCAGACCATACCGCATTCTGACCTTCCCGCTGTTGCTGCCGGTGGCTCTCCTGCTCGCCCTGTTCAACAAGCTGTCGCCGATTCCCTTCAAGATCTACCCCATCAGGGTGGACCGTGTGGGCCAGATGGCCTCTTCCAACGAGGAATATCTCTGCGAACTCGACCACGGTCTTCACCCCAGGGAGTTTCGCGTCTTCGTCTACCGGGACAGGCCGAGCAACGGCGCCCTGCTCGAACTCCTCAAGCGGGCCATGCCCATCCACCAGATATTCCTGCCGCTTTTCGACATCTGCCACAAGCTGGGCGGCCTGGGCGTCAGCTCCATGTACGTGCACAAGGTTTCGGGCAACGACCCCAAGGGCTTGGCCCGTTTCCACCCCGGTCACCTGAGCCTGTCGGAAGCGGAAAAAGCCGAGGGGGAACGACAATGTGCCGAATTGGGCATTGCCCCGGGTACGCCCATCGTCCCCGTCATGTCGCGGGACAACGCCTATCTGCAAAAGATTCAGGAGCCCACGGCGCTCGACACCTACCGCAACGTGGAAATCGACTCCTACATTCCGGCCATGGAGATGCTTGCCAATACCCACGCCGTGGTTCGCATGGGAACCGCCGTGACCGGCAAGCTGCCCACTTCCCATCCGGGCATCATCGACTACAGTCTTTCCGGCAAACGAACCGAATTGCTGGATGTATATCTTTCGGCCGCCTGCCGGTTTTTCCTGTCGTGCGGAACCGGACTGGATTCCATCACCGTATGCAGCTTCAGGAAGCCGGTATTGTACGTCCACTCCATCCCTCCGGCGGATGTGCCGTTCTTCAAACCCAATACCATGGTGGCCCTGAAAAAATACTGGCACACAAAGGAAGAGCGATATCTCAGCCTCAGTGAACTATTCAGCCGAAAGTTGGCCAAAATGGTCAACGCTTCCGACCTTTCGCCCCACGACATAGTGGTCCACGATTGCACCCCGGAGGAAGTGACGGAAGCGGTACGCGAAATGACCGCCCGCCTGGACGGCTCCTGGGTAGAGACGGATGAGGACAAAACGTTGCAGGAACGGTTCCGCGATATTCTGGAGCAGGGTACAGGCATCCGTTACCAGGGTCACATGAGCGCCTATAGCCTGCGAACCTACCCCTTCTGGGCCGAGTAGATCCCCCAATGGATAAAAAGGCCCGGCCATCACAATGATGACCGGGCCTTTTCCTGTGTCATATAAATAAGGCCGCGTTACTTTTCGTAGCGCTTATCGTACAGGCCTCGGTCCCAGGAGCCCAACCGGTCGAGACGGTTGTAGTGGCTGGTGGTGGCCGACTCGCGAATCAGGATATCGCCTTCGGTCCGCTCCCGCATCTCGTAACCGGCCCAGGCCTCGCAATCGGCACAAAGGGCGACCTTGCTGAACTCGCCGGCCTCATGCTGCGCCCGAAAAGCGTTGAACGCCTTGCCGTGCCAGATTTCTCGCCAGTCCTGCTCGAAGACGTTGCCGATCACATAATCGCTCTGGGCATCCAGACAGCAAATGACGGCGTCGCCCTCATGGTTGACCGTCAGGGTATCGTAAAGATAACCGCAGGGAATCCGCTTGGGCAGGTCGATGTGCCGCTGTGTCGAATTCTGATCCAGCCGTTCGTTGACGCGGACGGCGTCCACATACTGGGTCCAGTGAGCAATAAATTCGTCACGATGGAACTCGTTGGCCTCCTGCATCAGGAAGGAAACGCCGATGCGCGGCGCGGACCGCGCCCCTCGGGCCTTGAGCAGACGATGCACGGCGGCGTGCAATTCGTCGAGCTTGGAAGTGCCGCGAGCCTTTTGCAGGACATCCGGGGAGTGCGCGTCCACGCTGATGAACACGGACTCCACCTCCAAGGCCACCATCAGTTCGGCAAGCTTGTCCGTCAACAAAAAGCCGTTGGTGTTGATATTGACGGCGAACCCGCGTTCCTTCATCGCTGTCAGATACTTGTCGAACTCGGGCAGCATCAGCGGCTCGGCCCATGTGGCCGGACCGATCGAAGGCTTGGGGGAATCGAACCGGTCGAGCAGTGCGACCATGCTGTCGTAGTCCATGGTTCCCTTGCGGACCTTCATCGTGCTCGACGGCGAATGCACGTAACACATGGGGCACTTGAGGTTGCAATATCCTTCCTGCAGGGCCAGCAGCAGCCGTTGCGGCTGATCCGGTACATGGAAACTCATGGCGTTCTCCTTATGCGACGCTCCCCTCTCTGGGAGCGCCATTCTTGTCTGAAACTAAATTTTTCGTATAACCTTTGCAGGGTTACCCGCCACCAGAGTGTGCGGAGGAACATCCTTGGTCACCACGCTGCCAGCGCCCACCAGGGCACCCTCACCTATGGTGATGCCGCACAGGATGGTGCAGCCGCTGCCGATAGCCGCCCGGCTCTCGATGACCGTGGGCACGACCTCGGTATCCGCTGCATTGAACGGTCTGCCGTCATCAAAAACGGCCTTGGGAAACAGGTCGTTGGTAAACATGACGCCGTGCCCGATGAATGCCTCGTCTTTGACGATGACGCCGGTGCACAGAAAGCAATGGCTGGAGACCTTGACCCGAGCGCCTATTTCCACCCCGGGCTGAATCTCCACAAACCCGCCGATGACAGAGTCATCGCCGATACGGCATTTGCCGTAGATATTGACAAAATCATAGATGCGCACGTCGGTGCCGATGACAGCCTCTTCCGAGACCACGGAAAACTTGCCTTGCATGCGCTCCTCCGGCGGGTCAGCCCGCGAGTTCCTTTTGTACCTGCCGCAACGTGTCCACGATGTAGTCCACGTCGTCCTTACTGAAATTCTCGTGGAACAGCAGGTTGAAGCTGCCCGCCCGGAAGGCTGCGGCATTCGGCGTCTTGTCGTTGCCCGATATGGAATCGGCCAGCCAGGGCCAGTCCTGAAGCGTGAACCGATAGTCGGGGTTCAACCAGATACCGCGTTCGGCCAACGCGTCGGTATATTGGAATTTGGTCATGCCCAAAGCCGCCTCGTCCACAACAACGGTCAGAAAGAAGTAGGACGGAACGCCCCCATCCACAGGCAGATGGGCGCGGAGGCCGGGCACAGTCGCCAGTCCTTCGGCCAGCATGTCCGCCACGTGCTGCCGCTGTTCAATGATTACCGGAAGCCGCTTGAGCGTGCTCCGGCCGATGGCGCAGGCCACTTCGTTCTGATTGAAATTCAGCCCGGCGAACAGCGAACGGGCCGGGTCCTTGGGATTGAAATCCTCGGCAAAGAAATCCTTACCCCGGTCCGCAATGGAACGAATACGGCGATAGCCCGACTCTTCCTTGGCGTACACCAGTCCGCCACATCCGCCGGAGGCATGATTCTTGGAGAACATGGTGGAGAAGGCGCTGATATCGCCGAAAGAGCCGACCTTGCGGCCCCGGTAGCTGGCCCCGTGGGCCTGGGAGCAATCCTCCAGCACCTTTACGCCCCGTGCGCGGGCGATCTCCATGATCTCTTCCATCCGGGCCGGGAAACCGCCGAGATGGGTGATAAGCGCGCCTTTGGTATTTGGTGTCAACGCCGCCTCGAATTCTTCGGGGCCAACATTGAAGGTGCCGGGTTCGGCATCGGCCAAGGTCAGGCTATGCCCCAAAAACAACGCCGGAGTGACGCCGCCCGGATCGGTGACGGGCGAGACCAGTACCTCGCTCCCCTTGGGCAGGTCCAGCGCGGCCAGCCCCACCAGAATGGAGACCGTACCGGTGCAGACAGCGTCGGCGTATCCGCCACCCATGAAGGCACAGAAATCGTCGGCATAGGCCTTCTCGAAATCGCCCTGGTAGCCGAAATCTCGGCCCTGCTCCCAGGCGTGCTCGAACACTTCCCGGACAGCGTCCAGTTCTGCCTCGCCAAAGAGGTTGCGTGGCGGCATCTTGCGCATGGCGGCTCCCCTATACGAATCCGAGGTGATCGAGATCGGTGCCGAAGTACTCGTGCAGCATCTTGTTGCGCGAGTTGGCGACACAGTGGTTCTTGCAGATCTTCGAGGGATTGATGCGGAAGAACTTTTCCTTGTCGTTCATCCAGAAATCCTTGAAGCGCACGTCCTTGATGCTGCCGATGAGGCCTTCGTCCAAATTGTAGGCCTTGTCCTGGCAGGAGTAGACATTCTGGTCCGCACCGATAACCGGCCGAATCTGAAGGAACGGGCACCAGGAGTAATCCTTGTCGAAACAGTCGTCCTCCAGATGGTAGGCGTCGAAGATCTCGAAGCCCGGCTCGCCAAGTTCTTCCTGCACCCGGGCGACCTGCTCCCGCGCCTGGTCAAAGAACGTGTCGTGGTAAGCGTTATTTTTGGCACCGTCATTGTCGATAATACAGGCGGATATCTTGAGATTGTCCACGCCCGCATCCTTGAGTCGGCTGGCCGCTTCAAAAACGTGGCCCACGTTGGTCTTGTCCACCACGTAATTCACGCCCAGATGGCAGGGCCCGTCGAACTTCTTGAAGTTGCGGATGTTGCTCAGGATTCTGTCATACTCGCCGTCCGGGCAACCGCGATAGTTGGTATAGCTGGCATTGTCCCAGCCATCCATGGAGATGCGTACCCAGGAGCCGTTCAGGGCAAAGAACTCGGCCACCTCTCCCTTGAGAAGCGCGCCGTTGGTCAGCGTGGCAAACTTGACCGGCGAGCTGGCCAGACGGCGCAGCACCTCGGCCATGTGCGGGTAGAAAAGGGGCTCGCCGCCGCCGCTGAAGGTTATGGCCTTCACGCCCATATTGATGATGTCGTCCACGATCTCCAGCATCTTCTCTCTGGGGATGGAGTCCGAGATGTTCATATCCTTGCCCAGCTGCAAATCCTTGGCGCGGTAGGCACAGTAGGCGCAGCTATGATTGCAGGCGTTGATAGGCTTGATGCGGATATGCAGCGGAGGCTGGATTTCGGGGTTCTCCAGCGGCAAGGAATCTATTTTGTCCTTGAAGTGGAAGACCTTCATCATGGAATATTTGTTGCCCATCGTTGTACTCCTATACAAAATAGATAAATTCGTAGTCGCCGGTGTATCCGAACTCTTTGAAGAGCCACTCCCACGCCTGCTTGCCGAAAAACGACTCGCAGGTCAGGGCCCAGCATTGCAGATTGAACTGTTCCTGCTCGTTGCGGTAGCTCTCCATGCAGACATACCCCTGCCGCCCCACGCGCTCGATCTCGCCGAGAGCGGTCTTGAGATCGAAGATTTCCAGGTTGTGCAGGGAATTGATGGAGATGACCAGATCGAACTCGTTATCCTCGAAGGGATACGGCTCCTGGGCCTTGTGCAGGAACAGCCTGTCGCGGATCGGCTCCATGGCGTCGTTCAGTCCGTGCCGGGAGATATCGAAACCGCGCACGTCCATGCCCAGCAAATGCAGCTCGTACAGCAGGTACGCCTTGCCGCAGCCCACATCCAGAATCTTGGCGCCGGGTTTCAGACCGTAGGCGTTTATCAGGGCCTCGGCCACCGGAGTCCAGTAGCCCGCCCGGTACGAATACCCGCCATAGCCGTAGCGCCGGTCGCCGTCCCAATAGTCCGACTCATACTCCTTGGCCTTGAGCATGCAGTGGACCTTATCGTCCATCATGCGTGGCAGGTACTCCCGGCTGGTGGACGTGTGCTTCGGGGTAACAAAATTCCGCAGCTGGCCCATTACTTCTCCAGCAGGGAAACCACAGTGGCCACCAGCGGTTCGGGCCAGATGCCGTACCGTTCCATGATCTGGTTCTGAGTGCCGTAGTGGTCCGGGAACACGTCCGGAATACCCACCCGCTTGAAGGGACGGTAGACCCCGGCCTCCATCATGGTTTCGGCCACGCCGCTGCCCAGTCCGCCCATGATGGTGTGTTCCTCCACCGCAACCACGGCGCGGACTTCTCCGGCCGCCTTCAGCAGGGCTTCGGTATCCATGGGTTTGACCGTGGGCAAGTGCAGGATGCGGGTGCTGATGCCCCGCGCCTCCAGCAGTTCGGCGGCCTCCAGGCAGACGCGCAGGCCGATGCCCGTGGTGACCAGCAGAACATCGCTGCCCTCGCCATACACCTCGCCCTTGCCAATGACAAAGGGACGGTCGGGATCGGAAACAATGGGATCGTACCCCTTGGCCAGCCGAATATAAATGGGGTGCGGCCAGTCCACCGAAACCCGCATGAACCGTTCCATCTCCTCGGCATCGGCCGGGCAGACAATGGTCATGTTGGGCAGGGAGCGCATCAGGGCGATGTCCTCTATGGCCAGATGGGTGGACCCGAGCGGGGCATAGACCACGCCGCCGCCGTTGCCGATGAGCCGCACCGGCAGATCATGCAGGCACAGGTCCATGGACACCTGCTCCAGGGCGCGGCGGACAATGAACGTGGCGATGGTGTTGACGTAGGGGATGCGCCCTTCCAGCGCCATGCCCGCGGCCATGCCGATGACGTTCTGCTCGCTGATGCCCTCCATGAAAAACTGGTCGGGCAACTCCTGGCGGAAGGAGTCGAGGGTCTTGAATCCCAGATCGGAACCGATGAAAACTACACGCTCGTCCTTCTGGGCGAGTTCCTGAACCATGTCGAGGCATTTCTTGCGCATGATTATCCTTCCAGGCAGCGCCGCATGGCGGTGATATCGTCGGCCGGGAGCTTGCTCTTGTGGTGCCAGGCCGGATTATTCTCGGCGAATTGGATACCCTTGCCCTTGACCGTGTCGCAGATAACGGCGGAGGGCCGCCCGGGCACGAAGGGAGCGGCGGAGAGCACGGCCTTCAGGGCGTCCACGTCATGGCCGTTGACCGTCACGCAGTGGAACCCGAATGCCTCCCACTTGTCAGCAAAGGGCTCAAGCTCCTGCACGGCGCTCGTCTGGCCATAGGATTGATATTTGTTGTAGTCGACCATGGCGACCAGGTTGTCCAGGCCGCGCTTGCCCGCGCTCATGGCCGCTTCCCACACGGAACCCTCGTTGCACTCGCCGTCGCCCATGACCACGAAGACACGGTTCTTCCGCCCCCGAACCTTGGCATCCAGTGCCATGCCCACGCCAACGGGCAGACCGTGGCCGAGGGCGCCTGTGGAGACCTCGACACCGGGAATTTTGGTGGCGCAGGGATGTCCGCCGAGCAGGCCGTTGCAGGCGCAGAACTCGGTCAGCTTGCCCTTGGGAAAGAACCCCTTGTCAGCCAGCATGACATACTGGGCCAGGCAGCCGTGCCCCTTGCTCAGGATGCAGCGGTCGCGCTCGCTCCAGTCCGGCCGTTTCGGATCGAAACGAAGGATGTCGTCGTAGAGCACCCGCATGATTTCGATGAGTGACATGGACGAGCCGATGTGTCCGCGCTCCGCGCACTCCAGGGTGTCCACCACCATTTCGCGCAGTTGAATGGAGCGCGCATCTAGGGGCTGGGCCTCAGACGCTTCGTGTCTTTTGCGTATGGATTCGATCACGCTTTCCACCATTGGGACGCATTCGGCAGCGGATGCGCCTTTGTATTGTAGTCGTTACCTTTTGGTCGTGAAATACTGGGGGAACACCGGGCATCTTCTGTGGGGGACAGGCTCCCGTCTGGCGTGTCCTTGCACGGGGGTCCTCGCAGCGGAGGCGGGTATTCGGCCCGGAAGCATCACGCCATGGGCTTTTCCTGCATTTTTCCCGGCTTCCCGATCAAGGCCCGGAACAATACGGACCGCTCACGGAAGAGCCTTTCGCAGTCACCCTCCACTCGCCTGAAGAATCGAAGAAAAACAAGAAGCTGCTTCGGTCTCCGACTAGGAAGGCAGGGTTCAATATCCCTTTACGAAAGCGGGTTGTTAGTACCAAACATCAATATAATGTGCAACAAGGGCCAGGACAAGAAGTCCTTTGCAAAACAAAACCGAAACGAAGTACAAAAGGAGCAATCATCGCATTCTGTTGTCCGCGATGGTTTTTTCAATCCCCTTCTCGTCAACGATCTCCCGAACAGCGGGCTCTGCCTTGGCCAAGGACTCAAGCATCTTAGCAGCTCCGACAGGACGGACGTGGATCATATCAATGAAGTCCGAGTTGGTAAGTCCAAGCCTATGCGGATTGACATAGGAATGGACGTTGTAGCGTTCGGTCAAATCCTGTTCCAGCTCCCAAATGTAATGACTCTTTCCGGTCCTTGCCAGGTAATCATAATAGTCAGGAAGAATGGGAGTAAGAAAAACGATGACTGGTATCCCCATGTCCCTAATTCGTTGCACCTCATCAAAAATGATGGATACGGCTTTCGGATTATAGTGGTCTCCATACAAATAGGAACTTGGCTGAGCATCAATCTTTGCTATGCCGACCGTATCAAAATGGCTGATTTCATCAGGCGGTTGCTCCATCTGACGGCCATAGCGAGAAGAGCCGTCACGAAAGAATCCGCCATCCTGCATGATCGCCCTGAATCCGATCCGTTGCATCCCATACGAGGTGGCTGCAGAGCGTTCTCTCCAACTGTTATACAGTCTTTTGAGATTTATTTTATCCTGAGAATAATAGTGGATGGGAGAAAAAAGTTTTTGGTAGGTGATCTCATCCCCTGAGGAAGAGGAGACTGTGTCCTGAATCTTGTCGATGTCTTCCATGAACCACCAGTGATCCACCGAAAGCAGAATCATTTTCGGACGGGGCTGCTTCGACTCCACCATGCGCAGGAACTGGCGGGTAGTATAGACGTTATTGGCCGCCAGTCCACAATTCGCCATGCGCTTGGTGAAATAGCTCTGTGTAAAATAAAGCACCTTGGAAGATCCCAACACCAGGATTTCAGGTTTGATATCCTCGTACACCAGCTTCTTGTAGCTGATGTAGTCATTATTGAAGGCGCTGCCGTAGAGTGATTTGCCGTCCTTCTTCAGTTCGGCGATAACCTCTCTGTAGGACATGTCCTCTCCGGCAAGATGGACAAGACCGTAATTGATCGACAGGAAGGCTCCTCCCAGGACCACAACGGCTATGAAGGCGAAAAAGAATGCTTTCATTTTAAAACTCGAAGTAGAGATAGGAGGACTGGCCGTTGACGAGCATGGCGACAAAGGCAACCGCAAAGAGCACGCCGCACAGTAGACCCGCGAGGGCCTGCACCCGGCTGGAGGTGATGGCTGGCAGTCCCTGTTCCGTTTTGTACAGCGGCGTTGCGGGCTGGTAGGCGTCCAACCATTGATAGAGATTGGGCAGCACCCAGACCACTACTAGCAGCAGCCCCATGTACAATTCAGCGCGAGAGGTTGGAATAAACCGCAGCTTCGATCCCGTACTGGAAAACATGGCCTTGATGATGGTCCAGGCCGTCTCGATCGTATCGCTGCGAAAGACAACCCAGCAGAGCGTGGTAAAAAGAAAAGTAAGTAGCGTGGCCGCCAACCGATCGGCGACCCGAAGCACGGTCCCCGCTCCCTCCCGCAACCGGAAGCCATAAGCCGCCCACAGCTTGTAGACACACAGGGCCAGTCCGTGGGCCACGCCCCAAATGATGAAGCTCCACCCCGCACCGTGCCACAGTCCACACAAGGCCATGACAACCATCATGTTTACCAGCGTACGGGGCAGCCCTCTGCGACTCCCGCCCAGCGGGAAATAGATATATTTCCGCAGAAAATATCCCAGGGAGATGTGCCAGCGACGCCAGAAGTCGGCAATATTCCTGGATTTATACGGAGAAAAGAAGTTGATGGGGATGCGGATATTGAAGAGATTGGCGATGCCCACGGCCATGTCCGAGTAGCCGGAAAAATCGAAGTAGAGCTGCAGCGTATAGCAGATAGCAGCCCGCCACGCCTGGCCAGTATCTGGAACGCCACCTTTGGCGACCGCGTCAAAGATGGGGTCCGAAAACATAGCAATGTGGTCTGCCAGCAACACTTTCTTAAACAGACCGACGGAAAAGAAAATCAGGAACAGATAGAGTCCCTTTTGGCTCAGGCGGTGCGGTTTCCCCCGCAACTGCGGAATAATGTCGTGATGGTACAGTATCGGCCCGGCCACCAGATGGGGGAAATACGTGATGGTCGCCCCGTACTCCCCCAGCGAAATGTTGTCGATCTCGCGCCGATAGACGTCCACGAGAAAGGCGATGGAAGTGAACGTGTAAAAGGAGAGCCCAATGGGAATGGTCCGGGCCTGCACAGGCTGAAGGTCCACAAGAAAGCCCAGATTCGCCATCAAAAAATGGGTGTATTTGTAGTACCCGAGTACCCCCAGACAAAAGGCGATCCCGGCGAGCAGTTGCAGGAGCCGGAGCCGTCTGTCCGAGGTCCGCAGCATCCACTGCCCCAGGGTGAACATGACGGCAATGTTTGAAAGTAGGATGCCCAGGTACTCGACTTTCCAGAAGGAATAGAAGAAGAGCGACGCAATGGTCAGCAGATATATCTGCGCCCGCACACCCCATCGGCCGGCCAGCAGGAAAAAAGCCACGGCCAGTGGAAGAAAGGCAAAAAGAAAGACGGGCGAGTTAAACAGCATCCCAACTCCGGATGAGGCAACGCGTCCCGCGGCCCTGCCGAAGGTGGAGTCCAGTGCGTCGTCATGGTTTCTTCCGGCGGCGCGGCCGTGCTTGGCGGCTCTCCGCCTATACGGCAGCCAGTCCGAAGCCTAAATAAAATTCACATGCGCCCCGGGGTGCTTCAGCTCCCACAGGTAGCGGTTGACCTCGTCCATGCGGCAGTTGACGCGGCAGGAACTGGAATCGAACTTTTCGTTGAACCACTTCATGGCTTCGGTGCGCTTCTCGCCTTCCCAGATTTCCCGGAAGGTCTGGTCGTTGATGTTGCCGTAGTTGAAGCGGTCGTCATTCAGGAACATGGAGCAGCCCCAGACCGTGCCGCCCGCGTCCATGTAGGCCCAGAACGGCAGGCCCAGACAGCGGTTGTAGGAATGGTCCTTGGCCTGCCACTTGTCGATGGCGTGCAGGCGCAGCAGCGGCTGGAACGTGGGGGTGGCGGTTTTGGCCAGTTCCTCGCCCAGGTTCTCCAGGTGGGAATAGTCCACGTCCTTATAGCCCTGGCACAGGGATTTGGGATGGTGGGAGTACGGCTTGACCACAAGGTAGTCGAGTCCGATGTCCCGCGCCTTTTCCGCCAGGCCGACAACCTCGTGCTGGGTCTCGGGCAGCAGCAGAATCTGCATTCCGAGGGTGCAGGCATAGCCGTGCTTGGCGCGCAGCTTGACCGCGGCCTCCATGTTCTCCAGCACCTTGTTGAAATCCGAAGCCTTGGTCCGGTGAATCTTGGCGTAGCTCTCCGGCGTTCCCGCGTTGCAGCTCGCCTTGATCCAGGTCGTGTGCTCCAGAATCTGCTCGGCAATCTCCGGCTTCATCAGCGAGGCATTGGTGGTGAAGGCCTGGTCAATACCCACGGATTTGCCGTAGCGCACAATTTCGGCCATGTCCTTGTGCAAGAACGGCTCGCCCTCGCCCGCGTGCATGATGGACTTCACGCCGAGTTCGGCCATTTCCTTCAGGCGCACTTTGAGCACCTCGGTATCCAGGAAACGGGGCTTGTACTCCATGAAGTCCTTGCCGCAGAACACGCAGCGGTTGTTGCATGCCCCGGAAGGGCTGATCTCCATGTAGATGGGGTAGGTGTTTTCCCCCTCGAGCCAATTGGAAACCCGCTCGGGGTGAAACATGAGCTTGTGACTGTCGATGCGGAATTTGTCTGCCATGGATGATGCCTTACTCGGAAAAAAGGTCGATGAGGTGGTGGAGCAGCACGGCGTGGCCGGACTCGGCCATGCCATAGGCGTCCGCCGGTAAATGGAAATTCAGGTCGCCCAGGCCGCGCATGGTGTTGTCGGGCGACATGGCGGTTACGGTCACGGCCCGTCCGCCCAGGCTACGCGCCAGCTTGACCGCCTCCACCGCATTGGGCGAATTGCCCGAACTGGAGATGGCGATAAGCACTTCCTTCTCCACCATGCGCTGGCGTAGCGGATAGGCAAAGCACTGGTCGTAGCCCATGTCGTTGCCCGTGGCGGTGATCAGGGCGCAATCGGTGAAGACTTCAGTCGGCACTTGACCCATTTTGGCTAGGTCTGCGGAAAAATGGCTGGCCATGGAGGCGCTGGCCCCGTTGCCCACAAAGTAGACGCGGCGCTTGTCCTTCCGGCAGTCGGCAATCCAGCCTTTCAGCAGGTCGAACGCGGCGTCGGCGGGAACGAAGTTGCCCTGCCCGTCGGTGACGGCCATGGCCTGCAACGCCGAGATCACGCTTTCAATGGAATGTGTCCAATTCATAATCTGTCAGCCTGTCCGTCCGGGTGTTTGGCCTTTATGCGGCTGTCCGCAATGGGATGCTCGTGTATAGAAGCTTTCACCACCTGCGTCAACGACGCCTCCGAAAACCATGCCCTGCTCTATTTCATGAGCGAGGTCACATGTTTCAGAATCGCCTGCCGGGTAACCGGAACCTTGTTGCCTATGATACCCACGGCAATGGAACCGGCGATGTTGCCGAGAAAACCGACCATCTCCGGCGGCGTCTTCAGGCAAGCGGCCAGCGAGGCCACGGCAAAAAACGCGTCACCGGAACCGACCTTGTCCAGCACCTTGTCGGCAAAGGCGGGGATGAGCAGCCCGAGGCTTTCGGTCTGGATGTAGGACCCCTTCTTGCCGCGCGTCACGGCCACCATACCGGCCCCGACTCTTTCACGTACCACAGTGGTCAGCGAGGTCACGCCGCTCTGCTTGTCGCGCGTGTCCAGCCGCACTTCCGGCTCGGCAAGGCTGACGAAATCGCAGCGGTCATAGCTGGAAATGGTGTGGAAGCCGCGGTTGCCCGCATTGGCCTGGGTATTGACGGCCAGAAACGGCGCAGCGGCCAGTTCCTGGCGGCACTGCGCGCTGATGGCCCCGTGCCCGAAATCGGCCGCCAGAGTCAGATCGCTCTTTTGCGCGCTCTCTATGACGGCCGCGCGGAATTCCTCGTCGCGCGCCCTGTCCAGGCCGGAGTCGTCCATGTGGTAAATTTCGAAAAGCTTGGTGAAGGTATCGCCTTCAAGGTACCGCCGCTTGCGGATGGTGGGCGCGTCCTTCTGGTAGGCGAAGTACGGGACCACGTTCTCCAACAGATGCTCCCGCACGAATTCTTCCTGCGTGTCCTTCTCCCCCAGCACGGTGAAGAGGCGAACCTCCCCGGCCAACTGGGCCAGATGGTTGGCAATGGCCAGGACCCCACCCGCGAACAGATCACCATCCATGTGGCTGAAGGCCATGACCGGTGCCTTGGAGGATGACCCGAGGGGGGAGCAGTACTGGTAATCGTCCAGAATGGTATCGCCGACCACGGTCACGGTGATCTCGCGCATCCGGGCCAGGAGTTCGTCTATTTCCTTTATGTCATACCGGGAGCGGAATATCTCCAGGTACTCCTTAACCTCGTCGGGAAAGGAGGAAAGAAAGCGATTGATCAGGTTGGTGGAGCTAAACACGATTTCCCGGGTCAGCTTGAGTTCGGTGCCGATCTCCTTGCAGACCTCGGCCTCGCGCTGGAGCTTGCCGGTCGGGTCGGCCTCGATGCTCTTGAAGTCCGCCCCCTTGACGTAGACGTCGGGCTTGACCTTGCGCAGCAGCTCCTCGGCCGTGGGCCATTCGTTCAGCGCCACATAGTCCACCACGTCCTGAGAGGCCACGCCTTCCGCGCGCAACGCCTCGGGAAAAGCGGGCCGGTGCGGCCCCTTGTCCACATACCGATCCGGCGAAACCGTGACCACGAGCACATCGGCCCATCCTGCGGCCTGACGGAAGTAGCGGATATGTCCGATATGGAGCAGATCAAAGACCCCGTGACACAGGGCAACCCGTTTTCCGTTGGCACGAAGATCGGCAACGATATCGGCCAACTCGTCGATATTCTTTATCTTGTGTTCGATTTCCATATATATGCTTCAGTAAAATACGTTATGAAAGCGAGGCGCTGACGCCACGCGGCAAATGCCGGAAGCGATATGAATATCCACCTTTATGCGTAATTGCAATTCCCGGATAACTCATGGCCGGGACATCGACCGATTCGGCAGGACAGGCCCGGCGTACCTGCAAAAAGGTAGACTTTTGAAAAGAGCTATGCTGATATCCGCGAACCTGATGTGGGACCCTGGGTATTGAAGGTGGGATACTACTGACGATATGCATGACAACCGGGGCGCAAGCCACCGGTGGTTCCAACGGACCGGGGGTCCGTTTCAGGGCATTCGGGAGGCAGGCTACAGCCGGGGTATGCACACATCCGACGGCACTCCGCCAAGGCGGGGCCGCTGGTGTTCTTGTCACTTTCGGAGGACGGATTCCATCCGTTTTCCGCATGTTTTATCCGCAGCCGCTTCCTTCTATATATAGCTTTTGCCTGGCCGAAGTCCGGTTGCCGTATCTGAATCGGCGACTGCGCAGCGACCTTGGCAGTAATCTCTGGATGTGGAGAGTTGGTTCATGTTGAATCTCAAACAAGGGAAAACGATTTTCGCGGCGTTCCTGGCCGCAGCATTCATGATGGTGGCGGTTTCCGCCCAGGCTTCCGGTTTCAAACGCGAATACAAGATGCAGGTAACGGTAGGCCCGAAGCTCTACTGGGGTGTCGGCGCAGCCAAGTTTGCCGAGTTGGTCAAGGAAAAGACCAACGGCCAGATCAACGTAAAGCCCTACTTCAGTTCGTCCCTGCTCAAGGGCGCGCAGCTCAAGAGCTCGCAGATGGTAGCCAAGGGCGTCATTGATTGCGCCATCGATTCCACCATCAATATCAGCCCGGTCATTCCCGAGGCCAATATTTTCCACCTTCCCTTTTTCCTCAACACCTTCGAGAACCTGGACAAGGTAAAAAACGGCAAGGCCGGTGAGGCCGTGTTCAAGGCCATGGAAGCCAAGCGGCTCCAACCTCTGGCTTGGGCCGAAAACGGCTTCCGCCAGCTGACCGACTCCAAGCTCCTGGTCAAGACTCCCGCCGACATGAAAGGACTGCGCATCCGCGTGGTGGGCAATCCGCTGTTCATCGACACCTTCCGCCAGCTCGGCGCCGACCCGGTCAACATGAACTGGGGCGATGCCGTTGCCGGATTCCAGCAGGGCGTTGTGGACGGCCAGGAAAACCCCATGGGCGTGCTCGTGCCCATCCAGATCTACCAGTACCACAAGTACGCAACCCTGTGGAACTACCTGGTTGATCCGCTCATCATCTACTGGAACCAACGCGAGTGGAAAGCCTTCCCCAAAGACATCCAGGACGCCATCATGGCCGCCGCCAAGGAAGCCGGACGTTTCGAAATCGCACTGAGCCGCGCCGGTCTGGACGACGGCACTTCCCTCAAGATCCTCAAGGACGAATTCCACTACGAAATGGAAGTCCCGGATCCCATCGCCTTCCTTGAATCCAAGGGCATGGAAATTCATCAGCTAACTCCCGAGGAGGAGCAGGCCTTCATCGAGGCCACTCGTCCCGTCTACGACAAGTGGATCAAGGAGATCGGTCCCGAGGTCTACGAAAAGGCCAAGCAAGACCTGGGTCTCTAATCCCCCCTTTGCAGACGATAGAAATCTGCCCCGGAAGCATCGCTTCCGGGGCGGTCCTGTTACGCACGCCGTCTCTTGGCGTCCGAACCGTGGAGTAAGCAGTTGAAAAAATTATTGTTCGGCTTTCGCCTCGACCATTGGCTGGTGGCTATCTGCATGGCCGTCATGGTGGTGATCGCCTTCATCAATGTCCTGAGCCGATACATCTTCCATTTTTCCCTGGCCGCCACCGAGGAAATCACCATCAACCTGTTCGTCTGGATGACCGTCATCGGCATCGGCCTCGCCTTCGAGCGCAGCGGACACTTGGGCATGGTGACATTCTTCCACAGATTCCCCAGGCGCATGCAGAAAATATCGATCCTTATCTACTCCCTGCTGGCCGCCGGGCTGTTCCTGGTGCTCGACTGGTACATGATCCAGGCTATCTATGACGAGATCACCCTGTTCCAGGCCCGGTCCGCGTCCCTGAATATCCCGGTCTGGATCTACTACGCCGGGCTGCCGATCTTTTCCGTCTTCGTCTTTCGCGGTATCTACCGCGATGCCCGGGCGCGTCTGAGCGACGGGAAGAAGGAGGCCTAGCAGTGGAATTCATCATCATCCTGGCCCTGTTCCTGGTGCTCATGTTCCTGGGGGCGCCCATCGGCACGTCCCTGGGTGTCTCTGCCGTGGCCGCCATCATGTATTTTGACCTGGGCGCTGAGATGCTCGGCGTCAACTTCGCCTCTGGCATCGCCTCGTTCCCGCTGCTGGCCATCCCGTTCTTTGTCCTGGCCGGTGTCATTCTGGAGCGGGCGGGCATAGCCGCCCACATCGCCGGGTTCTTCGAACTGCTGGTGGGCCGGGCCACCGGCGGCCTGTCCATCGTGGCCGTGCTCACCTGCATGTTCTGGGGCGCCATGTCCGGTTCCGGACCGGCCACCACAGCCGCCGTGGGCATGATCCTGCTCACCCCCATGCTCAAGAACGGCTACGGCCGGGCCTTTGCAGGAGCGACCATTGCCAACGCATCGGACCTGTCCATCATCATCCCGCCGTCCATCGCCTTCATCATCTACGGCAACATCACCTCGGTTTCGGTCTCGGCCCTGTTCGTGGCCGGGATCATCCCCGGCCTCCTCACCGGCCTCGCCACCATGCTCGTGGCCTGGTACATCTCCTACCGTCGGGGCTACCGGGGTATCAATTGCCGTGGCTGCGCGTCCGAGCTGCTCACCGCCCTGCGCAAGTCGTTCTGGGCGCTCATGGCCCCGGTCGTCATTCTTGGCGGTATCTACACCGGCATCTTCACGCCCACCGAGGCGGCCGTTGTCGCGGTGTTCTACAGCCTGTTCGTAGCCGTGATCATCTACAGGTCCATCGGTTGGCGCGACATGGTGGAAATTCTCGTGGACTCGGCCATAACCAGCTCGGTCATCATGTTCATCGTCGCCTTTGCGGGCATCTTCACCTGGGCGGCCTCGGTCACGGGCGTCATCGACACCCTGGCCGGGTTCATCATCAAGATCTCGCCCAACGCCGTTGTCATGATTATCCTGGTCAACGTGCTCCTCTTCGTGCTGGGCATGATCCTCGACGCCATATCCATCTCCTACCTGATCATGCCCATCCTCCTCCCGGTGCTGTCCGCATTCCACGTGGACCCGGTCTTCTACGGCGTCATCTTCATCTCCGCCCTGGCCATCGGCCAGGCCACCCCGCCGGTGGGCGTCAACCTCTTCACCGCCGCCAACCTGGCCCGGTGCGAAGTGGACGAGATCGCCAAGGAGGCCATCCCCTACGTGGCCATGGACTTCGTGGTCCTGGTCATCATCTCGCTCATCCCGGCCCTCTCCCTCTACCTGCCCCAATGGGCCGGGCTCTACACGCCATAAAAACACTGCGCCGCTCCGAAAATTCGAAGCGGCGCAGCTTTTTCAGTCAGCCTGTATGAGAAATAATAAACACCAATATCCTTTATTTCAGCAAGGTTCTCATCTCGGATAAATCGCCCCGCCGTTTAAGCCGCAGCACAGAAACGGCCTGGAAACAGGCCGAAAGCCATCACTCCACCCGAATAGCCTCCCCAAGCGACCGCCAATCCTGCAAAAGCCGCTTGCTGTTCCCCGAAGTCACAATGCCCCTCCTTCCCCCCCCTTGTCACAGGTTCCATAACGTACTTAAAAGATAACGCATTACTTATTTTTAGCGCAAAGTTGCTCAAAATTTTCTCATAGCTTATGGTCCCTTCCTGTCTGTTCGGCCCAGCGTAAAACTTCGCTTTGGCCGCATCCTTCTCCAATACGGAGCAACAGATATACTAAAAAAGGACGAATCCATTTACCAATGACTTCACATATTCCATTCAACCTGAGCCCGGCCGGGTCCGCATCCGGCAGACACGCGCAACGCCGTGTTTTGCTGTTCTGGACATTCCTGGCGCTGCTCATGACGGTTACCCCGGCATGGGCCGACAAAGAGGATTCCTTTTCCCGCAAAACAGTGGTGGAAAAGGCCCGGCAACTAAGCAAGACCGCGTTCGCCCCGGAAACGGGACAGGTTCCGAAAGCCCTGCTCGACCTCAACTACGACGCGTGGCGGGACATTCGCTTCCGCCCGGAAAAGGCGCTATGGAAGGATGAAAAACTGCCCTTTCAGTTGCAATTCTTCCATCCGGGCCTGTTTTACGACAAGGTTGTTCCCATCCACATCGTCACCAAGGGGAAGTCGGAACGCCTCCCCTTCGACACGAAGTTGTTCGATTACGGGTCCAACCACACGCTGCCCGAACAGATTCCCTCTGATTTCGGCTTTGCGGGCTTTCGCATACACGGCCCCATCAACACCTCAAAATACTTCGATGAAATTGCTGTCTTTCTCGGCGCCAGCTATTTTCGCGCCGTAGCCAAAGGACAGGTGTACGGCCTCTCCGCCCGAGGACTGGCCATAGACACCGCCATGCCGAACGGCGAGGAATTCCCCTATTTCCGTGAATTCTGGGTCGAAAAGCCCACGCGAAAAAGCACCAGTCTGAAAGTACATGCCCTGCTCGACAGCAAGAGCTGCACCGGGGCCTACACGTTCGTCATCCGCGGCGGCAAAACCACGACCATGGATGTGACGGCGACCCTGTTCCTGCGCATTCCCGTGGAAAAGATCGGCATAGCCCCGCTGACAAGCATGTTCCTGTTCGGCGAAAACACCGATGACCGCAAGGTGCGCGACTTCCGCCCCGAGGTCCACGACTCGGACGGCCTGCTCATAAAGCAGGACAGCGGGGAATGGTTCTGGCGGCCGCTGGACAATCCCGAGAATCTGGAAAGCAATGCCTTTCGGGCAGACAATGTCCGGGGATTCGGACTGCTGCAACGGGACCACGACTTCAACAACTATCAGGACCTGGAGGCTAACCAGGAACGCAGACCAAGCCTGTGGGTGGAGCCGGAGGGCAACTGGGGCCGGGGCCACGTGGAATTGATCACCATACCGTCCGACAAGGAAATTCACGACAACATAGTGGCTTTCTGGCACCCGGAAGACACACTGCCCCTCGGCGTGGCGCAAACGTACAAATACCGCCTGCAATGGTACGCAGGCAGGTTCACGCATCCTCCGCTTGGCTACGTGGAGGCAACCCGCTCCGGCGATGCGGAAAACGGCGGTAAGCGCTTCGTCATCGACTTCAACAGCAAGTCGCTCAACCTGCTGCGCCGGGAGAGCCCTCTTGAAGGCGTGGTGACCTGCGGTTCGGGGGCTGTTGTTTCCGAACAGCACGTGGAGAAAAATCCCCACACTGGTGGCTGGCGACTTTCCTTTGTGATCCGGTCCGAAGAAAAGCCCTCGGCTCTGGACAAGGTGCTGCCCAGCCGCAAACCACCCATCGACATCCGTGCCTTCCTGCGGCTCAACGACACCACGCTGACGGAAACCTGGAACTATGCCTACCACCCCTGAGCACAGGCGGACCGACATGGATGACCGGCGCGAACAGACAGCCCGCTGTCTGGTGGACTACCTGGAGCAACTGCCCCTGAGCACGGAGCGACGCCTGGAACTGGCTCTCTCCGTGCTACGCGCCCTGCCTGCGGACGCCTCCGCCGGGCAGGCCCTGAGGGAGTTGCACAACAGGTTGCCGGAATTGACGCAGGAGGCATTTCCCCCGAGCCATCCGCCCATCCATCGGGGCCACATGCCCGCCCAGTATCTCGGCCGTCCGCGCACGGGCCTTTCGGGCTTCCTCGCCCAATGGGGCTGGCTGCCCCTTGTCGTCCTGCTGCTGGTGGCCGCCCTGCTGCTGAACCATTATTTCTAAAATCCGTTATGCCCGACAGTATCCAGACCCCCAAATGGCACCGCTCGGCGGAAAGACGCCGCTTCATCCTGGTCCTTCTCATCCTTATCCCCTCGGCAATGGCCAGCGCCTATGTGGGGTCGGTCCTGCCGCAAAAGGGTTCCACGCTGCTGGAACTGGCCATCGTCGCCGTCTATTCCATTCTATTCGCATGGATTTCCGTCGGGTTCTGGACGGCCATCATGGGGTGCTTCACCCTGCTGCGGCGCTACGACCGTTTCACGGTAAGCCACGCCCTGGCCGAAGCCGAACGCACGGCAGCATCCAGACAACTGCCGCGCACCGCCGTGCTTTTTCCCATCTGCAACGAGGATACGCCGAGGGTCATGGCCGGAGTCAAGACCACCTACCTCTCCCTGCTGCGGACTGGGGAGGCGGATCGGTTCGACATCCACATCCTGAGCGACTCCGGCAGCGCGGACAAATGGATAGAGGAAGAGTCCGCCTGGGCCGATCTGGTCAGGGAACTGAACGCGCAGGGGTGCATCTTCTACCGCAACCGCAAGGTCAACCTGAAGCGGAAAAGCGGCAACGTTGCGGACTTCTGCCGCCGCCACGGCAAGGACTACACCTACATGGCGGTCTTTGATGCGGACAGCGTCATGGCCGGGGAAACCCTCGTGGCCATGGCCCGCATCATGGAGCAGCGGCCAAAGATCGGCATCCTGCAGACAGCGCCAGCCTGTTTCGGGCGGGATACCCTGCTCGGGCGGCTCCAGCAGTTTGCCAACAGGGTGTACGGCCCCATGTTCACGGCGGGATTGTCCTTCTGGCAATTGGGCGACGCCCAGTACTGGGGGCACAACGCCCTGATCCGCATCGATCCCTTCATGCGCCACTGCGGCCTGCCGAGGCTCAAGGGCAAACCACCGCTGGGCGGCGATATCCTCAGCCATGACTTTGTTGAGGCGGCGCTGATGCGTCGGGCGGGCTGGGGAGTCTGGCTCGCCTTCGACCTGCCCGGCAGCTGGGAGGAATGCCCGCCAAACCTGCTCTCCGAACTCAAGCGGGACCGCCGCTGGTGCCAGGGCAACCTCCAGCATCTGCGGCTACTGTTTTCCGAAGGTCTCTTCCCGGCCCACCGGGTCCTGTTTCTCAACGGTGCCATGAGCTATGCCTCGGCGCTGCTATGGTTCCTGTTCCTGATGCTTTCCTCGGTGGAGGCGGTGGCCCAGGCCCTTGTCGGGCCGAGCTACTTCACTGCCACCAAGTCTCTGTTTCCGACATGGCCGGTGTGGCAACCCCTCTGGGCCCTGGTCCTGCTGGCCACCACCGGTGTGTTGCTCATTCTCCCCAAGCTGTTGAGCTACCTTCTAATCCTGTTCAAAACCCGTCAATCGCACCTGTTCGGCGGGCCGGTTCGCCTGCTGGCGGGCATTGTGCTGGAAGTGACCTTCTCCGCACTGCTGGCACCCAACAGGATGCTCTTCCACAGCAAATTCGTCTTCATCACCCTACTGGGCAAGAAAATAGGCTGGGGATCACAACAGCGGGACGACCGACCCACCACCTGGTGGGAGGCGACCAGATACCACATCGGCGGCGTTTTGTTCGGCATCGTCTGGGGCGGCATTGTCCGGCTCTACTCACCGCTCTTTTTCTGGTGGATCACCCCCATCGTGCTTCCCCTCGTACTGGCCATCCCCCTTTCCGTGCTCACCAGCCACGACAGCCCGGGCCGCAAGCTGCGCAAATGGAAGCTGTTGCTCATCCCCGAGGAATCGGCCCCGGCACAGGAAATCCGCGACGTGACCCAATTCACCGCACAGAGGGAGTCTGCCCCCACCCCGTGGGGATTGCCGCGCCAGGCCGGATTCCTGCGGGCCCTGCTCGATCCGGGCGTAAACGCCTTGCGCCGAAGCCTGCAAGGACGCTGCCCGGCTCCGCTTTCCCCAGCCACGGCCGCCAGCCGTGACCTATTGGTGGAAAAGGTGCTGCAAAACGGTCCCGACGATCTCGCCCAAAACGAGCAACAGATTCTCCTCCGCGACTCGGAGCGACTCCTCCACCTCCATCAACAGGCCTGGACCATCGAAAACGGCGCCCCCCGCCAACGGTGGATAAAAGCACTACGCGGGAAATATTCACAGCCGTTATGAACCGGCACAGTAGGGGGCAAGAACTCCCGTTGAAAAATAAAGAGGCCACCCAATTGGGTGGCCTCTTCAATCTGACCTGCTCCCATGAAATAGGTCCACCGACAATGTGAGTTTTCCGGCGAAATCGACTATCAGAAAGTAGGAGGATTTCGTCGTGAAGAAATCAAGGTACACAGAAGAACAAATCGCCTTTGCCCTACGCCAGGCCGAGCATGGGACTCCCGTGAAGGAAGTGATCCGCAAAATGGGGATCAGCGAGCAGACCTTCTATCGCTGGAAAAAGAAGTTCGGAGGCCTCGGCACCAGCGAGCTTCGCCGTCTGAAGATGCTCGGAGAGGAAAACCGCAAGCTCAAGCAGATGGTAGCGGATTTGAGTCTCGACAAAGTCATGCTTCAGGACGTGCTGTCAAAAAAGCTCTGAGGCCTGGTCGTCGTCGGGAGTTGGTGGACCACCTCCGGGTCGATTATGACGTGAGCATCCGTCGGGCATGCCGCATCGCACTCATATCCCGGTCGCTGTATACTTACCGACGAAAGAGCGACGATCAGGCCGAGCTCCGCATGAGAATTTGTGAAATTGCCGCAACCCGAGTTCGATATGGTTATCGGCGCATTCACGTCTTACTTTGTCGAGAAGGCTGGGAAATCAACCACAAGCGCGTATACCGCCTCTATAAGGAGGAGGGACTGTTGCTCCGCAGCAAACGCCCCAAACGCATCGTAAGTGCTATGCACCGTGAAAAAACAGAAAGCGCAACGCGGCCCGATGAGGTGTGGTCCATGGACTTCATGAGCGATGCTCTTTTTGATGGCCGTAGGCTCAAGCTGATGACGGTGGTCGACAACTATACGCGGGAAAGTCTGGCCATCAAAGCCGGCCAGGGTATTACCGGTGAGCAAGTGACCGAGGTACTGGAAAAGATAGCCTGTGATCGCTCGCTGCCAACTCGTATCAAGTGCGACAATGGACCGGAATTCACATCAAAGGCCTTGGATAAATGGGCCTATGAACACCACGTTGAATTGGACTTTTCCAGACCGGGAAAGCCTACAGACAACGGATATATTGAATCTTTCAACGGTCGTTTCAGAGACGAATGCCTCAATGTGAACTGGTTCTTGTCTCTGGAGGATGCCCAGCGTAAAGTCGAGGCATGGCGACGGGACTATAATGAGAGTCGTCCTCACTCGTCACTGGGCAACCTGACACCCATTGAGTTCGCCATCCATTCCGGGCAATTGCCCGGAATGGATGGGCTGGAAAGACGCCGGGAACTCACACAAGCCCGGACCTAAAACGGGGGCATCTCCAAATCGGCGGGAAGTCTCTACTTTGCAATGGACTTACTTTACGGGGACTTTACACAAGCAATTGCGCCTGGAAAAGATCGAGCAGCGAATAGAATGGTTTGTCCGAGAGCGTTCGCAAAGGGGAAGCGCCAAGCTCCCCCTCCGGGCATCGCGCCTGCTGCGCGCAGTCTTTATGGAAGGACAGGTCCCCAGGGGCCAGGCACCCGAGATTCTCAATACCAGCGAGACCTCATCCCGCAGGATCGTCCGGCAGCTCCTGGACGAGGGGCTATTGACATCCGAGAGTCATCGCGCGCCTCTCAAAGTGGCATTCTCCATGCGTGTCATGCCGTACTATTTCCCCTCGCTGTACCGCCCGGATATTCTGGGGCCGGAATATGTTGAAATGCTCGGTTCGGGTTTGCCTGATCGCTAGACGTCGCTACTTTGCTTTGGCCTATTTTATGGGAACATTACAGATGCGATGGTGGATCAATCTGAAGAAGAGATGACATTAGGACAGAAGGTCTATTCGGCTAAAGACCAATCATAAACAGCAATTAAAAAGGAAGTTTTTACTAGCAGCGAAAAGGCTACCAGTAAAAACTCCCTTTTGATCAGCGCATCCACTGTTTTCGGCGTTTTTTACTTCGCTTCCAACAACGGTCATAAATATCACTTCGCGGGATGTCATCCCAAGCGTTGGGTAACATCGTCGCGTTGCGCCGTGCACGAACAAATCTCTTCGGATACGCAAAAGAGTAACGGCGCTCCTGTTGAGTCTTAGGACGTTTGTAGCAATCAAACCACTTACCACCAATCCCAGGAATTGGGTCTCGACGAAAAACCATTGAAAACCTCCGATGTTAATGATCGGAGGGTGTCGAATACGTATAGAGAAAACATGGAGACTCCTTGAGCAAAATTCAGTGTAAATGCACAATTTGCCACCACAGCACGGTCCGCAGGGGTCCAGGGGGCGGCAGCCCCAGGCCGGTCCTTGCCCCGCCCCGGAGGGGTGAGAGGGGCTGACTGATTCACAGGACAGGGAAAGCTTGGCCGCGATCTAGGTTGCACGCATTTCACCTCCCCCCCGCTCGCGCTCTCACTGAAACTTTACTTCTTTTTAGAATGGCTTTTCTTCAAGATGCTATGCAGCCAACCTAACCCTTAAGTATTTTTCAAGCTCTAGGCAGGTAACAACTTTGGGAGCTAAAATACGAGTACAATCACCACCATTTAAATGCACTGATTCTCGACACTTCTTAGAACATCTTTTCAAAAAATTAGGTATCCGCGTGTAAAAATTTACCCAAAACCATTTTTCGTACTTTCCACGAATGTAGTTACGATGGTCCTCGTTAGCTAATTGCGATGTCATTTGATGAATCACAGCTACGGGGACAAATGGAGCCTCACCTTCAAACTCATTCTTTTCCAAGGCTCGAAGGATCTCTTTTTTTCTTCCGCGTCTACGAATTAAACACAAATCATCATTAATCGAGAAAAAATTGTTGATATTCATATCATTGAATATAAACTTTAAACCACGCTTACGGGATGAGATTGCCAAGCCGATTATCGGTCGAACACCTTTTACAAATCGGGAAAACTCTGAGTTATATTTCTCAATCAATGTAGGGATATCACAATGCTCAACAGCAAAATAGTCGACTAGAACTTTTTTGAGCATATCAGCTGTAAAAACGTAATTTTCAAAAGAATAATATTTTGTTTCAAAAATATCACCAGGTAAAAAGTATTCATTATTGACATAGGGATCTAAATCTTTATCAACAAAAAAGAGCTGTAGGCTGGACAATTCAGCCCTCTTCTTAAGTAACTCATAAATACCAATCACATATTTTTTCCCTTTACACACAATTGTTTCTATGAGCACCTCGCCTCTAACTTTTCTTTCAATAAAATTGCCATAAAATGAGGAGTCTTCAAAGCCCTCATAAAAAGCAAAAATTTGCTTTCTTGATTTTACTCGAATTTTGTATTTCTGATAAATCCCCTGAATCTTCAACTTGTCGGATTTCATAAAGTTAGTATAGCTAGTCATTTTCACGTTCCACCATACACTCTTCCGCAGAAACAACGTAAGAACTTAGTTCATTATCGAATATAAAAGGAGAGTGAGTTACAGAGAACACTCCTGCACAATGACTTAAGTTTCTGATATCGACTAAAAAAGATTCCTGCCAAGGTACAGACAATGAAAGTTCGGGTTCATCAATAAATACTACAAATTCATTTTCATAAAAAAATAAATTTGTAAAAAGAGATACAACTTGTTTTTCCCCAGACGACAAATTGTCGAAGTCTATCTGACGTTTACCATCTGTAAAAATATTTATTACAAAATTCTCATTATCAAATACAATGTCCTTATTAACAAGGTACTTATTGCACAGATTTATATAGCTGTATATTCGCTCTTCTTCTTTAATCTGCTCCGAGTAAGCTCTGTAGATCCCATCAAAAAAAGACAATTTTACTTTATCATGAAGAGATAACCTTTTTTTATTCTTCATGTTATAAATATCTTTTTCTAATTTTTGCTTATCATAGTCTGACAGTACTCTATCATCAACCCTTCGCAATGTAGCTTCAATTGTATCAGTATTAAATTTATGTAGCGAGCCTTTACTGGCTGTAAAATGCTCTCTTATTGCTTCTTTAAAAAATGACGTTGTGAGGGTATGTAATTTGATTCGAAAATCTTCACCAAGTTTTTTTGTCAACGTAGTCAACCTGTCCTGCACGTCTTCCATTCCGAAATTGACTATTGGATGTTCTTTTAGATGATTTTTGACGGCGGAATGAGACTCCTCATTTAACCTCAAAATTGAATCAAGCCTTTTCTCGATCCGCCTATACGTTGGTAGGAATATAGGATCGAAATTAACGGCTTTCGAAAAATTATTTTTTTGGATTGCGAAAAGATTAGCCTCTTCAGTATCCTCGCAGGGTCTAGCCATTTTTTTCAAGTACATAGAAAGCAGTTGGTAAGGAATTTTCTTTTTTAAGGCAATCCTTCGTATTAACCCCATGTCATGAACCAAATCGTTCACATTATACTTTTGTAAAATATCGTTTATTTTTAATGTAAATGACGAGCTAAATCTCCATTTTCCTAAATCTATTTCATACGATGGCATCATTTCATCGATCTCATCATGTTTCAATTCGTACCTTACACCACCGATGAGTAATTCGATCGAATAAAAATCATAATCTAGCAACCTTCTCCAGTCTCCGGAAACATAGTAGTAAAAAATTTCGAGAACTGTGCTCTTCCCGGTTCCATTTTCTCCTACAATAATCAGAGTATTTTCTTTTATCTCTACACAAAAGTCATAGATTCCCCACAAGCCCTGAATACTCAATTTTGAAATTTCAATATTCACATTTCACCTTCATTCTTCATTTTGCCCAGATATTCATCTCAACGTGTTACCGACAGCGTAAGTCCTATTAGCATATAATTTACAGCATTGTCTCATTTTGCGAGCGAGGGGCACATGTGGGGCATTTTGAATTCCCCAAGGAACAAACAGGAAAAAGGCGGCCAGAGAAAAAACTCTCTAACCGCCTATTTTTATTCTGGTACCAGGGGAGGGACTCGAACCCTCACAGTATCGCTACCGGCGGATTTTGAGTCCGCTGCGTCTACCAATTCCGCCACCCTGGCGTGGAGAGAGTTTCATAGGGCAGCCTGGGGGTTCCTGTCAATCTTCTTGTCACATCATACACATGGTGCTAGCACCTTTGCACAACTTTCGCCGTCAAAGGATGTGCATGATGCCGCTTGGTTCCATCGTCAATGCCCTGGCCATTATTGCCGGTTCCGTGTTGGGGTGCTGGCTCCAGTCCCGTTTTCCGGAGCGTATCCGAACCATTGTGTTTCAAGGCCTCGGGCTGTGCGTCCTGCTTATCGGCATCCAGATGGCGCTCAAGGTCGACAACATCCTTATCGTCATCTTCTCGATCCTGCTGGGCGGCATTACCGGGGAACTGCTGCGGCTCGACACCCTCTTCGAACGGCTCGGCAACCGGTTCAAGGCCATTATCAAATCCGAGAACGCCCAGTTCACCGATGGTCTGATCACCGCCTCGCTCATCTTCTGCATCGGTGCCATGGCCATTGTCGGCTCGCTGGAGGAAGGCATTCGCGGCAACACGACCATCCTCTATACCAAGGCCATTCTTGATGGTTTCGCCTCCATAGCCCTGGCCGCCTCATACGGCTCCGGCGTCCTCTTTTCCTTCATCCCGGTCTTCCTCTACCAAGGTTCCATGACCATCGGTGCCGGATTCTTCCAGCAATATTTCTCTGACATGATGATTGCCCAAATCACGGCCTGCGGCGGCCTGCTTATCATCGGCATCAGCATCAATCTGCTGGAAATCAAGGAAATTCGGCTGGCCAACCTGCTCCCCGGCCTGGGGTTCGTCGTCGTGCTCACGGCCATCTTCGGATAACGACACACGCCTTGAAAGCTTCGGGCAAGCCGGCGACCACTCGTCCATGGACACCCGAGTGCTCTACCGCAAGCTGGCAAACGTTCTTCGCCCGGCACAACTGAAAACGGGTCACCCCACGGCCTTTTCTGGGCATGATCTCCTGCGCCATAGCCCATCGGCTCCATGCCGTCTTGCTACCGCAATCCGCCGTCATCTTCATTCTCTAAGGATCAAAGACTATTACGCGATGGCCGGAATCCATCTCCCTCAAAACGAGTAAGGCCTTTCTGTTCCCCCTATGCTCCAGGCGGCGGGACCAGCGTGGGTGAAACTGCCTGCCGGGTTCACCGTTACATGGCCGACCGTCTAGGACGGCGCCACCCTGCCCACACGTTGGGCAAGGCTGAACTGACCGCTGTATATAAGCGATAAAAAGAAAAGGCAGAGGCAGAGAAGGAAGCCGCCTGCGGCGGGATGGCCGAATGATTTCGCCTCCGGCGGCTCAAGGGCTATACCCTTGAGAATCCCTGGCTCGCCTGCGGCGAAAGGATATGAAAAAGCCCTGGGAGATGGACTTCCAAGGCTTTTGTCTGGATAAAAATTCTGGAAACGCGGCTATTTGGCAGCCGAACCGGAACATCCGGTGCAGGCGCGCAGTTTCTTTAGTTCGATATCCGCTTCCAGCACGATGATCTCGTCCTCGGATTCGATGTGATTGCTCTTGATGGCGTAATCGATCACATCTTCCAAGATCTGCTGGGCCTCTTCCGTGGTCACGAACTCGCCCACCATGGCGCGCTGGAACTCGGGGCGATCAAATTTCTTGGCCCATTCATTCTGCTTGAACTGGTCCCAAAGGCCTATGCCCGGAATATCCACCGGCTTGTCGATCTGGCGCAGCTGCACTTCCCACTGGGTGTACTGATATACGTCGTCCAGGGTCTCGGCCGGTTCGCAGGAATGGACCTTACTGGCCTGGAAAGACAACACCGCCTTGAAGCCGATCTGCAATTCCTTGAAGAAACGGCCAAAGACGTCGTGTCGGGACGCCTCCACTAGCAACTCTCTGAAATCCTTTGCCATTGATCTCTCCTTTATCGTCCGTTCAGGCTTTTCAGGCGCATAGTTCCCCAATTCACGCACAAATTCAAGGGGATTTCCGGGCCCGGCAGGCTCAGTGGCCCAAAAAACCGATAATCAACGGCATGGTGGCAGCGGAAATAAGGGTCTGCACTGTGATAATCGAAGCCATGAGGTGATGGTCCCCGCCCATCTGCCGAGCCAGGATAAAGGCGGAGACGGAGACCGGAATGGCCGTATAGATCAGCCCCGCGTTGCGGACCACTGGGTCCAGCCCCAGGACCAGTGCCAGCATGAAGGCGACCAGCGGCAGGGCGACCAAATGCGCAAACGAAGTAATGGCGATCGGAGCGGCCTGCCCCTTCAGCTCCCGAACCTGCAACCCCGCGCCCACGGCAAGCAGGCCCATGGGCAGCGCGGCTTTGCCGAGGATGACCAACCACTGCTCGATCACGATGGGCAATCCCACATGAAATCCATTGAGCGCAAAGCCGACCACGCAAGACAGAATAAGCGGATTTTTCACCAGCTGCACCAGGGTACGTCCAAGCCCGCCGCCATTGGAGCCATGACGCCCCAGCACGACCACGCAGAGCACGTTGACCAGCGGCACCAGCGTCAGCAGCGCCACGCCCGAATAGGTCATCCAGTTCGGCCCCAGTAACGCAGCGGCCAGCGAAAGCCCCACATACGAATTGGGCCGGATGGCTCCCTGAAACACGGAAGTGAAGCCGGGACCGTCCATGGGCAGTCCCTTGCGCAGCACTATCAGCCCCCCGGCCACCACGCAGACCGCCACAAACAGCACGGCCGCCAGCCCAAAGGCCGAGGCATCGTACGTCCGGCCGGAAAGCCCGGAAATCAACAGCGCGGGAAACAGGACATAGTAGGTGAGCCGCTCGGAGACAGGCCAAAAGCCAACGGAAGGAAAATCCAGGCGGTTCAGGACAAAGCCGAGCAATATGAGCGCAAAGATAGGCGCGACAGCAAGCATGACAACTGACATGGCCGGGACCCTACGCCCGGCATCCCGGTAAAGGCAAGGGCATAAAAGACGTGGGTACAGAGCCTGTGAATGCTTAGGGACCTGCGGGAAAAGGTTATTGAGCTTCGCCGTAAATATTGCCGGTGCCGTTACAATTGAAAATTAGGACAAAAATGGTGGGCAGTCCGGCAAGCGCCCTCCGGAGTCGGCATTACTTTCCGCCAGCCGACTGTTGCGCCAGCTGCGCCTCTATTTTGCGCTGCATTTCCTCAAGAATGGCCCCGGCTTCATCCTCGATAAACGGTCCTTCGACAACCATGGGCTTGTTCATGAGACGTGCGCACTCGTGGCTGGAGATAAGCGTTCTGGGCCATTCTCCATAACGATTGGCCGCCTCATAAAGGCGGTCGGCGCTCAGGGCATAGACAACCCGTCCGATACCGGCCTTGAACATGGTGAACATGCACATGGCACAGGGCTCCATGCTGGAATACAACGTGGAAGCGGCCCTGAAGCTGGGATCGTCGTAATACTTGTGGCAAAACCGTGATGCGAGTAAGGATTCCGCATGTTTTGTATGGTCTCGCATGGCGTAGGCCGTATTTTCCTGCGTCATGACCACCGCGCCATCCGGACCGGCGATAACGGCGCCAAAAGGCCCTTCGCCTTTCTGGACGGACTTTCTGGTTATTGCAATGGCCTGACGAAGGTTGGCCAGATCCACTGGGGAAAGTGATCCGCCTTTTTCTTGATTGGATGCTGTATCGACCATCAGTTGTCCTCCAATAACTACCTGATTATTCAAACTAGATGGCGTGAATCAGAAAAGATGTCCAGTTGGTTGACAAACAATTCACAGAAAATAAAGCACTAGGACGTGCATGGAAGGAATCCCTGTTTTCCACCCTTTTCCAATACGGATAGCAGCGACCCCGCTGCGAACATGAATACTGAAGAGGAGATCATCACCAGAAAAATCCCCTCCGAATGATGACAGCAGACCGCAAGCTCTTCCGGGGAAACATTTTACCAGGCATTTCCGAACTTCAACAAGGTTGATCCCACTCCATGTCACACGCCGCCACCGAATCCAGCAGTATATACTCCTACCCCTTCATTGCGTTATGTCTTATCGCCTTTTTCGGCTTCGGCAACATCGCCGTGTTCTACAATTTTTATAGCTATCTCGGAGAGATCGGCATTTCACCGGTATGGCGTGCATGGCTGCTGGCTCTGCAACCGTTGGCGGCCTTCGTCCTGCGCCCCGTCGTCAGCCCATGGCTCAATGGGTCCAACGGAGCGAATGTCGTCTGCGCCAGCCTTGTCCTGAACGGGATCGTACTTCTGCTGTACCCCCTGGCGACGGGAGTAGCGGCCCTGTTTGCAATCCGGGCCCTGCACGGGGTGGCCTTCGTCTTCCTTGTTTCAGCCAGTCTTGCACTTCTGGTGGAGTTGATTCCCACGGAAAAAAGCGGCGCCATGTTCGGCATCTTCACCCTGAACACGCTCATTCCCTTCGCGGCTGTTCCTCCGCTTATTGGTTGGCTGCTTCCGCACGTGGACGGCATGGGAACCATCTATTCCTGGTCCGCCGTCGTTATCCTGCCATCACTGCTGCTGATGCTGCCGCTCAGGAACCGTCACCACAAAGGGACGACCATTTCGTCTGTCGCCAAGCGACCTTCATGGATACAGATCCGAAAGAATCTGGCGACACCGGGGCTGGCCATCATCATGGCCGCCAATTTCTTTACGTACATGACCACCACGCTCCTCTTCTATTTCATGAATGATTACGGTTCGGCGATACATCTGGAAAACCCGGGCTACTTTTTCTCTATCTCTCTTGGAGGAACCATTATCCTCCGCGTCGTGGGCAATATGATTTTTGACAAGTTCGACCAACGGAAGCTGCTCATGGGGTCGCTGCTTGTTCTGGCAATGAGCTGTGGCGCATTTATGGCGGCTCCGACACCACAACTCTTTCTCGCCTGCGCCTTTGTGTATGGCGGCTCACTCGGATTCGCCCTTCCGCTCCTGCAATCCATCATGTTCAGAGTCTCGACTCCGGCCATGCGGGGCCTGAATGCCAACCTGATGTTGACGGCCACGGATGCGGCCTATTTTGCCGGACCGTTTGCGGGCGGGGTCCTGCTCTCGGCCGGAGTTCCATTTACGGGACTGTTCATGGTGGCGGCTGTCCAGGGCATAGTGGCACTGATCTGCATTCTGGCAGTGCGCAAACCGGAGGAGCAGCCTTCCTGGCCTTCAATTCGACACAGCACGCCGTAGACAAAAAAAGAGGGAGCCTCTTGGCTCCCCCTGTATGTCGATTCTATTTGCCGCCGCTTATTCCGGCACGGTCTCCATGGACGCCCACTTGGGTTCGTGGAGGGGCAGGATGAAGTCCGCCATATCCTTGGACTTGAGCAGGATGTCGTAGGCTTCGTTTGGGCCGGTGTTGGTTCCCGGAGGAATGACCTCCATCTCCATGGCCTTCACTTCCTTGGGTGGATACAGATTCTCCAGGATGGTGCAGAATCCGCAGATGAGCACGGTCCCCTTTTCGGTATCGATCTTGACGGACATGCCGCCGGGCGTGTGGGCCGGTGTATGAATCATGGTGATGCCGGGCACGACCTCGGTGTCCTGGTCGATGGCGATGATCTGGCCGTTGTCCTCCACGTCTTCCACGTAATCTTCCAGGTAGCGGAAATCCAACGGATGCGGATTGTGGACGTGTTCCAGCTCCAACTCATGCACGTAGACCTTGGCGTTGACGCACTTGTAGTCGTTTTCACAGTGGTCGTTGTGCAGGTGAGTGTGGATGACGATGTCGATGTCCTCAGGCTTAAGGCCGTATTTGGCCAGCCCTTCCTCGAAGGTGTAGATGTGGCCGCCGATGGCCTTTTCCCGCTCTTCGGAGACAATGGGCTGCATCTCGCCAGTATCCACCAGAATGTTCTTGTCCCCGCCCTCTATGTACCAAGTATAGATGGGGATGGTGTACGGCGTGCCGTAGTCATGCTGGTAGGTCATCATGCCCTTGTCGAAAACCTTGGTCCCCATGCACAGGGGGTGAATCTTGTATTTCATGGCTCTTCCTTGCGGTTGAGATTTGACGAAACGGAAAACCGCCCGTGGCTACAATGTATGCCTCCGGGAACAAAAGTCCAGAGGAGCGCCCGGAATCAAGCCGCTAGAGGATGATACCTACCACCGCTCCGGTCATGAGCGTTGCCAGGGTGCCGGAAATGATGGACCGCCAGCCCAGGGAAACCACCTCGCCCCGACGCTCCGGGACCATGATGGACAGGCCGCCGATCATGATGCCCAGGCTGCCCAGGTTGGCGAACCCGCACATGGCGTAGGTCATGATGACCCGGCTCCGCTCGCTGAGTGCCCCGGCCGGGAGCTTGGCCAGGTCCATGTAGGCCAGAAACTCGTTGAGCACGGTCTTGGTGCCCATGAGCGACCCGGCGGTTTGAGCCTCGGACCACGGAATGCCGATCAGCCAGACAACGGGGCTCATGATCCACCCCAGTACGCGTTGCAGGGTGAGCGGACCGCCCGCCACATCGGGCAAAAAGGCGAGCAGCGAATTGCACAGGGCCACCAGTGCCACCAGAACCACCAGCATGGCCGCCACATTGAGCAGGATATTGATGCCGTCGGCCGTACCGTGGGTTACGGCGTCCATCACAGATGTGGCGGTGCGCGGCGGCACGGCGTGGCCGAGGGTCACGTCGCCGGTCTCCGGTATCATGATGCGGGAAATGACGATGGCGGCGGGTGCGGAAATGATGGACGCAGACAGAATCTGACCCATGGCATTGGGAATGACCGGGCCGAGAATGGAAGCATAGAGCACAAGCATGGTGCCTGCGATGGTTGCCATGCCGCAGGTCATGAGCGTAAACAGCTCACTGCGGGTCATGCGCGACAGATAGGGCTTGATGACCAGCGGAGCCTCGACCATACCGACAAAAATATTGGAGGCCGCGCCAACACCAAGAGCGCCGCCGACACCCAGCGTTTTTTCCAGCATCAGGGAGAATCCCCGAACCACCAGGGGCAGCACCCGCCAGTAATAAAGCACGGCGGAGATGGCGGACATGACGAGAATGATGGGCAGAGCCCGGAAGGCAAGGAGATAGGACGCACCGGGATAGGGCTCGGTAAAGGGCAACGCGCCGCCGCCCAGATAGCCGAAGACAAAGGAGGTTCCGGCCATGGTCGCCTTTTCCACGGCAAGGGCCAGCTCGTTGAGCCATAAAAAAAAACGGCCGAACAGCGGCACCTTGAGAAATACCAATGCAAACGCCAGCTGCAGCCCAACGCCGACGGCCACGCTCGTCAATTTTATCCTACCCCGCCGCTCTCCAACCAGCCATGCGAGCAGGATGAGGACGACCAATCCGAATGCGCTCTGCACCATATAATACCCCCTTTACAAGTCCTCTCGCGTAGTTACAGTTAAATATCACGAGAAGCAAGGTGGATGATGAAAAGCACCCACAGCAAGGACTTCCGGCCGGGATCAAAGGCCAATGACGCGGTATTTCTAATATACATGACTTGACCCACTTGAACGAAGCCGGTACTTAGCTGAATTATGAATGTATATTTCTCGCCATGGTCCAAAGACATTGGCTGGGGTGAGAGAAAATGAACAGATTCAGGGCGCTGCCGATAAGTTATCGACACCCCGACCTCAAATACGCTTTCTGAAGGAGATTGAGAATGGACGTGGAACTGGCAAAACCCTTCATCAAGGCCGCCATCGACGTTTTGACCACAATGGCCTTTGTCAGGCCACAGGTTGGCAAACCGTATGTGAAGAAAAACAACGTGGCAGCAGGCGACGTCACCGGCCTTGTCGGCATCACCGGCGAAAAGAACGGGAGTGTTTCCCTGTCCTTTTCCAAGGGGTGCGCGGTGGCAATCGTCAAAAACATGCTCGGCGACGAGATCCAGGACATCATGCAGGATGTACGTGATGCCGTGGGCGAGATGACGAACATGATCTCGGGTCAGGCCCGTGCAGGACTGGCGGAAAAGGGACTGGTTTTTCAGGGGTCCACCCCTTCGGTGGTCATGGGGGACAATCATACGATTTCCCACATGGCGAAGTCGCCGATCATGGCCATTCCCTTCACCACTCCCGATGGTGATTTCACTATCGAATTCTGCTTCGAATAGCCTGGACCGAAACAAAAAGAGAACAGCATGGCGATACTCGACAACTTCAGGGACAAGGACTTTCTTGACCAGATAACCATCCTAAACGATATATCTGGTAACAAGGACCCCGAGGCGTTGCCCGAACTTCTGGAGCTTCTCAAGCATCCGGTTGGCGACACGTCCATCGACTACATGGTAGTCAACGCGCTCAATGCCGTCCTGTCCGGCAATGAGGCCAAGGTCGTGGAAGGTCTTTCCGATGCGCACGACGGATTCCGTATCCTCTGCATACGCGTGGCGGGCGAACACGGGTTCCTCAGTGCGGCGGCCCCCTTGGCGGCAATGGCGCAAAAGGAGACCGACGTCGACCGACTCATGGAGATTCTGAACTCCTTGGCCCGTATTGGCGATCCCTCGACCATGTCCACCTTCCGGCTCTATCTTGACCACGAAGACCCCTTCATCCAGTCCGCCTGCATCGAGGCCTTGGGACGGCTTGACGACGATGAGTCCATACCGAGCTTCAAGCAGATGATAGATGAAAGCGAGGCTCCGGACCGCTACGAAATCTGCGACCTGACCACATGGAAGGCCGTTGAGGCACTGGCAGCCTTCTCTTCCAACGAAACCATCGAATTTCTGGTAGAAAAACTCCACCACAAGAACCCGACGGTGCGTCGGATCATCACGGACTCCCTCGTCGCCATCGGCCCCACCTGCATCCCCATGCTCTTCAAGGCCTTTGAATCCGAAGACAAGGACCTCAGAATCCTGGCGGTCAACGTGCTCGGCTTCCTCGGAGACAGAATGGGAGCGGACGGGCTGGTCGCAGCCATAGACAAGGGACAGGTGGGAGACGCCAACCTACGCTACGCCGTATACGAGGCCCTTGGCCGCATCGGTTCCATGAAGGGCCTCATCTGCCTGGTGGATGGCCTGTCCGAGACCGATGAACTGATCCTCATGGCCGTCATCGGCGGGTTGGAAAAGCACGTCAATCCGGGCATGATCGCCACCCTGACCAAACTCATCACCAAAGCGGACGACCAGAGCGACCGGCTGTGCAAGGCGATCATTTCCTCGCGCGCCACCAAGATTTTTGACGCCCTGTACGAAAACGCGGGTGCAGGCGACGGACTTGTCGAAGCGTTGATCCAGTCCCGCGACCCGGAGATACTCGGCGAATTCCGCTCCCTGCTGCAGGAAATCGGCGGCCCCAGAGCCGAAGAGGATTTGGCCGTGCTGCCGGAGATTGCCACCGCTGTTCGCAAGGCCCTGGCTGCGGACGACTCCCGCTCCATGTGCGCCATGCACCGCGCCATCCTGACGGACCTCGGCTTCGAGCCCTCCCTGGCGACCAACGGTGAGGAGGCATACGACTTCATCGCCCAGGGTGATCTCTTCGACATCATCATTACCGACATGAACATGCCCATTATGGACGGCATGGAACTGGTCGGCAAGATTCGCAACACTCCCGGTTATGAGGACGTGCCCATCATCATGGTCACCACCGAATCCGAGAGCTCCCAGCAGACCCTTGCGACCAAGACCGGCGTCACCGCCTTTGTCACCAAGCCCTTCAAGCCCGAAACCCTGAAGACCAAGATCGAGGAACTGCTCGCCTAGGTCTCCGGCTGATATCGCATCACAAAGGCCTCGGCAGCAAAGTGCTGCCGAGGCCTTTTCTTATCTTCATCCAGACTCAGGCTCGCCTTTCATCCAAAGGCCCAAACCTTCCCGCATGTAACTGCCCCCAGCATACCGAGGCTGCGGACTCCCACGGCCAACATCCGGGCAGGCCTGTCCAGCAGGGACCAATCTGCCATGACGTCAGTTATTCAAAACAAAAAAGGCCGGACTCCGTAAAGAGTCCGGCCTTTGAAAATACAAATTCAGCGCTATCGTTAGTCTTCCAGCTCACTGGCGAGGGCTGCGATTTCCTCGCGGATAATTCGTGCGGCCTCGGCAGGCACCAGTTCCGCAATTTCCTCGCGCAGCCGCAGTTCCAACTCTTCCACGCGAGCCTCAAGCGAAGCCACCTTGGCCTGCAATTCAGCCACTTCCTCAGAAGGTTCGGTACGGACATCGGCCATCAACTGATCAACGCCAACTTCATCCGAGAGATCGACCCCGACATCGGACGGCAGGGTCTCGGCAGCGATCATGTCCGAAACGGAACCCATTTCCTCGGTATCCAGATCCATATCATCATCGCCGTCGTCGTCCATGATGTCGGAAACATCCACCTCCACATTGTCCAGGAGGCTTTCCATATCGTCCATGACATCATCTTCGGTCAGGTCATCCATGCCGGTCAACTCGGCAAGGTCGAGGTCGGCACCTGCGGCCTCGGCCACAGCTTCCACAGCTGCGTCGGGCGCGGGTTCGTCCATGAGCATCGAAATCTCGTCGTCGGTCACGGCTTCTTCCACCGGAATTTCGCTCTCGGCATCCTCTACCAAAGCAACGTCTTCCGCGTCCTCATCCTCGATCAAAATTTCGTCCACCCCTTCGTCGGCCAGGGAATCCAGCGATATTTCGTCTTCCACGGCAGCATCGGCCAGGGCTTCATCCGCAGCCGCCTCAAACGGGTCGATCTCCGCTTCTGTCGGGGCAGCGTCCATAGCGGTATCAAACGGATCAATCTCCGCTTCGTCCGCAGATTCTTCGGGTTCACCGGGTTCATCGGCAGCAACCGGTTCGGGCTCGTCAGCTTCCAGGGCCTCATCGAGCGACAATTCCGGCTCTTCTGCCGGCTCCTCGGCCGAATCTTCAACCATGGCCTCGTCAAGCAGCAACTCGGGCTCGTCCGCAGCGATCTCGGCCGCAGCCGTTTCCTCAAGAGGCATATCGAGCAACTGCTCCAGTTCCTCGGCTGGCTCCTCTTCGATCACCTCGTCAAGCAGCAATTCAGGCTCTTCGGCAGTGTCCGGCTCAACAGCCGGGGCTTCTTCGGCAGGCATTTCCGGGGTAGAAATTTCTTCGGCAGGAGCTTCCTCGACCATGTCATCCAGCAACATGGCCCCTTCCTCGCCCCCCCCGTTCAGCAGATCGTCAAGGTCAGGAGCGTCGTCCACATCCTCAAACAGATCGTCCAGCTTGATGACATCCTCGTCACTGTCTCCGGCATCGGGCACGGTCTCATTGTCTTCGGCCAGATCATCCAGAAGCGCGGCTACATCCTCGCCGTCAGGCTCTTCTCCAGCCACATCGTCCAGAACGAGCAGGTCTTCGCCCGCCTCGGCTTCCACAACGTCATCCAGCACCAGAAGATCGTCGTCGCCATCGTCATCCGGGCTTTCGACAGCGTCGTCGAGAATCAGCATGTCCTCATCGGAAGCCGAATCCGCCACATCGTCCAGCACGAGCAGATCATCGGCATCATCATCGCCCATGATGTCGTCCAGAATAACAGGCTCACCGTCACCGTCCGCCTCATCGGCGGCAGCCTTCTCCTCTTCCAGATCATCCGAGAAGAGGTCTTCGAGCTCCTGCTCGAAATCGGCGTCGAGATTGTCGATGTCGAGAGCCTCGTTTTCAGGGGCTTCACTGAACACGTCATTCACATCGACAGTATCATCTTTGGACGGAGCCGGAGTCATGGTATCTCCCTGGGAAGCAGTTGGAAAAAGGGGGGCTGTCACACAGCCCCCCTCGAATCACCCGTGTGAAATTACTTCTTGGGGTGGCAATCCTTGCAGCCCTTGGGGCCCTTTTTCTTGGCCTTGTGGCAACCGAGGCAAGAATTCGGAGCCTTCTTTTGGTGCCAAGCCTGGTAGAAGCCCGTGGGGTCTTTCTTGGCGGCCTTGCCGGCGTCAACGTGACAGCCTTCGGCCTGGCAGCCCTTGATGGCAGCCTTGTCCTTGGCCTTGTGGTGACAGACCAGACAGTCGGCAACGGCTTCGTGCTTCTTGTGCGGGAAGGTCACCTCGGTCTTGGTGGCCTTGGCGCCGTCGGGCACATGCAGCGTCATGGTGTCAGCCGGAGCATTACCGGCGATGACGGACGGCAGGGCAAAGGCACAGACCAGAGCCGCAACCATCAAGACAATCATCAGAGATTTTTTCATGAACCTACTTCCTCCTTTTGCAAAATGAACAATCACACTCTCTACTTATGCGGGATAAATAAGTATCCCCCCCCTGTCAAGCCGGGGGTGGCATCGTAGATGGTTGCTTTTACCTGAAAAACCCCTTCCAAGGCAAGGATAAATCCAATTACGAGGGTTCGGTTGAAAGATTGTATTTGCGGTCGTAACCACGCGGTGTCAAAATGAAATCTCCGCTTTTCCGGGTGGTTGAATTACCGACAATCAGCACGGTCTGCATATCCACGGCATCCGGGTCCACCATTGCAAGTGTGGTCAACGTCACGGTCTGCCCCGGACGGTTTGCCCTCTCGACGATACCCACCGGCGTTTCCGGCAAGCGATGCTCGGCCACGGCAGCCAGGGCGCGCTCCAGATGGTCCCGCCGTTTTTTGGACCGTGGATTGTAGATGGCAATGACGAAATCCGCCTCTGCCGCCAGACGAAGTCGCTTTTCGATAACCTCCCACGGCGTGAGCAGATCGCTCAGGCTCACCGAGGCGAAGTCATGCATGAGCGGCGCGCCAAGCAGGGCCGATGCGGCAACGAAAGCTGGCACCCCCGGCACCACGGAAAAGGGAACGGTTCCAATCAGCCCCTCGGCCTCCAGCACTTCCAGCAACAGACCGGACATGGCGTAGATTCCGGCATCGCCGCTGCACACCATGACCGTGCGCTGCCCGTTTCGGGCGCACTCCACAGCGCGCTTCACCCGCTCCACCTCGCCGGTCATGCCGGTGGAGATCACGGTCTTCCCCTCCAGCAGGGCGGGATCGACCAGCTCGATATATCCCTTGTATCCGGCCACCACCTCGGCGGCCTCAAGCGCCTCGCGGGCCGCCGGAACGAGCAACGAGGCATCACCAGGACCGAGACTCACGGCTGTCAGCATCTACTTTTCCCTTTTCTTCCCGGCCACGGCCAGGGTCACTGTTTTTGTCTTGGTTTTCTCGACCAGCAATTCACCGCCTTCGGCCAGGAGCAGGGCCGCGGCTTCGGCCACGGACGCCACCCCCATACGGCGCTGCACCGTGGCCGACGGGTTGGGCACGGTCACGGCGTCCAACTGGTCCGGTCCGAAAAATACGGGGGTCACGCCCAGCCGGGAAGCCGCTTCGAGCAACCCGGATTCGTCCGCCTTTACCTCGGCGCTTGCCAGGCCGCGAACAGCCCGAAGCGAGAGCCGCTCCTGCCGGAACACGGCCTCGATATGGTCAAAAATCTCGTCCGCCCCGGTTCCCCGGCGGCAGCCCACGCCCAGCATCAATGCCCGGGGATATAGCCGCAACGCTTCCGGGTCAGGGCAGTCCTCCCGCATCGAGACCCATACGCCCGGCTCTCCGGGCCACCATGCCGAGGGATCGGCAAGCGGCGCGGCCCAAGGCTTGCCCTCGGCCTCCAGCCATCCTTCGGGATCGAATATCTGTACGGCCCGCCCATCCAGAATGGCGGCATTGACGGTCTTTATTCTGCCGATATTACCGATGGCGAGTCCGCGCTCGACCGCGAGCATATCCATGGATGGCAGCCCCGCCGAATCCGTGGCAGTGGTGATAACGGCCTGCCCGCCCCCGATTTCGGCACACCGCTTCGCCAATTCATTGGCCCCGCCCAGATGCCCGGAAAGCAGGCTGATGGCAAACCGCCCCTCCTGATCCAGACAGATCACGGCCGGATCGGCATCCTTGCCGCGCAGGTGCGGCGCAATGCACCGGACCACAATGCCCGTGGCTGCCACAAAGACATGGGCGCGATAACGGTCAAAGGTCTCGGCCATCAGCTCGGGCAGGGAATCAAAGGCATGGGCGGCAATGTCTCCACGATACCGGCGCGGGGCATACACCTCGCCGCCCAACGCGGCGGCCAGCCGAACGGCCAGATCAAGCCCCCTTCGGGTCAGGGCATAGCAGGCAACGAATGCGGACATGATGCTAGGACGTTACCAGTTCGAGCCCCGATGCGGAAGAGGAAAGAGACTGGGCTACCCCAGGCGGTTTCCGTCAAAATCAAACACCGCGTATTCCACTGCCATATTTCCGCCCCCGAACTGCCGCGCGGCTCCGGTAGCCTGACGTACCAGCAGGCGAACCAAAGCCGGACGGGCCGGGTCCTCGGCCAGGATGCTGAGCACCTGCCGGGCGGTGTTGGCTCCGCGCACAGCCTCTTGGTGGGATGGGTCGCAGCCTGCTTCGGCACACCAATCGGCCAGCCGGGCAAAATCAATGGGGTCGGATTTGGCATGGGTGTACTCCATGCCCTGCGCCTGCTTGACCAGCTTGCCGAAGAACAGGGACCAGGTAACACGCGCAAGCCCTTTTCGGGCAGCCGCCCGCATGGCAAAGGCGAAATAATCCGCAGCCTGTACCAGTGCCTGGGGCGAGGTGTCGGGGTGGGACTCCAGATAGAGCCGCTCGGACCGCCGCCCGGTGGTAAGTACAACGTGGTCCAGCCCGAGAGCCAGGGCCACGTCCATCCCCTCCTCGATGGTGGCGGTCCAGGCATCGTGGGAATAGGGCCGGACAATGCCCTGCGTGCCCAGAATGGAGATGCCGCCCAGAATGCCGAGGCGCGGATTCATGGTCTTTTTCGCAATGGCCGCGCCCTCCGGGACCTCGACCAACACGCGGAGTTTTCCCGACACTCCGATCGCGAGCCCCCGCACTCCGGCCTCAATCTGTTTGAGCGGCTCTGGATTTATGGCCGCCGCGCCCACAGGGACCGGCAGGCCGGGCAGCGTGACCCGCCCCACCCCCAAGCCACCGTCGATATGCACCGCAAGTCCGGCTTCGCCATTTCGAGTCAGGGAAACCACGGTCTGGATCTCGCAGCCGTGGGTGGCATCCGGATCGTCGCCCCCGTCCTTGATGACCGTGGACCGCACAGCCTCGCCTTCCTGCTCTACACGAAAGATAGGCACCGCGAGCGTACCTCCCACGGGCAGCGGGGCCTCGACCTCATTCAGCCTTTTGCCGAAAAGCAGATAGTGCAGTGCGGCCATGGCCGCAGCCGTGGCGCAGGTACCGGTTGTCCGTCCGGTTCGCAATTCTCCGGTCACTTTTTTGATCCGATTCGCTGGGGCGGCTCGTAGAGGAACGTACCCGCCTGATTGGAAATATTTTCTATCATGTTGGTGAAAAGCAGAAGATGGAAAGGATACATGACCTTCCAGTAAAGAATACCCCACAAACCGCGCGGCAGGAATCGGGCCGTCATGGAAAGGTCCACGGCATTGTCCCATTGGGTCGTGAGCTTGAATTCCAGCAACGCCTCTCCGGGCAGCCGCATTTCGGCCAGCAGGAGCAGCCTGCGCCCGGGATCACTGGCAATGACCCGCCAGAAATCCAGAGCATCTCCCACACGGGGCACCCCATTGCCCTGTGGCCGACCACGCTTTGTCCCCGGCCCGGCCAGCAGGCGGTCGATGAAACCGCGCAGCCGCCACAGCGGGTCGCCATAATACCAGCCCCGCTCGCCGCCGATACGGGCCACGGTCTCCCACACCTTTTTCGGATCGCCCTGAAGCCGTGCCCGGTAGCCCATCTCGTAGCGCGTGCCGCCCGCATAGGTCGGGTCGGAAATTCCGGCCCACTCCGGCATACAGGCGCTGCCCACATCAAAGAGGCAGGTCTCCACCTCCTGGTGCGCCGTCTTGTCCACGGCCATCCGAATGGCCTCACGGCAGCTCAGGAGGTCCTGGGGAACCAGCTCCCGGATTGCGTTGTCCCGGCATATCACCTCGTTGCGCAGCCCCTCCACCAGGGACCGGACCAGCGACATGGGCACGGGCGTGAGCATGGATACCCAAAAGGACGACAGCCGAGGCGAAATAAACGGTACCGGGATAATGTGCCGACGCGGCAGTCCGGCCACATCGGCATACAGTTTGAAAAGTTCGGTATAGGTGAGGATGTCCGGGCCTCCGATATCCAGCGTCCGTCCGGCGGTCTCCGGATTTTCCAGGCAGCCGAGCAGGTAGCCGAGCACATTGCGGATGGCGATGGGCTGCGCTTTCGTCCGCACCCACTTGGGGGCGAGCATGAAGGGAAGCCTGTCGCCCAGATACCGGATGAGTTCAAAGGAGGAAGACCCGGACCCGATGATCTGGGCAGCGCGGAGCGTGGTAACCTGTGCCGGGGAAAGGGCCAGGATACGGGCCACTTCGGCCCGGGAGCGCAGATGCTTGGAAAGCGGCTGGTCGTCGCGATCCTCTCCCAGGCCGCCCAGGTAGATGATCCGCTCCAGGCCTGAGCCAGCGGCGGCGCGGACCATGTTGTAGGCCGCGTCCCGTTCCTCGGCCGCGAAGTCGCGGCTGGGACGGCTCATGGAATGAACGAGATAATAGGCCGCCTTGCACCCTCTGGCTGCGGCCAGCAGGGACTCGGCATCGTGCATGTCGGCACGCACCGCTTCCGCATTGGGATTGGACGCCCAGGGCCGGGCCTGAATCTTCTCCACGCTCCGCCCGGCCGCGCGAACCCTATGGCCCCGCTCCAGCAGGAGGGGCACCAGTCGTCCGCCGACATAGCCGGTGGAGCCGAGCACGAGTACGGGCCGTTCATCCATGGGGTCCCCCTCGGCGGCCAATGAGCCGCTATTTCTTGCCGAAACGAATCTCAGCGTCCCTGCGCGTCCAGCCCCGCTCCTCCATACACTGGTCATAGACTTCGTACTGGCGGCGCTTGTCCAGGGGATACTGTTCCCCGGCCTTGACGTCGCAATCCAGGGAATCCTGCTTGAGCTGGGCCTTGCGCTCCCGGTTGCCCTCAATGTCGGAGTTGGTCCACTGGGCGGAGCAGGCCGCCGTGAGCAGCAGGAGAGAGAGCAGGCAGAGAATCAACAGATACGGGCGCATGGCAGCTCCTCGGGGCTGGTTATTCATCCTTCAAATCCCGGCTCATCAGGTCCTTGACGGCCTCGGCCGGGTCCTTGTCCTCATAAAGGATACTATAGACCTGCTCGGTGATGGGCAACTCCACGTCGAGTTTCTTGGAAAGATTATAAAGCGAGCGGGTCGTCTTGACGCCCTCGGCCACGGCCCGCATCTCGCCGATGATCTCGTCCAGCTTCATGCCGCGCCCCAGCTTGAGGCCGACCTGGCGGTTGCGCGAGAGGTCGCCGGTGCAGGTCAGCACCAGATCGCCCATGCCGGAGAGGCCCATGAAGGTCCGCTGCTGGCCGCCCATGGCCATGCCCAGGCGGGACATCTCGGACAGTCCGCGCGTGATGAGCGCGGCCCGGGCATCGTGCCCGAAACCAAGGCCGTCGGCCATGCCCGTGGCAATGGCCATGACGTTCTTCACCGCGCCGCCCAGCTCCACCCCCCGATAGTCCGGCGTGAAATAGACGCGGAAATACGGAGTGGAAAACGCGGCCTGCAACTCGCGGCCCAGATCGTGATCCTCACACCCGAGGGCCACCGAAGTGGGCATGTCGCGGCTGACCTCCGCCGCGAAGGACGGGCCGGAAAGCGAGGCGTAGCGTGGCCGTTTGCCCTCCAGGGCCTCGGTCACCACCCGGCTCATGGGAGCCAGGGTCTCCAGCTCGATGCCCTTGGACGCGCAGACCATGACCGGCCGGTCGGGCAGCATGTCGCGGAACCCTTCCAGCGCGGACCGAATGAACTGGCTGGGAATGACCAGCAGGAAATAATCGACCCCGGCAAAGGCTCGGGCCGGGTCCATCTCGGCCACCAATTTGTCGCTCAGGGTCACGCCCGGCAGAAAAACCGAGTTCTCGTGGCGTTCGTTGATGTCGTTCACAACGGCGGCCTCGCGCGCCCACAGCACGGTTTCCACGTCGTTTTTGGCCAGCATGTCGGCCAGTGTGGTACCCCAGGCACCGGCGCCGAGTACGGCTATTTTCATATAAAGAACTCCTTGGCGTTGAACAGGGGAGGCAACATTACGTACCCTGCCGGACGCTGGCAAGGGTCAATGCGGCGGGTTCGGTTCGTGCACCTGTTGCATCCGGTCCCCCGGAACGGTATAGACAACAGCCATGGCCATACAATTCACCGAGACCGAACAGAAGATCCTGGCGCTGGCGGGCACCGACCTGCCGGATACCGAGCAACCGTTCAAGACCATTGCCGATGCGGTGGGCGTGGACGAACAGACCGTCATCGACCTCATCGCCGACCTCAAGGCACGGAAGATAATCCGCCGCTTCGGGGCCACGCTAAGGCACCAGAAGGCGGGCTACAGCCACAATGCCATGGTCGCATGGCGGGTGCCGCCCGAGCGGCGCGACGAAGTGGGCGAAATTTTCAGCTCCCGGCCGGAGATATCCCACTGTTACATTCGCCGCATCTATCCCGAGTGGACGTACAACTTCTACACCATGATCCACGGCGAGCACCCAGGACATGCGGCGGAAGTGGTGGCTGAACTGGAAAAACTGACGGGCATCGACGACAACTGCGTGCTCCGGTCCCTCAAGGAACTCAAGAAGACCTCCATGGTCTACTTCAAATAACAAGGACATCATCCATGGATTCAAAATCCCTTTACGCCAAGGCCCTGCCCCTCATGCCCGGCGGCGTCAACTCCCCCCTGCGCGCCTGCCGCTACGTCAACAGCGAGCCCGTGTTCATCGAAAACGCCAAGGGGGCCTATCTCTATGATATGGAAGGCCGCAAGTACGTGGACTACGTCTATTCCTGGGGACCGCAGATTTTGGGCCACCAGGACCCGGCCGTGAGCGCCGCCGCCCACGCCGCCATCGACCACGGGTCCAGCTATGGCGCGCCCTGCCTGGGCGAGGTCACGCTGGCCGAGGCCATCAGCAAGCTCGTCCCGTCCATGGAGATGATGCGCATGGTCTCCTCCGGCACCGAGGCCACCATGTCCGCCCTGCGTCTGGCGCGCGGATACACCGGCCGCAAGAAATTCGTCAAATTCATCGGCAACTACCACGGTCATGCCGATGCCTTCCTGGCTGCGGCCGGTTCCGCAGCGGCCACTGTGCCCGGTACCCCCGGCGTGCCCGAGGAAGTGACCATGCACACCCTGCTCGCCCAGTACAACGACCTGGAAGCGGTCAAGGCGCACTTCGAGGAATGCGGCGACGAAATCGCCTGCGTCATCGTGGAGCCGGTGGCGGGCAACATGGGGCTGGTCCTGCCCAAGGACGGCTTCCTCCAGGGACTCAGAGACCTGTGCACCCAGTACGGTGCCCTGCTCATCTTCGACGAGGTCATCACCGGCTTCCGCGTGGCTCCGGGCGGCGCGCAGCAGCGGTTCGGCATCACCCCGGACCTGACCACCCTGGGCAAGGTCATCGGCGGCGGTTTCCCGGTGGGCTGCTACGGCGGCAAGCGGGAGATCATGGAGCACATGGCCCCGGTAGGCGGCGTGTTCCAGGCCGGAACCCTCTCCGGCAACCCGGTGGCCATGGCTGCCGGTCTGGCCACCCTGAACCGGCTGGCCGAGTGCGACTACGACGCGCTGGAGGCCAAGACCAAGGCGCTGACCGATGAGTTATCGTCCATTCTGACGGCCAAGGGCCACCCGGTCTGCGTGCAGCAAATCGCCTCGGCCTTCACCCTCTACTTCTCCGCAGAGCCGGTTACCGACATGGCCAGTTCCGCCAAGGCGGACCAGAAGACCTTTGCCGTGTACTGGCGCCAGATGATGGACCAGGGCATCTACCTTGCCCCGGCCGGTTTCGAATGCGCCTTCACCTCCTTCGCCCACGCGGACGAGGATTTCGAAAAGACCATTGAAGCGGCCAAGAACGTCAAGTTCTAACCCACTCCCCCATACGTACCAACAAAAGAGGCCGTCCCACTTCGGGACGGCCTCTTCTTATTCGTGTATCCGAGAGACGTAGCGACGCCTCTGTCATTTCCTTGAAATTCGGTGAAAGCGTTATACTCCCACCCTACGCAGTAAACCAAAAGTTGAATTTCTGACGTACCTATTTAAAAAGTCTTAGACGCCAGAAGGGCTCCGCAACTTTCGGTATATCCCCTTCGCGCCGCGGGACCACCCCGCGGCGCGAAGGGCAAGGAGGAGTCGCGCAACCCCTACTTATCCTTTTTGAAAACGATCAACGGACAGTTCTTGCAGATATCCGCGCCGGGGAATCCGTCGCCGGGCCGGGTGATGGAGCTGCTTGCCGCATTGATGCGTTCCTGAAGCCGGTCGAAGACCGCACCGAACTGCTTGCCGGGAATGATGACGTTGATCTCTCCCCGCTCGGTCTTTCCGGCGTTGTAGCTGCCGGAGCAGGCCGGAAGCATGTTGAACTCCTGGGCCGTGTAGGTGCGGACGTTGCCGCCGCAGGCCGAGGAATTCATGGTGATGGTCGGATGCAACGGGTGAGTATCCGTTGCGGCCATGTAGTCTACGGCCAGGTGATAGGCCTGCATGTTGTCACAGTAGAAATGGACGGTGTCCGGTTCGTACAGCCCGTCGATGCTGCCCAGCGGTGCCACGGCGATGCCGACAAGCCCCTCGGGCATACGTGCCTTGGACTTGACGAACCGCTCGGCCTGGTCGAGGTCGCGGGTGTACTTGGCATGGCCCTTGATCTCGGCATCGTCCAATTCCTTCCAGCCAAAGCTGTACAGCGCGTTGCCGCACCCCAGCCCGGCCTTGTCGGAATAGACGATCTGGCCCTTCATCCGGGCCGCTATTTCCCACTGACAGAACGTCATGGGCTTGACCGGGGTATAGACCTCCGGGGCTGCCTCACGGAACGCGTCCACCTCTGCCTGATCGTAAAAGAACTTTACGCCGATCGGGTAGTGGTAGAGCCGAAGCTCCTTCATCAAGACGTCCTGCATTTCCTTGTACGACATGAAAACCCTCCTACGGGATTGTACGGATGGTGCGCGCCAGCCGTGTGCTCCGGCCTGTGCCGGATCAGGGCACGCTATCCGTCCCGACGTCCCCGGCCAAGTGAATTGGGGGTTGTGAAATCGGGCACCCGTGTTGTGTTAAAAAAAACATAATCAACTTTTTTTCGTCTGAAAACCTTGTACCTTTTTTCTCAAAAAGCGTGCTGATACGGGAAGGGAGCGGCGTGGGGACATGGACCGACCCCTTCCCGTCTTCCCCGCGCGGAACGCGGAATCAGGGGCTTTCCGCGCTGCGGGACCACCCCGCAGCGCGGAAAGAAAGGGAGGAGCGGAGAACTCCTGGGATCCCTTGATGATGATCAGGTGTTACCTTGGCAAAAGACGGTGAAATAGGAAACGTCGTCCTTTTTTTTCCAACATCCGTGTCTTTTTACGGATGGATCAGACGCGGCAAAGAGAGGACATGAAATCGATGATGCGGGAGGCAACCCCGGAGGAAAAGATCATCCAGACGTGTCCGATAGGCGGACATGATTCCTCCAGCCAGCCGGACCTGCCGGTTCCCAGACAGAAGAGGGGGCAAACATAGTCGTCCACCGGGCTATAGAGGGAAAGACGGGGACAGTCCGGGTCCTCGACACCATCCATGCAGCGGGAAATGTGACGGCCGGGAATAAGGTCCCTGGCCATGCGGTTCGGCCCGAACCAGCCCAGCGCGGAACCGCCGTGGGGCGACCCCAGGGTGACCAGTCCGGCAATCCGGTCCCGATAGCGGGGATCTCCGGCCACTGCCCGGCAGACAAGACCGCCAAGGCTATGGCCGATAAGGACGACGCGCGTTTCCTTCCGGCCGCCGAGCAGCCGGTCCAGGTGCCTTGCCAGTCCCGCCACCGCCGGATCAAAGGTGGAAGTGAAGCTATTGTATTGATAGGTGGAAATGTTTCCGATGCCCACCCGGCGCAACCGCCGCTCCAGCACCACCCAGGCCGTCCGGTTGTGGTACAGGCCGTGAACCAGCACCACAGGGTCCCCGGCGCTCTCGGGATGGTCTCCGCCCAACAGTCCCAGCCAGTAAAGCGGCATGACCACCAGATCCGCCGCAATGGCGGTAAGCCAGCACCGGCACAAGGGGAACAGCAGCCCGCCAGCCTGCCGCCGCAGTTCCGCCAGTTGCCCGGCCCGGCTATTGGCCGCCAGCAGGAACAAACAGCGCAACAACGGGAAAACGACCAGAAAGAGGATCAGGGCGATAAGGAGACCTTTGAGCATGGCGCATGGTTACCGCCTTGCCGGACCGTGTCAAGCCATGTGCGCATAAGACCGTGCCGGCCATGAAAATTGTTACTCTTTCTTGCCACCAATCCCGGCACGCATTACGTTCATCTCTCACAACCGCAAAAGGAGAATTCCGTGACCACCACTCTCTGCCTCGACATCGGCAGCGGCACGCAGGACGTGCTCCTCCACTACCCGGACCGGGAAATCGAAAACTGCCCGAAGTTCGTCCTCCCCTCCCCGGCCCTGCGCATCGGCCGGAAGATCGCGGCCCTGACCGAACAGGGCAAGAATATATGGCTCCATGGTCGCAACATGGGCGGCGGCATGACCCGGTTCGTCCGCGCCCACCAGAAGGCCGGGCTGCAAGCAGCCGCCACGCAAAGCGCGGCCTATACCATGGCCGACGATCTGGCAGCCCTGGAGGCCAGCGGCATCCCCCTGCGGGAGGAATGCCCGGAAGGTTACGAGCCGGTTCACCTCACGGACTTTGACGAGCCATGGTGGCGCGCCCTTTTCCAGGCTGCGGAGCTGCCCTGGCCGGACCGCATCGCTGCTTGCGCCCAGGACCACGGATTTCACCCCGGCCAGTCCAACCGCATGGGACGGTTCAAGCTGTGGCGTTCCTTCCTGACCGAAGGGGGCGGACGGCCCGAGGCCCTGATCTACGACACCCCGCCCGCCATGCTCACCCGACTGGCCGACCTGCAGGACGAGATAGGCGGCGGCCCGGTGGCCGACACCGGCGCGGCGGCCGTACTCGGCGCGCTCTACGTGGACGAGATCGCCGCACACGGCCGTGAGACCGGCATCACCCTCGTCAACATCGGCAACTCCCACCTCATCGCCTTTCTCCTCTACCAGGACCGCATCCACGGCGTGTACGAACAGCACACCGGCTGCGTGGACGGGGCAAAGCTCTGGAAGGATCTGGATAAATTCCGCTGCGGCTGTCTTTCCTTCGAACAGGTCTTCGAGGACAAAGGGCACGGCTGCCTGACCCTGGATCTGCCGGAAGGTGCGGACGGTTTCCGCCCGACCTACGTCATCGGCCCGCGCAGGGCCATGCTGGAAGGATACGACGTTTCCTTCCCCTCACCCGGCGGCGACATGATGCTGGCTGGCTGTTTCGGAATGCTCAAGGGGCTGGGCATCAGCTCCGGGCATAAATAGGCATCCCATTGTTTGCCCGACAGCTAGGCAGCAACGCTTCGCCGTGTTAGCATGAAGACGGATTCAGCACCCCAACAAGGAAAACAACCATGTTGCAACGTCGTATATTCCCGGTTCTCGTCGGCATCTTCCTGCTCTCCGCCCTGCCCGCCTCTGCCGACTGGAAGAACCTCATGAACAAGGCAGCCGACAAAGTTGCCAAAGAATCGGCCCCCCTCGCCGGGGAGTCCTACACCCCCTATGAAGCCGTGGCCGGAGTCAGGGAGATTCTCACCGATTCCACCGAATACGCTTCCCAAACCCTGACCACAGGCAAGGGGTACGCCGCCGACGCGGCCACTGCCCTCTCCCTGCCCGACTGGCTGACCAACGTTCCGGGATCGGACAAGCTGCTCTCGACCATGAACGGCGTGGCCCAGAAGGCCACTCCCGAGGCTGAGGCTTCGTTCCTCGACGCCATCAAAGACCTGTCTGTCCCGGACACCGCGTCGCTGCTCGGCTCCTCCGCATCATCCATGACCGCCTGCACCGACTATCTTGAATCCAAGAGCCGGGATTCCCTCAAGGGCATGGTCGAACCTATAGTGGCCAAGTATGCCGAATCCGCCGGGATGGGCTCCACCCTGGCAACCCTGTCGACAGCCGCGCAGGTTACCGGCAACACCAGTTTCGATCTCAACGACTATCTTTCGGACAAGGTGCTGGACGGTATGTTCCACTACATGGGCGTCAAGGAAACCGAACTGCGCCAAAGCGGCGGGGCCGGAGCCTCGGCGCTGCTGCAAAAAATCCTGTAAGGAGGAGCAACAATGTCCCGCCCTCTCAAGACCGGACTCATTATCGTCGGCGCGCTGGTCGTGCTCTTCGTGACCGCTGCCGCCATCCTGGTGGCAACAGTGGACCCCAATGAATACAAGGCCGATATATCCAAGGCCGTCAAAGACGCCACCGGACGCGAACTCGTGTTCGAGGGCGATATCAAACTCAATGTTTTCCCGTGGCTCGGCCTGGAGGTCGGCCCCGTGGCCCTGGGCAACGCCCCCGGATTCGCGCCCAAGGAAATGGTGCGCGTCAGCAAGGCCATGGCCTCCATCCGCATCATGCCGCTGCTGAGCGGCGAAATAGCCATCGGCGATGTGGTGCTCGACGGGTTCGCCCTGAACCTGGCCGTGAACAAACAGGGCGTGTCCAACTGGGCCGACCTGGCCGGAGGCAAAAAGGACGATGCCAAGCAACCGGAACCGACCAAGCCCGAAGCGGCAAACGAAGGTAAATCCGCATCCTCCGGCTCCGTGCCGCAAAACCTGTCCGTCCAGGGCGTGAGTATCACCGGTGCGCAGGTCAACTACGTCAACGAGCAGGCCGGACAGAACGCATCCGTCTCGGACCTGAACCTGACCATCGGTCAAGTGGGCGACAAGCTGACCACCCCGTTCGAGCTGACCTTTGCCGTCAAGATGGACCAGCCCAAGATCGACGCGCGCCCGAAACTCTCCGGCATGGCCACCTTCAACCAGTCCAAGGAGACGTTCGATCTCACGGAACTGGCCCTGGAGCTGTTCAACATGCGCATTACCGGGTTCCTCTACGCCAAGGACCTGAACCACGACCTCAACTACTCCGGCGAGTTCAAGCTGGCGGCCATGAACCCGCGCGACCTGATGGACAAGCTCGGCATTGCCGCCCCGGTCACCAGCGACCCCAAGGCCCTGACCTCGGCCCAGGCCGATCTCAAGATCAACGGCACGGCGGACAGCGTTTCCCTGGAAGCCCTCACCGCCAAGCTCGACGATACCACACTGACGGCAAACGGCGCGGTCAACAACTTTGCCAAGCCCGCCATCACGGCTGAAGCAAACGTGGACGACCTGAACGCGGACCGCTACCTGCCCCCGGCTTCGGACAAAAAAGCCACTTCAGCCGCCGCAACCTCCAAGACGGAATCCGCACCGGCCAAGAGCGATACCCCGGCCACCGAACCGGACCTGTCCGCACTCAAGGACCTGAACCTCTCGGCCAAGCTGACCGTAGGCAAGCTCAAAGCCATGAACCTGACCATAACCGACATCCTGGTCCAACTGCGGGCCCTGAACGGCGTGGTCACCATCCAACCCTTCTCCGCATCCCTCTACCAGGGGGCCCTGGCCGCCAAGAGCGTGCTCGACGCCCGGTCCACCCCGGCTTCCTGGATGGAAGGCGCGGACCTCAAAAACGTTCAGGCCGGACCGTTGCTCAAGGACCTGACCGGCAAGGACCACATCCTGGGCACCACAGTGGCCAAGTATAGCCTCACCGGCTCCGGCCTGACCCCGGACAACATCAAAAAATCCATCTCCGGCACAGCCTCCTTTGCCTTTACCGACGGCGCCATCAACGGCATCAACGTAGCCAAGATGCTGCGCGATGCCTGGGCAGTGCTCAAAGGCCAGCCCTCCAGCTCCGACGAGGCGGAAAAGACCGACTTCGCCGAACTGCTGGGCAGCGCCGTCCTCACCAAGGGACACATCACCAACAACGATCTGCTCATGAAGTCCCCGCTGCTGCGGCTTACCGGCAAGGGCTGGGCCGACCTGCCGCAGAACAACCTGGATTATCTGGCCACGGTCACCGTGGTCGGCACCCTCAAGGGGCAGGACGGCGCGTCCATCGAAGACCTCAAGGGACTCCCCCTGCCCGTGCGCGCCAAAGGCTCGCTCGACAATCCGTCCATCAGTCTGGATACCAAGGCCCTGGCCGAAGCCCTGTTCAAAGGAACCTTCAAGAAGGGCACCAAGGACCTGGAAAAGAACCTCAAGAACTCCATCCTCGGCGGTTCCTCCTCCGGCACAGATACCAAAGATAAAAAATCCCCCGGCTCCATCCTGAAGAACCTCTTCAAATAACCGGGCCATCCCCGAACACAAGGCCGGGCGTCCAACGACGTCCGGCCTTTTTTTGTGGTGCTGTAGTGCTAATGGTGCTGTGGCGAAGAGATTGGCTATGGGGAGGCCTCCGGCGGCCCCTTCGGGGAGACCAGGGCGTTGCCCTGGACCTGCTCAAGGCCGAGGGCCTTGAGAATCCCATTGCCGCTTTCGCGGGGGCGTAGCCTGCCAAGGCGTCTCTAGTCCGCGATGGCGGACGGTTCCGCCACCGTGCCGATTAACGGTTTGCACCGAAAAAATCGGAGCAAGGTATCTGCTGCTTACCGTCACACCGCCAGCCGATTTTCTCGGCGCAAACCGGGAGGTTTTAAAAAGAAAAGGAAATAAAGCTACTAAAAAAACGTTTCCTTTGACTTTATTCCAACCCGCCGTCCTGACGAGCCTTTCAAGCTTATCCCACTCCCACAGACGGCGGGGCTACTGTCCGTGAAGATTTGAGGAGCGCTTTTTTCGTCCCGGCAGGGCGAAAAGCGCGCTCCTCAAAGATTTACGGACGCCGCATAGCCTGAGCCCGCCAAGCCTTCAGCCAACAAACTACCAACCTCCAAGCTCCTGCCCCGCGCAGCGGCGAAAGGGATCCAAGGGCCTCAGCCCTTGGCGGGTCCAGGGCAGCGCCCTGGCCGTCGGAGACGCCCCACCGGCGAGGTGGCCCCGCTGGCAAGCGCCAGCCGGAGCATCACGGCAACGCAATTGCAACCTTGGTGTCACACATCTATACATGACCCAGCGTAGATTAGCCGGAAACCTTATGAGGAGGCGCTTCATGTTTCGCAGATTGCCACTGACCTGTTTGTTCCTTGCGCTTTTCATCGGCTCGGCGCTGGCGGCCGAACCAATCATCGAGAAATACGACATCGAGATACCGGACAATTTCAGGGTGCCTTACACGGGCGTGTATGCCGATCGGTTCCCGGACGGATTCACCATCGGCATCGGCTCCGGCCTGTGCTACGTGGGCAAGGCCAAGGACGGCAGCCGGGTATTCTATGCCGTCGGTGACCGGGGGCCCAATGCGGACGCGCCGAAGTTCGAATCCAAGGGCAAACCGATACCGACCAAAATGTTTCCGTCCCCGAAGTACAACCCTTCGTTCGGCGCACTGCGCGTGAAGGACGGCAAGGCCGTGCTGGCCAGCCTGATTCCGTTTCGGGACGCGCGGGGCCGGGCCATTTCGGGCCGTCCCATCCCCAAGGGGAGCGTTGGCGCAACCGGCGAGATTCCGGTGAACGACAGGCTGCATACGCTGTCGTGCGACGCGGAGGGACTGGACACGGAAGGCATCGCCATTGATGCGAAGAACCGCCGTGATATCTGGGTCTGTGACGAATATGGCCCGTTCATCGCGAAGATTGACGGCTATAGCGGTAAGATTCTGAAAAAGTACGTCCCGGGTGTCGATCTGCCCATGATAGCGGCCACCCGCCAGCCAAACCGGGGCTTCGAGGGCATTGCCGTCACGCCGTCGGGCAAGGTACTGGCCGCCATCCAGTCCGTGTGCGATGTGGACGGCAACATCAAGACGTCCAAGGCCACGTTCATCCGGCTGCTGCTGCTCGACCCGGCAACGGGCAAGGTGCAGCAATACGCCTACCCGCACAACCGCGACGACTACAAGAAATCCGGCGACGCCAAGATCGGCGATCTGGCGCAAATTTCCGAGACCAAGTTCCTGCTCATTGAGCGGGGCAAGGGTGCGGACGGCAAGACGCGCATTCCGGTATACGTGATCGACATTGCGTCGGCCTCCGACATTACGGGCGTGAAGACTGCGGATGGCAAGGAGCTGGAAACGCTGGCCGACCGGGCCGAGGTCGAAAAGCTGGGCGTGAAGTATGTGAAGAAGACCAAGCTCTTCGATCTGAAGGAATGGGGCTGGAAGCCGGGCAAGGCCGAGGGCGTGGCTTTGCTGCCCGATATGCGCACGCTGGCCTTCTCCTCGGACAATGATTTCGGCTTCACCTACAAGGTAGTGAACCCGATCCTGGATGAGGCCGGAAAACAGGTGAAGAACATCAAGGCATACACCGTGGATGGCAGGGGCCAGGTAAAGTACAAGGGCAAGCCGGTCGACACCAGGGTCGAACTGGAGCCCACCGGCACGGCCTCCAAGCTGTGGATCATCACCCTGCCGAAACGGGTGGACAGATACTAACGACTGACTGTGATAAAAAGGAAAAGGCCGCTCCATGGAGCGGCCTTTTGGTTGCGAAATAAATCAGGCTCGTCCGGTCATGCAAAACATGACGCCCCGGTCATCCACATCTTGGGCATCAATGTCCGTAAATCCGACCTGAGTAAAAAGGGAATGAACCTCGTCCACCCCGATGGGGGTGAATACATCCGGGTCCATGCCCATATTCTCCATCCGGCTCTTATCCACAAAGGCGAGGACAAAACGGCCGCCGGGTTTCAGCACTGCGTGGATACGAGTGATAGTGGCAGCCGGATCGGACCAGAAATAGATGGTATTGGCCGAACACACGGCGTCGAAGGATGCCGGGGAATAAGCTGTCCGGTCAAAATCGCCATGAACCAGCCGCACACGTCCCTGGGTGATGTGTCGGTGGTTGCGCTTGCGGGCCACGGCCAGCATGGCACCGGAAAAATCAATCCCCTCAACCGTGACGTCGGGGACCTGATCGCACACGGTGCGGATGATATCACCGCAGCCGAAACCGATCTCCAGCATTTTCTCGCCGGGAGCCACAGACAGCAGTTCGAGCATCCGCTCGTTCATGACCCGGTTCGCCTTGTCGAAAATCCGTGCGGCGACAAAGCGGCCAAACAGCCCGGAAGGCTTGCGCGCCTGCCGGGAAAAGAACCGCTTTAAGACGCCGACCCGCCCCATGCCTGCCTTAAAAACGCAGGGACAGGCAGGTCAGGCCCCCGTCCAGCTTGCGGAACTCGGACATGTCGAGCAGGACCACGGGGCTGCCGAGCTTACGGACCTTTTCCAGGGTTTCCGGGAACCCGGACGGGACAATGATCGTACCGTTAATGAACAGACAATTGCGGGCGTAGGCCTCGTTGTCTTCCACCACAATGCGGTCATAGCTGGCCAATTCCGGGGTATCGGCAAAGAAAGGCGACACCAGCAGGGTGTTGTTGCCGATGAAACTGACATCCGTCTTGAAATGAAGCGAGGGTCCGCACTCCAGAGCAACGACCGAGAAACCGTAGGGCTTCACCGCGTCGGCCAGCGCCTCCGCCCCGGCCCGGTTGGTCCGGTCGGAAATGCCTACATAGAAGGTATCCTCGATCTGGAGGACGTCGCCGCCTTCGATCAGCGCCGGAGGCTCGATACGGACAACGGGCTTGAACTTGGCAAGCACCGGTTCAATGGTCAGCTGTTCGCCCTGGCGCGACGGGGCACCCAGGGGAGTGAGCACGGCCACATCCTTGCAGACAATGGCGGTGTCCTCGACAAAACAGCAATCGGGAAATCCCGGAGCGGCTTCAAGCACCGTCACATCCAGGCCGAGTTCGGCCAAGGCGTTACGGTAGGCTTCATGCTGCTGCAGAGCGAGTTTGAAATCGGGCTTTCCCAGGTTGGCGGTAGTGATGCCGTCTACCATTTCCTCGGACGGTTTTCTGATGATGGCGCGGTTAAACATGGGCGACGAATACAGCAAAGCCGAAGGATTGTGAAGCCTGCAAAAGGGTCTTTTGCTGACTTACAAATACAAAAAACCGCAACAAAAAATCCGGAAGGGGAAGCCCCCTTCCGGAAACGTGTCAACAGCCTGAAAGTCCGGATAATTTTCTAGTACAGTTCCACCTGCAAGGCCTCCAGCACTCTCTCGATGCTGGACATATACGCGATGCCGGTGCCTCCGGCGAAATGCAGGCCGACAGCCCGCTCATCCTCCCGCCTCATAACCAGGGCCCCCGAATCCCCGGCCAAGCTGGTGTAGCTGCACGCATACTGCTCCACCATGTTGTAGGAATCGCCCGAGGCACTCTGAACCTTGATGGTGACATCGGAGGTCAGGATGACGCCGAAGGTCAATCCGGAGGTAAAACCTTCCTTCATCACTTCCGTTCCGATCTTCAACTCCGTAGCGGGAACGGGATCCGAAGCGTAGGGACGCTCCGGAGCAATCAATTTTTCATCCACCTGGGCAATGGCAGCATCAACCAGGTTGGCACCGTCGCTGTCCAGCGGGACAAAGTCCGAAAGCTCGGCGCAGATTTCCCCGGCGCCGCCGCCTTCCGGGACAGACGGTTGATAGCAGAGACTGCCGACAGGGAAGGCGTTGTTCAAAGCGAGCACATGGTTGTTGCTCAGCAAGTAATAGTGCGACTCCAACTTGCCTGTGCCTTTGACGAAGGCTCCCAGGGTCCCCCCGGTGGCTTTGTCCCCGTGAGCAGCACCAATGCTGGTGCCGGATTGCAACGGACGCACCTTGTCGTTCATTGCCTCAAGCAAGACCTTGCCCACTTCGATCACATCCGTGCCCACATCCCCTATCCGAGGCGGAACCCGCTCGCTGTCGGGCAATGCCTCCAGAGGCCGTTTCTGTTCCACAAAAACATGGAGACAGGCCTCTTTTCGTGCCACCCCCCCCTTCCACTTATGGCCGATACCGATGCCGACGACAGAGCGCAATCCCATAAGCAGCTCAACAGCCTTGGGGTGCACTTCCCGAACCTTGGCGATTTCCTCGGCTCCGAGTTGGATAGCCGGAAAATCCGTTTCCTCAATTTTCAAGGTCTTCATTCAATTTCCTCCTTTATTCCGAAACTCCCGACAGACACGTCGCATCAAGGAATAATCAGGAAATACAGCGAGTAATAGACCCTATCTGTCGACTCGGAGGCGTCACTTTGGGTCTATTTTCGTTTTAGCGATATAGGCTATCACAATTAAAACGGTTGAAAACGGGGGAACGCTGTCATGAACCATCGGAACATTTCAGAAGCCATCGCGCTCTACATCATGTCTCGCAGCACTGACGAACTCATTCAGCTCACCAGGTACGAGATCGCAGAAAAGTTCAACCTGCACCAAAACTACCTTTCAAAACGTTTTCGGAAGGACCTTGACCTGACCATTCTCCGCTTCATCGATCAGGAAAAAGTCGTCCGCGCACGCATCCTCATGGCCAATGAGGGACAAATCACAGTGGATCGGCTCTCTGCTCTGTTGGGCATTGCCAAGCCGCAACAATTCCGCACGAAGTTCCGGAAGGTATTCCGCACTACCCCCGGCAAGCTCATGCACTGGGCAAAGAAGAAGGAATAACGCGGCCCTGCCGCGCTCTCCGACCCCGTTCAGGCGCCATGAACGGATAAGGCTCATTAACCTTTAACCATGTGAGGATTATAAAATGCAGAAGTACTACGTGAATTTCGAAAACGACACGGATCGAACCTGGAATATGGCTGTCTACCAGACCCTGCCCGATTCCATCGGGCTGGACAGCGTGGCTTGGCAGGTCGCGGCCGCACCGCACAGCGGTGTAACCGGCATCGAATGGACCCTGGAGTACAATGTGGCTCTTGCCGACTACCGGCAGGAATCCTCTTCCACCGGTATCTACAAGGCCTCCCAGTCCCTGATCACCGATCTGGGCTACGAGTGGGAGATCGTCTTCCAGGATGGCGTACAGCAGCTGAACAAGCTCCAGCCGCTGGAAGCGGACCTCAAGGACCACATCCGCGTCATCAATCGATCCGGCCTGGAGGCCAACCCCGGCGTCGGCATGTCCGGTTACGGCTCGGTCTTCAAGCGGAGCGTTCTGGGCAACGCCTCGGCCCAGTTCAAGGTGACTCCCACATACTGGGTCGGGCTGTTCCGTGATGTCCAGCTCGGTCAGGTCATCAGCAGCAATGTTGAGGTCGGTCCCATCGAAATCCAGTTCGACAACGGCACCAACGTGGCCACCGTGACGGCCATCCGCGAAGGTGAGTCCATCGAAGTCGCGACCACCTACTCCAGAACCTAACACAAACACGGGCGGCGGCCCGACCCCGGACCGCCGCCCGAAGAGGACAGAACAATGGAACGTAATATAACCATGGTAAACCCGAGCGAGACGCCATACAGCTATGCGCTGTTTCTGACCCTCAGTAATTCGCGGTTCTGCAAAAGTGTCGTCTGGCAGGCAGGCGAATTGCAGGCCCAGGGTTCGACGCCGATCAACTGGGATGATGATCAAACAGAAATCAACCTCGGCACCATCAAAAAGGAAACTATCGAGATAAAATCCAATTGGCCTGCCACCTGCGGGAACAGCTATACGCTGACCACGGTCAAAGACAAAATCAACGCCCAGACCGGTCCGGGTGACAAGCGGAATCCGGAAGCAATCATCGTCAGCAACAAAACCGGGAAGAAACTGGACATCGGTGTAAGTCCCGACAAAAACGCCGCACTTTTCATGGAGTCCATCCTGAGTAATGAAAAGGTGCTCTTCGAAATGCCGCCTCAGTATCATCTTTGCATTCTGGAAGGCACTGCAAAGATCGAAAAGGGGACCATCGTGAAGGACCCTCGGTGCGAGTCTTCGTCTGTGCCCATAGAGGGAACATTGGCCATGACCGATATCAAGCTCGACAATGACCACTCAATGGCAATGATCACCCTGAGCGTCAATACAAAGGGCTTGAGTCTTATCGTCTCATACCCGGGTAGCATCTAGTTCGGTATCACGATCAAAAAGGGGAGAGTTTACATTGCACCGACGCAAGAGAGGCCGTTGCCCAAGGCAACGGCCTCTCTTGTTTGAAAACATGTAGGCAATAGTGCCAATCTAAATTTCAGCGACGCCTTTAGGGACGAGGCAGACGAGGACCATGGTTTCGGTGCCGGTGTTGACGACCTGGTGTTCCTCGTTGGGGGCGACGTAGACCACGCTGCCGGGAGCGAGGGACGCCTGTTTGCCGTCGATAACGATGTAGCCGGTGCCGGCGTGGTAGAACTGCTGGTGTTCCCAGGGATGGGAGTGGGCGGGGATCTTGGTGCCGGGGGCGATCTCGAAGACGCGCATACAGAAGTTGACGTCGTCGTCGGCCTTACCGATGACGACGCGTCCTTCCACGCCGGGACCGGCGACTTTGAGGACCTTGGGTTCAGCGTCTGTGTAATGCAATATTTTCATGGGTATTCTCCGACTTATAGGATGAAGTGGTAAGGCGTCACCGCGACGATGCCGCCGCAAGTAAGCGGCAACAACGTCAGGGTATCACAGAGCTTTTTGGTGCACCAGAGGGAGTCGGGTGCGGGGTGCGGATGAGGATTTGGATGGCTGGATGGGGCGAGTGCAACCGATGCGGGGGTTGATGGCGGATGATTGGGCAAAAGAAAAGGCCTCAGTCAAATGACTGAGGCCTTTGAAACATTCCTTGGCACCGACCTACTTTCCCACACGCTACCATGCAGTATCATCGGCGATGGAGGGCTTAACTACCGGGTTCGGAATGGGACCGGGTGTACCCCCTCCTCCTTGGGCACCAAGAAAATTTGGTGAACCATAGGGTTCGAGATATATAGTCAATAGGGAGAAGAGAGAATTCCATAATTTGTTAAATAAGCCGCACGATCTATTAGTACCGGTCAGCTGAATGTGTCACCACACTTACACCTCCGGCCTATCAACCTTGTGGTCTTCAAGGGATCTTCAGGGACTAATGTCCAGGGAGAACTTATCTTGAGGATGGCTTCCCGCTTAGATGCTTTCAGCGGTTATCCGTGCCGAACATAGCTACTCTGCAATGCCACTGGCGTGACAACAGAAACACCATAGGTTCGTCCACCCCGGTCCTCTCGTACTAGGGGCAGACCCTCTTCAATTCTCCTACGCCCACGGAGGATAGGGACCAAACTGTCTCACGACGTTTTAAACCCAGCTCGCGTACCACTTTAAACGGCGAACAGCCGTACCCTTGGGACCTGCTTCAGCCCCAGGATGTGATGAGCCGACATCGAGGTGCCAAACCGCATCGTCGATGTGAACTCTTGGATGCGATCAGCCTGTTATCCCCGGCGTACCTTTTATCCTATGAGCGATGGCCCTTCCATTCGGAACCACCGGATCACTAAGACCAACTTTCGTTCCTGCTCGACATGTCTGTCTCACAGTCAAGCTCCCTTATGCCTTTGCACTCAACGGCTGGTTTCCAATCAGCCTGAGGGAACCTTTGCAAGCCTCCGTTACTATTTAGGAGGCGACCGCCCCAGTCAAACTACCCACCAGACAATGTCTCCAAGCCGGATCACGGCATTGGATTAGATATCTAAGTATTCAAGGGTGGTATTTCAAGGGTGACTCCACGATATCTGGCGATACCGCTTCAAAGTCTCCCACCTATCCTACACATGAATAATCAAATACCAATGTCAAGCTGCAGTAAAGGTGCACAGGGTCTTTCCGTCCTTCCGCGGGTACCCGGCATTTTCACCGGGAATTCAATTTCACTGAGTCTCTGGTTGAGACAGTGGGGAGATCGTTACGCCATTCGTGCAGGTCGGAACTTACCCGACAAGGAATTTCGCTACCTTAGGACCGTTATAGTTACGGCCGCCGTTTACTGGGGCTTCGATTTAAGGCTTCGACCGAAGTCTGACCTCACCTCTTAACCTTCCAGCACCGGGCAGGCGTCAGTCCCTATACATCGTCTTACGACTTAGCAGAGACCTATGTTTTTAGTAAACAGTCGCCCCCCCCGATTCCTGCGTCTCAAATCCGCTCACTTGGTAAACAGGATCACGAACTTGAGCACCCCTTATCGCGAACTTACGGGGTCATTTTGCCGAGTTCCTTAACCAGAGTTCTCTCAAGCGCCTTGGTCTACTCGACCCACCTACCTGTGTTGGTTTGCGGTACGGTCTGCATACGCTAAACTTAGAAGCTTTTCTTGGCAGCGTGGAATAAATGACTTCTGTCGATTAAAGACTCGGCATAACGTCTCGGCCGAAGTGGAACGGATTTGCCTGCTCCACAAGCCTACGCGCTTGCACCGGGATATCCAACACCCGGATCATCTATCCTCCTGCGTCCCTCCATCGCACACGTATACAGGTACAGGAATATTAACCTGTTTCCCATCAGCTACGCATTTCTGCCTCGCCTTAGGGGCCGACTTACCCTGGGAAGATTAACTTTACCCAGGAAACCTTAGGTTTACGGCGAACAAGTTTCTCACTTGTTTTATCGTTACTCATGCCAGCATATTCACTTCTCATTAGTCCAGCAAACCTTACGGTTCACCTTCGTCCCATCTGAGAACGCTCCCCTACCGCTCGTAGACAAGCTACGAACCCAAAGCTTCGGTACAATGCTTAGCCCCGTTACATTTTCGGCGCAGAATCGCTAGGCCAGTGAGCTATTACGCTTTCTTTAAAGGATGGCTGCTTCTAAGCCAACCTCCTGGATGTATAAGCAACTCCACCACCTTTTCCACTTAGCATTGATTTAGAGACCTTAGCTGTTGGTCTGGGCTGTTTCCCTTTTGGCCACGGACCTTCGCACCCGCAGCCTGACTGCATGACATCATTTTACGGCATTCGGAGTTTGATAGGGGTTGGTAACCTGGTGAGGCCCCTAGCCCTGTCAGTGCTCTACCTCCGCAAAACTAATCACACGCTATACCTCAATATATTTCGGGGAGAACCAGCTATCACCGGGTTTGATTGGCCTTTCACCCCTATCCACAAGTCATCCAAATCGTTTTCAACCGATACTGGTTCGGCCCTCCACTTGATTTTACTCAAGCTTCAGCCTGCTCATGGATAGATCACCCGGTTTCGGGTCTACTCCGCATTACTTGGCGCCCTATTCAGACTCGCTTTCGCTACGGCTACACTTACGCTTAACCTTGCAATACAGAGTAACTCGCTGGCCCGTTATGCAAAAAGCACGCGGTCACGGAACAAGTCCGCTCCCACAGCTTGTAGGCACATGGTTTCAGGTTCTATTTCACTTCCCTAACAGGGGTTCTTTTCACCTTTCCCTCACGGTACTGGTACGCTATCGGTCACTAGGGAGTATTTAGGCTTGGGAGATGGTCCTCCCAGATTCCCACGAGGTTTCACGTGTCTCGCGGTACTCAGGTACTGACTACGCCACTTTCAATTTAAGGTACGAGGCTTTCACTCTCTACGACCAGGTTTCCCAACCTGTTCCCTTATCTAATCATGGATCGACTATGTCAGCCCTACAACCCCAATGGATCGAAACCCATTGGTTTGGCCTGTTCCGGGTTCGCTCGCCGCTACTACCAGAATCTCTTTTGATTTCTTCTCCTGGAGGTACTGAGATGTTTCACTTCCCTCCGTTCGCCTCCCAAAGCCTATGTATTCAGCTAAGGGATACATGGATATGAATCCATGTGGGTTTCCCCATTCGGAAATCCCCGGGTCATAGGATATTTGGCTCCTCACCGAGGCATATCGCAGCCTGTCACGTCCTTCATCGCCTCCTAGTGCCAAGGCATCCACCTTGTGCCCTTAGTAACTTATTTAACTAGGAATTCTCTCTTCTTACCCTATTCAACTGTCAAAGATCTTTTGCGGCGGGAGGGTGATTCCTTCCACTAACCACACTATGGTGGAGGTGGAGGGGCTCGAACCCACGACCCTCGGCTTGCAAAGCCGATGCTCTCCCAGCTGAGCTACACCCCCATAAGACAAGCGTGGTGGGCCTAGATAGATTTGAACTATCGACCTCACGCTTATCAGGCGTGCGCTCTAACCAACTGAGCTATAGGCCCCCTGGCCGCGCAAAGACAATCGTCCTTGCAATTAAATAGCGAGTTGAGCTTACTCTATAAAGGAGGTGATCCAGCCGCAGGTTCCCCTACGGCTACCTTGTTACGACTTCACCCCAATTACCGGCCCTACCGTAGATGACTACCTCCCGAGGGTTAGTCTGCCATTGTCGGGTAGAACCAGCTTTCGTGGTGTGACGGGCGGTGTGTACAAGGCCCGGGAACGTATTCACCCCGGCATGCTGATCCGGGATTACTAGCGATTCCAACTTCATGCAGTCGAGTTGCAGACTGCAATCCGGACTGGGATGCATTTTTTGGGATTTGCTCCACCTCGCGGTCTCGCTGCCCTTTGTATGCACCATTGTAGTACGTGTGTAGCCCTAGGCGTAAGGGCCATGATGACTTGACGTCGTCCCCACCTTCCTCCCGGTTGACCCGGGCAGTCTCATCAGAGTGCCCACCATTATGTGATGGCAACTGACAATAGGGGTTGCGCTCGTTGCGGGACTTAACCCAACACCTCACGGCACGAGCTGACGACAGCCATGCAGCACCTGTCTCTGAATTCCCCGAAGGGCACCCCTCCGTTTCGGGAGGGTTCTCAGGATGTCAAGCCTAGGTAAGGTTCTTCGCGTTGCATCGAATTAAACCACATACTCCACCGCTTGTGCGGGCCCCCGTCAATTCCTTTGAGTTTCAGCCTTGCGACCGTACTCCCCAGGCGGGATATTTAACGCGTTAACTGCGGCACCGAAGTGTTAACCCCGACACCTAATATCCATCGTTTACAGCGTGGACTACCAGGGTATCTAATCCTGTTTGCTACCCACGCTTTCGTACCTCAGCGTCAGTACTCGTCCAGTTGGCCGCCTTCGCCACCGGTGTTCCTCCAGATATCTACGGATTTCACTCCTACACCTGGAATTCCGCCAACCTCTCCGAGACTCTAGCGCTGCAGTTTCAAACGCAATTCCTCGGTTGAGCCGAGGGCTTTCACGCCTGACTTGCAGCGCAGCCTACGCACGCTTTACGCCCAGTGATTCCGATTAACGCTCGCACCCTCCGTATTACCGCGGCTGCTGGCACGGAGTTAGCCGGTGCTTCCTCTGGAGGTACCGTCAGTGAAAGGGCATATTGTACCCTAACAGTTTCTTCCCTCCTGACAGTAGTTTACGACCCGAAGGCCTTCTTCCTACACGCGGCGTCGCTGCGTCAGGGTTTCCCCCATTGCGCAATATTCCCCACTGCTGCCTCCCGTAGGAGTCTGGGCCGTGTTTCAGTCCCAGTGTGGCTGATCATCCTCTCAGACCAGCTACTCATCGTTGCCTTGGTAGGCCATTACCCCACCAACAAGCTAATGAGACGCGGACTCATCCTTAAGCGATAGCTTATAAATAGAGGCCATCTTTACCACATAAAGTTAAATATGCAGATTATTCGGTATTAGCAGTCGTTTCCAGCTGTTATCCCGATCAAAAGGGTAGATTATCCACGCGTTACTCACCCGTGCGCCGCTCTACTCATTCTCCGAAGAGAACTTTCTCGCACGACTTGCATGTGTTAAGCACGCCGCCAGCGTTCAATCTGAGCCAGGATCAAACTCTCCAGTTGATAAACTTGGAGATGATTTGATCACTTCTCACTCTCGTCTTAAACGGGCTGTGATTTGTGATCTATTTGCTCAACTCGCTATTTAATTGTCAAAGACCATTGTCCTTCTTTCAAAGAACGCCTGCCGGTCAGGCAGGAAGGGGAAGCTAAACCTTCGCCCCGTCACCGTCAACCCTTATTTCAACTTTTTTTCGTCGATCCGGGATCAGGTCCCACCGCTTGGTGGGAGGGAGACCTTAAAGCTCTTTACCCCTCCTCGTCAACCCTTTTTTTCATGTTTTTTCAAACTGATGTCTGGGTGACACTCCTCATCGGCAGGAGGAGTGTTTCTAAACCCTTGCCCTTTCGTCGTCAACCACTTTGTTGCTTTTTTTTGAAGTTTACCGACAGAGAGAGTCCTAAACCCGCATGGCCATTGAGTCACAGGCCAACAGGGTAAACACGAAACGCATCATGCCAAGTAAAACCTGTCCCTGAAGGTAAGGCTACCTTGAGCTATACGAGGCTACGCCATCTCATCTCGCCGGCTTGAGAAGCGCGCCCATATATCAGGTACCAAAGCCCGGGGCAGCCCAGGTGTGGAGCGATGTACGCAGCGGCGTCGAGATTGGTCAAAAGAAATGGCCTTCGTTATTGAACGAAGGCCATTGTACCTCCTTAGCTCGGCCCTACTTTTCTACGCGACCATACAATCACGGCGATGGAGGATTTACGCGGATTCAGAATGGGGCCGGGTGTACTCCAGAGCAAAATACTGAACCGGAAAAACTGATCATTTAAGACTTAAAGGCTTGGCTACCTCGGTGCAGGCTCCCTAAAATCCTTATCAACCCTTCCTGTACCACCGAATGATGAACAAGTCTTAGCAGAATGCGAAGGGGCTGCATCTTTGAAAAATCCTCTATTAGCGACTTCACCACTTCCACCACACGTGGGGCACAACGCCTAACCAAAAGTTTTCTCCGAAATGCTATATGTTAGGAGGATGAAGTGGTAAGGCGTCACCGCGACGATGCCGCCGCAAGTAAGCGGCAACAACGTCAGGGTATCACAGAGCTTTTTGGTGCACCAGTGGGAGTCGGGTGCGGGGTGCGGGGTGCGGATGAGGATTCGGATGGCTGGATGGGGGGAGTGCAGCCGATGCGGGGGTTGATGGCGGATGATTGGGCAAAAGAAAAGGCCTCAGTCATTTGACTGAGGCCTTTGAAACATTCCTTGGCACCGACCTACTTTCCCACACGCTACCATGCAGTATCATCGGCGATGGAGGGCTTAACTACCGGGTTCGGAATGGGACCGGGTGTACCCCCTCCTCCTTGGGCACCAAGAAAATTTGGTGAACCATAGGGTTCGAGATATATAGTCAATAGGGAGAAGAGAGAATTCCATAATTTGTTAAATAAGCCGCACGATCTATTAGTACCGGTCAGCTGAATGTGTCACCACACTTACACCTCCGGCCTATCAACCTTGTGGTCTTCAAGGGATCTTCAGGGACTAATGTCCAGGGAGAACTTATCTTGAGGATGGCTTCCCGCTTAGATGCTTTCAGCGGTTATCCGTGCCGAACATAGCTACTCTGCAATGCCACTGGCGTGACAACAGAAACACCATAGGTTCGTCCACCCCGGTCCTCTCGTACTAGGGGCAGACCCTCTTCAATTCTCCTACGCCCACGGAGGATAGGGACCAAACTGTCTCACGACGTTTTAAACCCAGCTCGCGTACCACTTTAAACGGCGAACAGCCGTACCCTTGGGACCTGCTTCAGCCCCAGGATGTGATGAGCCGACATCGAGGTGCCAAACCGCATCGTCGATGTGAACTCTTGGATGCGATCAGCCTGTTATCCCCGGCGTACCTTTTATCCTATGAGCGATGGCCCTTCCATTCGGAACCACCGGATCACTAAGACCAACTTTCGTTCCTGCTCGACATGTCTGTCTCACAGTCAAGCTCCCTTATGCCTTTGCACTCAACGGCTGGTTTCCAATCAGCCTGAGGGAACCTTTGCAAGCCTCCGTTACTATTTAGGAGGCGACCGCCCCAGTCAAACTACCCACCAGACAATGTCTCCAAGCCGGATCACGGCATTGGATTAGATATCTAAGTATTCAAGGGTGGTATTTCAAGGGTGACTCCACGATATCTGGCGATACCGCTTCAAAGTCTCCCACCTATCCTACACATGAATAATCAAATACCAATGTCAAGCTGCAGTAAAGGTGCACAGGGTCTTTCCGTCCTTCCGCGGGTACCCGGCATTTTCACCGGGAATTCAATTTCACTGAGTCTCTGGTTGAGACAGTGGGGAGATCGTTACGCCATTCGTGCAGGTCGGAACTTACCCGACAAGGAATTTCGCTACCTTAGGACCGTTATAGTTACGGCCGCCGTTTACTGGGGCTTCGATTTAAGGCTTCGACCGAAGTCTGACCTCACCTCTTAACCTTCCAGCACCGGGCAGGCGTCAGTCCCTATACATCGTCTTACGACTTAGCAGAGACCTATGTTTTTAGTAAACAGTCGCCCCCCCCGATTCCTGCGTCTCAAATCCGCTCACTTGGTAAACAGGATCACGAACTTGAGCACCCCTTATCGCGAACTTACGGGGTCATTTTGCCGAGTTCCTTAACCAGAGTTCTCTCAAGCGCCTTGGTCTACTCGACCCACCTACCTGTGTTGGTTTGCGGTACGGTCTGCATACGCTAAACTTAGAAGCTTTTCTTGGCAGCGTGGAATAAATGACTTCTGTCGATTAAAGACTCGGCATAACGTCTCGGCCGAAGTGGAACGGATTTGCCTGCTCCACAAGCCTACGCGCTTGCACCGGGATATCCAACACCCGGATCATCTATCCTCCTGCGTCCCTCCATCGCACACGTATACAGGTACAGGAATATTAACCTGTTTCCCATCAGCTACGCATTTCTGCCTCGCCTTAGGGGCCGACTTACCCTGGGAAGATTAACTTTACCCAGGAAACCTTAGGTTTACGGCGAACAAGTTTCTCACTTGTTTTATCGTTACTCATGCCAGCATATTCACTTCTCATTAGTCCAGCAAACCTTACGGTTCACCTTCGTCCCATCTGAGAACGCTCCCCTACCGCTCGTAGACAAGCTACGAACCCAAAGCTTCGGTACAATGCTTAGCCCCGTTACATTTTCGGCGCAGAATCGCTAGGCCAGTGAGCTATTACGCTTTCTTTAAAGGATGGCTGCTTCTAAGCCAACCTCCTGGATGTATAAGCAACTCCACCACCTTTTCCACTTAGCATTGATTTAGAGACCTTAGCTGTTGGTCTGGGCTGTTTCCCTTTTGGCCACGGACCTTCGCACCCGCAGCCTGACTGCATGACATCATTTTACGGCATTCGGAGTTTGATAGGGGTTGGTAACCTGGTGAGGCCCCTAGCCCTGTCAGTGCTCTACCTCCGCAAAACTAATCACACGCTATACCTCAATATATTTCGGGGAGAACCAGCTATCACCGGGTTTGATTGGCCTTTCACCCCTATCCACAAGTCATCCAAATCGTTTTCAACCGATACTGGTTCGGCCCTCCACTTGATTTTACTCAAGCTTCAGCCTGCTCATGGATAGATCACCCGGTTTCGGGTCTACTCCGCATTACTTGGCGCCCTATTCAGACTCGCTTTCGCTACGGCTACACTTACGCTTAACCTTGCAATACAGAGTAACTCGCTGGCCCGTTATGCAAAAAGCACGCGGTCACGGAACAAGTCCGCTCCCACAGCTTGTAGGCACATGGTTTCAGGTTCTATTTCACTTCCCTAACAGGGGTTCTTTTCACCTTTCCCTCACGGTACTGGTACGCTATCGGTCACTAGGGAGTATTTAGGCTTGGGAGATGGTCCTCCCAGATTCCCACGAGGTTTCACGTGTCTCGCGGTACTCAGGTACTGACTACGCCACTTTCAATTTAAGGTACGAGGCTTTCACTCTCTACGACCAGGTTTCCCAACCTGTTCCCTTATCTAATCATGGATCGACTATGTCAGCCCTACAACCCCAATGGATCGAAACCCATTGGTTTGGCCTGTTCCGGGTTCGCTCGCCGCTACTACCAGAATCTCTTTTGATTTCTTCTCCTGGAGGTACTGAGATGTTTCACTTCCCTCCGTTCGCCTCCCAAAGCCTATGTATTCAGCTAAGGGATACATGGATATGAATCCATGTGGGTTTCCCCATTCGGAAATCCCCGGGTCATAGGATATTTGGCTCCTCACCGAGGCATATCGCAGCCTGTCACGTCCTTCATCGCCTCCTAGTGCCAAGGCATCCACCTTGTGCCCTTAGTAACTTATTTAACTAGGAATTCTCTCTTCTTACCCTATTCAACTGTCAAAGATCTTTTGCGGCGGGAGGGTGATTCCTTCCACTAACCACACTATGGTGGAGGTGGAGGGGCTCGAACCCACGACCCTCGGCTTGCAAAGCCGATGCTCTCCCAGCTGAGCTACACCCCCATAAGACAAGCGTGGTGGGCCTAGATAGATTTGAACTATCGACCTCACGCTTATCAGGCGTGCGCTCTAACCAACTGAGCTATAGGCCCCCTGGCCGCGCAAAGACAATCGTCCTTGCAATTAAATAGCGAGTTGAGCTTACTCTATAAAGGAGGTGATCCAGCCGCAGGTTCCCCTACGGCTACCTTGTTACGACTTCACCCCAATTACCGGCCCTACCGTAGATGACTACCTCCCGAGGGTTAGTCTGCCATTGTCGGGTAGAACCAGCTTTCGTGGTGTGACGGGCGGTGTGTACAAGGCCCGGGAACGTATTCACCCCGGCATGCTGATCCGGGATTACTAGCGATTCCAACTTCATGCAGTCGAGTTGCAGACTGCAATCCGGACTGGGATGCATTTTTTGGGATTTGCTCCACCTCGCGGTCTCGCTGCCCTTTGTATGCACCATTGTAGTACGTGTGTAGCCCTAGGCGTAAGGGCCATGATGACTTGACGTCGTCCCCACCTTCCTCCCGGTTGACCCGGGCAGTCTCATCAGAGTGCCCACCATTATGTGATGGCAACTGACAATAGGGGTTGCGCTCGTTGCGGGACTTAACCCAACACCTCACGGCACGAGCTGACGACAGCCATGCAGCACCTGTCTCTGAATTCCCCGAAGGGCACCCCTCCGTTTCGGGAGGGTTCTCAGGATGTCAAGCCTAGGTAAGGTTCTTCGCGTTGCATCGAATTAAACCACATACTCCACCGCTTGTGCGGGCCCCCGTCAATTCCTTTGAGTTTCAGCCTTGCGACCGTACTCCCCAGGCGGGATATTTAACGCGTTAACTGCGGCACCGAAGTGTTAACCCCGACACCTAATATCCATCGTTTACAGCGTGGACTACCAGGGTATCTAATCCTGTTTGCTACCCACGCTTTCGTACCTCAGCGTCAGTACTCGTCCAGTTGGCCGCCTTCGCCACCGGTGTTCCTCCAGATATCTACGGATTTCACTCCTACACCTGGAATTCCGCCAACCTCTCCGAGACTCTAGCGCTGCAGTTTCAAACGCAATTCCTCGGTTGAGCCGAGGGCTTTCACGCCTGACTTGCAGCGCAGCCTACGCACGCTTTACGCCCAGTGATTCCGATTAACGCTCGCACCCTCCGTATTACCGCGGCTGCTGGCACGGAGTTAGCCGGTGCTTCCTCTGGAGGTACCGTCAGTGAAAGGGCATATTGTACCCTAACAGTTTCTTCCCTCCTGACAGTAGTTTACGACCCGAAGGCCTTCTTCCTACACGCGGCGTCGCTGCGTCAGGGTTTCCCCCATTGCGCAATATTCCCCACTGCTGCCTCCCGTAGGAGTCTGGGCCGTGTTTCAGTCCCAGTGTGGCTGATCATCCTCTCAGACCAGCTACTCATCGTTGCCTTGGTAGGCCATTACCCCACCAACAAGCTAATGAGACGCGGACTCATCCTTAAGCGATAGCTTATAAATAGAGGCCATCTTTACCACATAAAGTTAAATATGCAGATTATTCGGTATTAGCAGTCGTTTCCAGCTGTTATCCCGATCAAAAGGGTAGATTATCCACGCGTTCCTCACCCGTGCGCCGCTCTACTCATTCTCCGAAGAGAACTTTCTCGCACGACTTGCATGTGTTAAGCACGCCGCCAGCGTTCAATCTGAGCCAGGATCAAACTCTCCAGTTGATAAACTTGGAGATGATTTGATCACTTCTCACTCTCGTCTTAAACGGGCTGTGATTTGTGATCTATTTGCTCAACTCGCTATTTAATTGTCAAAGACCATTGTCCTTCTTTCAAAGAACGCCTGCCGGTCAGGCAGGAAGGGGAAGCTAAACCTTCGCCCCGTCACCGTCAACCCTTATTTCAACTTTTTTTCGTCGATCCGGGATCAGGTCCCACCGCTTGGTGGGAGGGAGAACTTAGTTCGTCCGCTTTCTCTCGTCAACCTCTTTTTTCATCTTTTACGATTTTTTTTCGAGGCCAACCATTCAATATGATTGAGAAAGAACAAGCCGTCCGGGACATCCTTTGAGGCGTTCCCTCGCGGCGAAGAGGAGTTCTAGGGTAAACGTCCACACAGGTCAAGCGCTTTTTTTGCAGCCTTTGTGTTATTTATTATAACTAACTAAAATATTTAATTAATTTATTAACACTTTTTCACCTCGAATCCCTTTTCAGTCGAACAAAGGCCACTATTCATTCATATCGCTCTTTCAAAACAGCCATAGTAATGTATATCTATACGACGCATAAGGAGCCCCCCCGCATGAGGATTCCCGCCAAATACGGACTGACCTTCGCCTTCACCGGGCTGATTCTCGTCTTCGCCATACTCTTGATCGTGTCATCCTCCCTTACCTCGCGGTCTGTGCTGGAGCGGCACGCCCGCACCATCATGGAGAACATTGCATCTTATACCATCGACAAGTCGCAGGGATACCTGGAACCCGCACGCAAGGCGGCAAGCCTGACCCGCAGCCTTTCTCAAAGCGGAGTGGTCAACAGTGACCGGACGGCATCCATGGCCGCCTACTTCACCCAGCAGCTCGCCCTGAACCCGCAGTTCTCCGGCATATACTATGGCTCCGCCAATGGCGACTTCACCATGGTCTCCCGCTACAACGCCCTTTCTCCCGACGGGTTGTTCACCAAGTTCATCCGCATCCGCAACGGCAAACGGCAGGTGGAAAAGGTATACACCTCGGCCGAAGGCTTTTTGCTGCGGCGGGAGGAGGACCCTACCGACACCTATGATCCCCGCACCCGGCCATGGTTCACCGAGGCACACGCCACCAGAGAACTGATCTGGACCAGGCCCTACATATTTTTCACTTCGCAAAAGCCCGGCATCACCACAGCCAGCCCGGTCTCACTCGGCAGCGGATTCAAGGGTGTGGTCGGCGTTGATATAGAAATAGACGAGCTTTCCAACTTCATCTCTCGGCTGCACGTCAGCGAGCACGGCCGGGCATTCATCCTTTCCCGGGACGGTTCGATCATAGCCTACCCGGTTCTCAAACAGCTGCGCCATGCGCAGGATGGGGAGAAGGCCCGGTTGACCCGCATCTCCGAACTCGATGATCCGGTGGCGAAAGAGGCCTACCGCTCTCTGCACATGGAGGAAGGCCACCTGACACTGACCAGCCCGGTCTTTACCAGCTTCAGCCTCGGCGGCGAGCAATACAACGCCATGTTCGCCCCCTTTTCCGATTCCCAGTGGCCCTGGATCATCGGCATATACATGCCGGAGAACGACTATCTGGGGGCCATCAAGTCCAACCGGACAAACAACATCCTTATCGCCATGGTCGCCGTCACCCTGGCCTTCTTCATCGGGCTGGTGGTGGCGCGCAAGCTGAACACGGCCCGGGAAACCGCGGAAACCGCCACCCAGGCCAAAAGCGACTTTCTGGCGCGCATGAGCCATGAAATCCGCACGCCGATGAATGCCATCCTCGGCGCCAGCGAACTGCTCGCCGAAACAAGATTGTCCAGCGACCAGCAGCAACTCATCACCCTGCTCCGCAACTCCGGCGAACACCTGCGCGAACTGGTGCGCGACGTGCTCGATCTCTCCCGTTTCGAGGCCGGTCAGTTCCGCCTCTTCATGGTCGGGTTCAACCCGGCGGAAATGGCGCAAAAGACCTGCGACGTCTTCTCCCTGGAAGCTCGGGACAAAGGTCTTGAACTGACCTGCAACGTACAAGACTCGGTGCCGCCCTGCCTGTTCGGCGACCCCACGGCCCTGACCCAGGTGCTGGTAAACCTCCTGAGCAACGCCCTGAAGTTTACCCGCACCGGAAGCATCTACCTCACGGTCAAGACGGTATCCCGGGCACATGATGCGGGAGCCGAGCGGGTAGATCTGGAATTTGCGGTGGCCGACACCGGCATAGGCATCCCGGCCAGCCAGCAGGAAGCCATCTTCGGCAACTTCACCCAGGCCGACGACTCCACCTCGCGCCAATACGGCGGCACCGGGCTGGGCCTGGCCATCTGTCGGAGCCTTGTCCGGGCCATGGGCGGAGACATCCGGGTGCAAAGTGCTCCCGGGCAGGGGGCCACCTTTTCCTTCACCATCCGGTTCACCATCAGTCCCGATCCCGAGGCATGCAAGGACCCCAATCTGCCAGAGGGCCCGCAGGAGACACATCTCCCCGCCTCCGGGCGAATTCTGCTGGTGGAGGACGACGAGCGGAACCGTCTCCTGTTCTCCATCTTCCTCAAGGACATGCCCCACCGGCTGGAGACGGCGGAGAACGGCCAGCAGGCCCTCACCATGCACGCCGAGCAGCCCTATGACCTGATATTGATGGATATAGAAATGTCCGGCATGGACGGCTACCAGACCACCGAGGCCATTCGTGCCCGGGAGCGGGAAGCAGGCCTGCCCCCCACGCCCATCCTGGCCGTGACGGCCCATGCCCTGGCCGAATCCGAACGGCGATGCCGCCAGAGCGGCTGCAACGGCTACCTGCCCAAGCCGCTGACCAAGACTATGCTCCGGCAGGCTGTAGCCGAATACCTCGGCGACGGCAGCGGCCCCCGGAACCAGAACTAATAACCGCATCAAAACTGTTCAACCATTCAGGAGGGAAGTCATGCGCGCACTCGCCGTCACCACAATATGTCTGGCGTTGCTTATGTCCGCTCTGCCCGCCAAGGCGCAGGATGGGGGAGCCTGGCAGGCGGAAACGCCCCGCTTCCATGGCGAATCCGTGATGACAGCGCTAATGGAAGGCGATGCCCAGAGAGGATTTAAGATCCTCTTTTCCAAAGGGCACTATTCCCAGTCCTCCATGGAAAAGGTACAGTTCGACTATTTCCAGCTGGTCAAACAGCAGGGCCCTCCGCTGGGCTATGAACTCATCCTCGCCCGTAGGGCGGGCCGGTCCCTGATGCGCCTTCAATATGTCGTGCTCTTCAAGACAGTGCCCTACCTCTTCGACTTATACTATTATCACGCAACCGACGGCTGGGCGCTCAAGAGCTTCACGGTCAGTCGGGATATCAAACAGATTTTCCGGAACTAGAAAAACGGAATCCTGCGGGATCGCTTCCCGGCCTGTTGCCCGACAGGCCGCCATACGCTAGTCTCCGACAAGGTATATATAATATGTAATAGGAGAGTTCCCTTGATCCGCACCCGCCGCCTCGCCACCTGTGCCCGAATCTGCTGCTGCATCTGTCTCGCCCTTCTGCTTTCCGCCTGCGCGTCCCATCCGCTGGGAATAAGCGACGCGGAGTGGAACCAGCTCACCCCGGAACAAAAGCTGGAAGCCAGAAAGCAGGATGAACAAAACAAACTGGAGCGGGAAAAACTGCGCCGTGCGGAACAAAAACAACGGGAAGAGGCACAGCTCAAAGAGGACATCGCCCAGGGGATGGTGCTCCGTTTTTCGCCCGAAAGGCCCTACTGCATGGGCGGCGACAGATGCCCGCGCGATTCATTTCCGGAAATCATCCTTTCGCTGCACCGCCTGACCGATGTGGACAAGGTGCTCTTCTACGCCGACGACAACCTCGGCCACAAGCACGAGGGCAAGGTCACCGTCTATGCCGACGATCTCCCCGTGGCCCAAGACATCGACATAGAACGGCACGGCAAATGGTACCAGGTGCTGGTCGGCCGCCCGGCCCGGAACATCACCCTGCGTGCCATCGGCGACGACGAGGTGGAGATATATCAGGTCAAGGTATATGGCAGCCAAGTCAACGACGCCCGCTACATCCTCATCCGCTGATCGGGACAAACGCCCTCGCAATCACCGCTGCCACGTAAAAGGCCGCCGGTAAAACCGGCGGCCTTTTACGTTCTTCCGCTGCGGACATACTAGAAAAGCTTGTCCAGCTCCTCGTACACATAGCGCATGTACATCATGCGCGGCGAACCGCCCATGGCCACGGCCAACAGGGCCGCGTCGATGATCTCGTCCCGGCTGGCCCCGTGCACGGCCGCGTTCTGAACATGGAGCGAAATGCACATGTCGCACTGGGCCATGATGGAGCAGGCGATGAGGATCAGGGACTGGTACTTGTCCTCAATGGCGCTGCCCTGTTTGATGGCTGCGGTAAACCCCTGGTACGCCTTGAAGACGTCCCTTCGGTTCTTGTTCATCTGACGGAAAAGTTCGGTGGCTTTTTCGGAAGGATCTGCCATGACGGTGACTCCTTGGGCTTGTGCTGCGATTTGTACAGTCCCCGGCCCGGACAAGGGAGGTCCGGACCGGGGGCCCTATGAGAGAGAGTCCCGATTGGGTGGCTCTGGACTACATGCAAAGAAAACGCATGTAAAGCGGAAAAAATACGTTTTTTGTTGCATTCGCGAGAACATTATTGTGCATTTTGACAACTTTTCGTTACTTCCCACGGAATTCAGCCCACTCTCGGCATAGGATTTTCCCCAAACGCAAGAAAGGCCCCGACCGAACATGCGGACGGGACCCCACCATATAACAAAAAAGAGAATATTGGTACTCTAACCGAAAGATCAGACGTTCACGCCATCCAGCAATGTCTGGAACACTTCATCCGGCGACAGCACGGTGGTGTCGATGGTCACGGCATCGTCCGCAGCCTTCAGCGGGGCCACGGCCCGGTTGCGGTCCTGAGCATCGCGCCGGGCAATCTGCTCGCGCAGATCATTCTCATCTGCGGGTTTGCCCAATGCCTCCAGCTGCAGGAAACGGCGGCGCGCCCGCTCCTCCACCGAGGCATCCAGAAAAAACTTCCGCTTTGCAGCCGGAAAGATGACCGTGCCCATGTCGCGGCCTTCGGCCACCAGGGAAAACCGGGCACCGAGCATCTGCTGCGCCCTTTTGAGATTGGACCGCACCACAGGCAGGGTAGCAACATTGGACCCCCACATGGCTACCTGCTCGGTGCGGATTTCATCCCCTATGGGCACTCCGTTCAACGAGAGGACGGATTGGTCCCCGGAGCCGGACAGGGAGAAGTCGAACCCGCGCAAGGCTGTATCCAGCCTTGCTTCATCCCACTCCCAGGCTCCCTCACCCAGCTTCCAGGCCACGGCCCGGAACATGGCACCGGTATCCAGATAGGGAATGGACAGCTCACGAGCCAGCCGTTTGGCCATGGTGGATTTGCCCACCCCAGCCGGACCGTCAATGGTGACGATGAGCGGCTCAGCCATGCAGCACCTCGGCCATGGTCTCGATGAAGGTCTTGTTCTCCGCATCCGTGCCCATATTGACGCGAATGCAGTCCCCAAGGCCGAAGCTGCCCAGATAGCGGACGATAATGCCGCGCACCAACAGTTCCTCGAAAACGGACTTGGCATCCTTGGGCGGCTGGAACATGACGAAGTTGGACTGGCTGGGCCACACCTTGCAGCCGAGTTTGGTCAGCTCGGTGGTAAAATACTCCCGGCCGCGCATGACCAATTCCAAGGTCGCATTATAAAAGGTGTCATCCTCCAGGGCGGCGAGGGCTGCCTCTTCTGCCAACAGATTGACCGTAAAGGGGATACGCGCGTTGCGCAGCAGCTCGGCAAGGGCGGGCGGCAGAATGCCGTACCCGACACGCATTCCAGCCAGGCCATAGGCCTTGGAGAACGTACGCAGAATCACCAGATTCTCGAAGCGGTCATAGGCCTGCGCCGGCGTGTAGGACTCCGGCGGCCAAACAAAATCGATGTAGGCTTCGTCCACCACCAGCAGGCAGTCGGGCGGCAACACGCCCGCCATCACGGTGAGATCCTCCACCGTGGCGGCCAGTCCGGTGGGATTATCCGGGCTGGTGACAATAACCATGGCCGTACGCTCGTCCACAGCCTCGGCCATTTTGTCCAGCGGCAGCTCGTAGTCCTCGCCGCGAGGCACTTCACGATACTCCACGCCGGAAAGCTTGGCGCACATGCGGTACATGGAGAAGCAATGCTCGTAGCAGACGATGTTGTCGCCGGGCGCGGCCTTCATGCGGATCAGCATGTCGATGATTTCATCCGAACCGTTGCCCACCAGGATGGACTCCTCCGGCACTTCCACCAGCTTGCTGATGGCGGAAACCAGGCGCGGCGTATGGTTCTGGGGGTAGCGAAACAGCCGTTCCGCATTGCGGCAGACGACTTTCTGTACCACGGGCGAGGCCCCCAGCGGGTTCTCGTTGCTGGCCAGTTTGATGACCGAGGTCAAGCCATAGCGCTCCTGAATCTGCTCGATGGTCAGGCCGGGGACATAGGGCTTGAAGTCCATAATTTCGGGACGGACGGAAAATTCTTTCATGATTACACTCTCTCTTATGCATGTGGCCGAAAAAAAAGGAACGGCCGAAGCCGTTCCTCTGTATATCCTTTCCACTCCTCCGTAAAGAGGAGCACCTGCCCGCTAGCTGGGGCGAACCGTGAGCACGGGGACCTTGGACGACTTGACCACCTTTTCGGCCACGGAACCGAAGAGGATACGATCAATCCCCTTGCGGCCATGCGTGCCCATGACGATCATGTCGCAGTTTTCACCTTCGGCAATGGCCAGGATTTCCTCGGCCGGATACCCCGCCACGACCTTCCCGGTCACGCTGCCGCCTTCGAAGTTGTCCTTGACGAATTCATTCATGGTGTCTTCCGCACCAGTGACGATCTCGCCGACAAAGCTTTCGATGGAGCTGGGCGGGACGTGGAAGCCCACGTACTGGCTCAGCGAGGGTGCCACGTAAAGCACCACCACCTGGGCGTTGCCGCCCTTGGCCATCAGCTTGGCGTAGTTAGCCACTTCGGTGCTGTAATCCGAGAAATCGACTGCACAAAGAATCTTCTTGATTTCGGCCATGTGATACCTCCTTGGTCTCTGCGACCATATATCGAATGCCGTCCGCTCTTCCCCCGGGACTGATCCTGACTCAGGATCTTCCCCTACTCTTTTTACTGCCAGAGCCGCCTGCCATAGACAACCCTTTTCTTCTCACGTATCCTCGGCGGGACAATGGGGCAACAACCGTCGAGGCGAAACGGCATTTTTTGCCGGGATATTTTGATAAAAAAATAATACTTTTCGGCAAGTTGTCAACACACTATGATTGGCATATCTTCTGCATGTTACAGGCAAAACACAGGATAGGAGTGTGAATCATGAAGATCCGTCCTGACCAGATCGAGGGCCTCTCACAGGATCAAGCGAGAAGGCAGAACAGGGCGCAACAGACGGACCAGAACTTCGGCGACATCCTCAGCCAGGAAGTCTCGAAGACCCAGGTCCAGACGACCAGCCTTGCCGCCCCGCAAGTGGTCAACCCGATGCTGAACATCCAGTCCGTTCAGTCCATAGACGCTATGGGCGACGCTGGGGCAACGGGACAGGTTGAATCCATGCTCGATGAACTGGACAACTATGCAGCGGCCCTGGCCGATCCCCAAGGCGGACTCAAGGAAGCCTATGGATCGCTCGGGCGCATAGCCGAAGGTGTAGCCTCCCTCAAGGAAAGCGGCACACAGCTTGCGCCGGGCCTGCAGTCCATCGTCAACGACCTGGAAACCGTGACCGCCACCGAACAGTTCAAGTTCAACCGGGGCGACTACATCTAGCCGTTATCGATCCCCGCCGGGCCCGGCCATGCCGGACCGGCCCCAACTCTCGATCGCCGAACACGCGAGCGCCCCGTACCGACACTGCGGTACGGGGCGCTCCGTTTTTTCTCTGATATCAAAATGGGCTATTGGCCTTCGAAAGGCATCTGCAACTGCGTCAGCCGTTCGGAGAGATCGGCGGCCTTCTTGGCCTCCACGAACGAGAGAATCTCGCCCGCCTGGCGCCCGCGCATTCCGGACAGGACCTTGACGGCCAGCTCCATGTCCATGGACTGGAGAATTTCCGCCGCCTTCTTGGCCTTGGTGTTGGAAAGCATATCCACCAGCTGCTTGACGCGCTTATCCTTGATCTGCTTGGCCTCGTCCAGCATGGACTTGATCTCGTCGTGCATCTTCTGCACCTTGGCCGCCTCGGCGCGGATGGAAGTCTCCAGCTCCTTCAGGTTGCGCTCCCGAATGGCCAGCTCCTCCTGCTTGCGCTTGAGGGCCTTCCACTCTTCGGGCAGGTCCTGCTCGGTACGGGCGGCATCCGCCGTCTTGTCGGCCTGGGCCTCCCGCTTGGCACTCTGGTTTGCCTGGGAGTTGGCCTTGTCGGCAACCGGCGTATCGGATTTGGCTGCGGCAGGCTGCGCGGCCACGGCCACCGAATCCGGAATCACCGTCTTCAGGATGGTGGGTGTCAGGGAATCGACACTCGCCATTCCCAGCACGGCCAGCTTCATCAGAGCCAGAATAATCAGGCTGATGAAGACTCTAGAAATCTTGAGATTTGTGGCGAAGAGCCGCCATTTCGTCGTTTTCTTTTTCTTCTTTGGCGCTTGCTTCTTCATGGTATTTTCGGGCTTGGGTTTCCTTGAGTTTATCCAGCAGCTTTCGGTCTTTGGACCGCTCCACGGCGTTCAGGCGGGATTGTTGCAATTTAAGTTCCAAGAGTTGCAACGTCCCCTTCTCACGCACAATATCCTGCTGCAAGGCCTCCTTGTACTGCCGCCACAGCCACATATCATTGACGCTTTTACGTGCGTCCACCTCGTTCGCCAGGTGCTCCTGCAGCCTCAGGCCAAGTTCGTCCACGGCCTTGAGTTGCGTATCATGCGCCCGCTGCGCCTTGGCCAACTCGCCCTTGGCCTGCTCCTCCAGCTGGGCGCGGTAGTCGAGCACCTTCTCCAGCTTGAATGAAAAGGGCTTTCCCATTTTCTTTTATCCGCCTCCTAGCGGCTGTGCACCGTTCCCGCCAGACCGCAATATCCGGTTTCCTTCAGGTCATCGACCCACCGCCACATCATGCACATGGATCCCTGACACATCTTCATCTTGTCATCCGCTGTCTTGAGCAAGGGACAGAACTTGAACTTGGCTTCGCTTTCGCTGATCTGCACGGCAGCCTCCTTTTAATAAAAGAAAAACGGCACGCCGTTTATACGACGTGCCGCCAATGTATCCCGCAACGGAGGCTTTGGCTAGCTCTCCGGCTTGGCCTCCGGCTCGGCCGCCTCCGGGGTGGCTACAGGCTGGGGCTCCGCAGGTTGGGCAGCTGGCGCGACGGCCACAGGCGACCCCAAGTCAACCAGGGTTTCCATGCCCACAAGCGCCTTGAGCTTCTGCAAGGCCAGCACGGAACGCCGTTCCTCGTTGTTTAGGACCTTGGCATAGCCGCCGTCGGCAACGATTTTGGCATAAGAACGCTGCTTCAGTTTGGGGCTGTCCTTGAACCGGATCTCGAAATTCCGCGCATATTCCTGAATCCTGGCATCCACTTCGGCGTTGTTCATGTTCAGCACAGGCTTGATCTGTGCCGCCATCTCCTCGGGCGTCAGGCTGGAGGACTCCAACACTTTGCAGAACGACCGGGCGTAACGCATGCTGCCGTCATAGATATGCTTGCGCTTGACCACGTTGGACCCAAGCCAGCCGGCATTGAGCCACTTGAAGAGAAACACCGTGCTCTTTGGCGCGTCCGCGTCCCGCTCCAGGAAGACCTGAACCGAAGCGGACTTGTACATGAAGGTGTCCATCCAGCCGATAAGACCACGGTTCAGCCCTTCGATGCCGGAATAGAAATATTCCCACTGGCTGTCGTCCAGAATGGCACCCTTGCGACCCACGTCCGAGTCATTTTTTTGTTCGGAGATGGAAATAGCCACCTTCTTGCCACGATACTTGAGCAAAATGATGAGCCGATCCAGATCATACTTATAATAGGCCTCGGCAAAGGAGTCGGGCGTGTTGACCTCGAATTCCCTGCCACGCACCAGTACGGGGGTGTCCAGGGTCTTGAGATCATCCCAGAGATGGGTGGGCCGGGTCAGGAACTCGCTGCCCTCTCGCCAGCCGGAAAGCCGGAGCACGGCGGGACAGAGCAGGAAGTTGGGAATATCCGGATTGTAGAAGTAACGCAGGATGGTATCCAAATTGGTGGAAACATCCTGGCGCAGGCAGATGCCCTTGCCACCAAACCTGCGGGCCGGATTGATGTCCTTGGGGTCGGCCGGTCCGTCGATAACGAAGTCGAGCATGGGACCGACGGCGGAAACATCCATGGCCGCGCCCTTGTCGTCCAGCAGCGTGAAAAGATAGTCTATGGATTGCTCCACAGGCTTGGCAAGCGGTTCGGGATTCTTGGAGAGTTTAACCTCCATGATCCCTTCCGGGTCGTCCTCGGCCAGGGCCGGAAACGCGCACAGGAGGGCGGCGAAAAGCAGCACAAAGGCAAGCATCACCGTATTCTTGTGTTTATTCATGATCCCCTTCATCAAACGGATGACGTGTTTCCGCCGGACGGCGGTTGTACTTCCCTCAAAAAGTCTATGTAGTAATGTTCCACCGATTTGGCAAGAAATACCGGTCGGGACCTGTCTGCCGGGAAGAAACGGCTTTTTACTTTCTTTTTTTAAAACCGAGCAGGTCGACCCGCGTCACCGCGCCGGAACCGAACCGCTCGCGCACCCTGTCCACCGCCCGATCCAGTTCGCTGGTCGCTTCCTCCAACCTCGGCGCTTCCTCAAAAAGCGTCACCTGCCGGGCGCGGGCCTCGAAATTCGACACGCCCACGCCAATAAGGCGCACGGCCCGCCGCAGCTCCAGTTCCGCCAGCAGTTCGCGCGCGGTCTCGAAGATGAGCGTCGTGTTGTCCGTGCGGGAATGCAGGCTTCGGCTGCGGGTAATCTGGCTGAAATCCGCATACTTCACCTTGAGCGTCACGGTGCGTCCCTTGTAGCCGTGGGCCCGCAGGTCCGCGCCCACCCTTTCGGACTGGGCCAGCAGCCAGCGGGTCAGCTCCTCCCGGTCCGAGGTATCGGCCTCAAAGGTATTTTCCGCACTGCAACTCTTGGCCGCACCCACCGGCTCCACTTGATTGGGGTCCACGCCCCGCGCCCGGTCGTGCAGCACGCCGCCGTACTTGCCCAGCTTTTCCTCCCAGTAGGCACGGTCACGCTTGAGCAGGTCGCCGCAGGTCCGCACCCGCATCCGCGTCAGGGTTTCCACCAGTTTTTTGCCCACGCCCGGCACCTTGCCCACAGGCAAGGTGCTCAAAAACGGCGCTATTTCCTCCGGGCGAATGATCGAGAGCCCGTCGGGCTTGTCCAGATCCGAGGCGATCTTGGCCAGGAAGCGCACCGGGGCCGCGCCCACCGAGCAGTTCAGTCCGGTTTCCTCGCGCACCCGCTCCTTGATGCGGCGGCCCAATTCCTCCACCGGGCCGAAGAGCCGCTCCAGGCCGGTGCCGTCCAAATAGGCCTCGTCCACGCTGGCCTGTTCCACCAGGGGAGAAAATTCTCCGAGTACGGCCATGACCCGACGCGAAATTTCCTTGTACCGTTTCATACGCCCCGACACGATGACCAGATCAGGACAGAGCTTGCGCGCCTTGACGATGCTCATGGCCGAGCGCACCCCGAACTTGCGCACCTCATAACTGGCGGCCGCCACCACGGAGCGGTCGGACGTGCCGCCCACCACCACGGGTTTGCCGCGCAGTTCCGGCTGGTCCAGCTGCTCCACCGACGCAAAAAAGGCGTCCATGTCTATATGTAAAATCCAAGGCTGCATATCCCATCATACCCGAGGTAGCAGGCGGGTGCCAACCCGTTGCACCGCCTTTCGGCGAACGTAGTCACCCATTCGGGCATTCACCTTTCCGAGCGGTACACGTTTCTCCCCACCAATACGGATGCTGTGTTTGAGACATCGACAAAAAGCGATATATGGATATCCGATGCAATCGGAGATGATTGCCATCACAAAGCCCAGGACAACCCCGTCCGGCTGGACGTCCTGGTCTGGCTCAAGAAGCCGGAAGCCCACTTTCCGCCCATGCGCCATCTCCCCGAAAAGGAGCGCAAGGTAAGGGATATGTGTGTGCCAGCGCCATTCAGGCAAAGGTGGGCATAACCCAGTCCACCATATCCAGCTTCCTCGCCACGATGAAAAAACGTCCCTATCTCAAAAGTACACCCGCCGCCGGGTATTCCCGCAGTCGGGAATAGATCGGCCCGTCCGGGGGCAGCTCGCTTTGCCAAAGCACTAACCGGTCCACGGCAAAAGCGGACGAACGCTTGATGCATCCGGCCACAAGTCCGGCCCAATCCATTTCTCCGGGCTTTTTTATCCGGCCCAAAGTCAAATGCGGCAGGAACCGTCGGCCGCGCTCATAGCCAAAGGCGTCCATAGCGTCCCGAACCTTGTTCGCCAGATCGACACAGGCAGCCTCGCCTTCTTCCGCGCCAACATACAGCACGCGCGGGCAACGGCAGTCCGGCAGGCAGCCGACAGGACCGGGACGCAACCGAAAGGTGTTGAACTCGACCGAAGCCAGAGCCTCGGCCACGGCCTGCACCCGATCGTACGGGGTGTCGCCGAGGGATTGCAGGGTAAGGTGAAAATTCTCGGGCCGCGTCTTCCTGAGCGCCCCGCCCGCGCCCATTGCCAGGGCACGGGCCATTTCGTCCAGCACGTCCCGGCATTCGCCGGGCACCGGGATGCCGACGAAGAGCCGGGGCATATTGCTATCCGTTTACCTTGGCCCAGAAATCGGGCCACTGGGCGAGCAGTCGGCGCATGGCCTTGCCTCGGTGGGACCGGCCGTTCTTGACCTCGGGGTCCAGCTCGGCCACATGGCAGCCGTCTTCGGGATCTATGACGATAACGTCGTAGCCAAAGCCGCCCCTGCCGCGAAAATCGTGGCCCACGCGGATATCATAGGAGCCGTCGGCGTGAATCTCCTCGCCGCCCGGGGCCTGGGCGACCATGACGCAGCGGTAGCGGCCCGTGCGTTTCTCGTCCGGCACGCCCTGCATCTCTGCCAGCATCTTGTCGTTATTTGCCTTGTCGTCGCAAGGTTCGCCCGCATAGCGTGCGGAGTAGACGCCGGGACGGCCGTCCAGGGCGTCGATCTCAATGCCAGAGTCGTCGGCCACGGCAACCAGCCCGGTCAGTTTGGCAACCGTGCTCGCCTTGATGCGCGCGTTGTCCAGAAAGGTCTCCCCGGTCTCGGGAATTTCCCCGATCTCCGGAAATTCGGAAAGCGACCGCACGGTGACACCGAACGGTTCGAGCATGACGGAAAGTTCGCGAATCTTACCCTTGTTGTGGGTAGCTAAAACGATGGCATCCATTGGCGGCATCTCCCTGATAGGTTGTTCAGGGGGTTGTCCTTACCCATCCGCGACGGTTTCCGCAACCTTGAGCAGGGGCGGCAGGAGCAGCGATACCTTGGTGCCGACGCCTTCCCGGCTGGCCATGTCCACCTCGCCGCCGATCTCGTCGATGATCTTGTGCGTCTGCGCCAGCCCCAGCCCCGCGCCCTTGCCCTTGGTGGAAAAGAACGGGCTGAATATCTTGTCGCGAATCTCGGCCGGGATGCCCACGCCGGTATCCTCCACCGAAAGCAGCACGAACCGGCGGTGCATGGTCGTGGTCACATAGAGCTTGCCGCCGTCCGGCATGGCCTCCAGCGCATTCTTGATGAGATTGATCAGGCACTGCTTGATCAGATCGGGATTGGCCCGGACCAGGGCCACGGACTCGTCGAGGGAAACAATCGCCTCCACGCCCTGATTGTCGCAGGGCAGCCGCATGACATCCATGGTCGCTTCCACCATGGCGTTGATGTTCACCTCCGCTTCCTGCGCCTCGGTGGGCCGGGTGAAGTTCATCAGCGCCTTGAGAATCTCGTCCAGCCGCCGGGACTCGCTCAGGATGATGGAAAGCTTGTCCCGCGCACCCTCGTCCAGTCCCTCGGTCCGCATCAGCGAATTGGCAAAGCCGGAGATGGTGAAGAGCGGATTGCGAATCTCATGGGCCATGTACGAGGAAAGCTCGACAATGGACGCCAGCTTTTCCGCCTGCTGCAACCGGTTTTCGGTAAAGGTCCGCTGGGTGATGTCCCGCCGCAGGGCGACCACGTGGTTCACACTCACGCCGTCCTCATCAAAGATGGGGAACATGTAGATGCGAAAATACTGTACCCGGCCGTCCTCGCCAATCTGCCTGGTCACGGTCTCGGCCGGAACAAGCTTTTTCAGGACCGAAGCGAACGGCTCCCGGTCATATCCCGCTTCCGGGCTATCAATGCCCGGAATCACCTCCCGATAGGAGTGGCCCATGATCGAACTCTTGGGCCTGCCCATGCGGTCCGTCAGGGTCTTGTTCATCCCCACGATCACGCCGTCGCGATCCAGAAACAAAATTTCCTGATCCATCTGGTCCACGATGGTTTTGAGCATGTTCTGGGTGTGCAGCAGGTCCGCCTTGCAGGCCACCCATATTCTGTCCGTGGCCAGCAGGTTGATGAAAAATGTGGCCGCGCCGCGCTCCACCAGCGTTACCGATGCAGGCAGCCAGTCGCGCAATTCATGCACCAGCTGCGCCCGCCCGGTGGCCTCGATGACCATGTTGATTTCAGGATGATTCTCCAACATGGCCTTGTATCCCGCATAAGTAGGGATGCGGCGTTCGCCGTCGTGGGTATCCGGCAGCACGCTCTCGCCGGGCAGCGCGGCCGCGACCACGCCGATATCCCGCAGGACCTGATCGTTCGTCTGGTCCTTGAACATCTGCCAAAATGTCAGTAAGGCCGGGATGTCGCCGATGACACCGATGACATACCGTTTGTCGTCGAGGTAGGATACTGACATATAGGACCTCCTTCCCGAGCGTATGTGCCGCCGTGGCGCACCATGGATGGAGAGTCAAGCCTACAGTATTCAGGTCCCCATATCAAAGGATAATGCAATGGCGCCAAAGACAGATTCTCCCATACGCGTACACACCGTCAGCCTGGGCTGCCCCAAAAACCGGGTGGACACCGAACGGCTGCTCGGCACACTGGGCCGCGCCATGGTTCCGGCCGACTCCGCCGCCGAGGCGGATCTCGTGCTCATCAACACCTGCGGCTTCATCCAGCCCGCCATTGAGGAATCGGTCAACACCATCCTCGAAGCGGTCGAGGACGCAAACACATCCGCCGAAGAGTCCGGTAGCAAGCCCCTGCTCGCCGTAGCGGGCTGCCTCGTCAGTCGCTACCGCGACGATCTCAAGTCGGAACTGCCCGAGGTGGACCTCTGGCTCTCCACCGACGAACTCGAAAAATGGCCCGGCATGGTTGCCGAAGCCCTGCCGCTCACCCCGGAGGAAGGACTGCCGCGCCGTGTTTCCACCGCCCCGGCCTACGCCTACCTCAAGGTCAGCGAGGGTTGCTCCCACAACTGCCGGTTCTGCACCATCCCCTCCATCCGGGGACCCCACCGCTCCTGGCCCGTGGACTTCCTTGTCGCCGAAGCCGAACAGCTCGCCGCCGAAGTGCCCGAGATCGTGGTCGTGGGCCAGGACGCCACCGCCTATGGATCGGACCTGACCAACGGCGACAATCTGATGAAGCTGCTCCCCCGCCTCGCCGCCATCCCCTCGCTCCAGTGGTTGCGGCTCATGTATCTCTATCCGGCCGGGCTCACCGAAAACCTGCTGACTTTCATGCGCGACCTGGGCGAGCCTCTGCTCCCCTATTTCGACATCCCGCTCCAGCACGCCCACCCGGACATTCTCTCATCCATGGGCCGCCCCTTTGCCCACAATCCGCGCCGCGTCATCGACCGCGTCCGCAGCTTCTTCCCGGACGCCGCCCTGCGCACCACCTTCATCGTGGGCTATCCCGGCGAGACCGACGCCCACTTCGAAGAACTGTTGCGTCTCGTCGAGGAGACCCGCTTCCACAACCTCGGCGTCTTCCCCTACTGGGCCGAAGAAGGGACCCCGGCCGCCGAGTTGGACAACCAAGTACCCGACGAGATCAAACTCGCGCGCCGCGACGCGGTCATGGAACTCCAGGCCTCCATCAGCGCCGACATCCTGTCCCAGTATCAGGGCGAGACCCTGCCCGTGCTCATCGAAGCCCCGTCCGAGGAGTGGCCCGGCCTCTACACTGGCCGCACATGGTTCCAGGCCCCGGAAGTGGACGGCATCACCTACGTCTCCGCACCGCCCGAGCAGGAACTCACCCCCGGCACCATCGTGAACGTGGAAATCGACCGGACCGAAACCTACGACCTGTCGGGTCTGGTATAATACTATAGTAATGGGGATGCCTCCGGCGGCCCTTCCGGGGGACCACTTCGTGGAGACCAGGGCGCTGCCCTGGACCTGCTCAAGGCTATGGCCTTGAGAATCCTTTGGCCGCTGCGCGGGGGAGTAGCTTGTGAGTTGTGGGAGCTGAGTGGGAGGCTTGGCTGGCCCAGGCTATGCGGCCCGCACATCTTGGAAGGGTCCGCTTTCCGCCCTTTCGGGACGGAAAGCGGACCCTTCAAATCTTTACGGACGGTAACCCCCACCGTGGGGCCGAGGGGAAGTGAATTGAACCGCTTGTCGTAACGGCGGTTCAACCATGGGCAGAGGCGGGGTGGTAAGCGGGAATCAGCCTTGCCTTTTCTCCTCCCCCCTACCAACCACGATGGCGAAGCCGTCCGTCCCGACAGGCATGGATAGACTGTCGGGATACGCGCAAGCGGCGAATGGATTTCAAAGACTATGGCCTTTGGCGGGTCCAGGGAGCACCCTGGCCGTCGGAGACGCCCCACCGGCGACGCGGCACCACTGACAAGCATTGCCGGAGGCTACCCGTCAAACCACCCACGAAAGCCCGGAGCATCTTTCGACGCTCCGGGCTGGATATTCGTGCTATCGCATCAATAATTTTTGGAGAAGTGGGGTAGCTGTGCCGACGCGACCGGAATCAGGGACCGAAGCGTATCTTAATACGCGAGGTGTCTGATTTCGGGAGCGGCGGTGCAGATGCCCGCTTATCCGAAAATTATTCCCAGATCTGCTTGGATTTGATGCGGGCGGCCTTACCGCGCAGGCCACGCAGGTAGTAGATGCGGCTGCGACGGACCTTACCTTCGCTGACCACTTCCACGCGGTCGATGAAGGGGGAGTTGGTCGGGAAGACACGCTCCACTCCCACACCGTCGGAAATCTTGCGGACGGTAAAGGTGGCGTTGGTGGTACCGCGGTGCAGACGCAGGACTGCACCCTGGAAAACCTGAATACGCTCTTTTTCGCCCTCGATGATACGGTAGTGAACCTTGACGGTGTCACCGGCCCTCATGGTGGGGATGTCGAGACGCTGATGCTCGGCTTCGATCTGTTTGATGATGCTCATGGTAATTCTCCTTAGCTCCTCGAAATAACACTAATATTCATCCGCCACCAACCGATCCACGATAATCGCCATCGCGCTCCGTACGGACAGATGATTGTATGTATCCAAATATCTGACCGGCCGTAAAATCCCTTCCGCTTTGGAGAGGACCTCTTCGGCCAGCCCATGGCCGGTTCCGAAGACAAGCAAAACCGGTGAAATTTCAAGCCATTTCCTCACTTCCCCAAAGGTGAGCGAGGGTTCGGCGCGCAAGCGGCGGTCCAGCCTTGCTGACGTGGCCGCGAGGCGGGGACATTGCCCTGTTTGCGCCTCGATGTCAAGGACCGCAGCCTCAATGTCGTCAAAAATCTTGACCTTGGAAAAAGCCTCGGCCCGATCCGGGTTAGCCTCGGCCCCCGCGCCCCCGGTCCAGTGGGCGAGCAGGTCCCGCGCCAGGGCCTGCTGATCCTGGATGGGCGTGGTGGCATAGAACCCGCCCAGGCCATAGCTGCGAGTGACGCGCGCCATGTCGTGCAGGTCCAGGTTGGTCACGGATACAGCGACTTTTTCGCCGAACCGATTGACCACCGGATAGTGGCACAGGGCGAGAAAGAGATTGCGGCCCGGCCGGTCGTGGGTGAGGGAGCGGAGATAGTCCACGTCCTCCACCGTGAGCGACGCCGTGGGCAGCAGGTCGGGCCGTGCGGCCAGCGTGAGCTTCAGGGACTCCTCCCGTCGCCACTGCTCGATCTTGCCATGGTCGCCGGAGCGAAGCACGTCGGGCACGTCCAGCCCTTCAAAGGTCTCGGGCCGGGTGAAATGCGGGTATTCCAGCAACCCGGCGGAAAATGACTCCTCGGTGCCGGATTCGTCATGGCCCATGAAGCCCGGCAGCAACCGGGCCACCGCTTCCATGAGGCACACCGCGCCCGCCTCGCCGCCGTTGAGCACAAAGTCGCCCACCGAGACCATCTCTATGGGAAAGAGGTCCAGCACGCGCTCGTCGATGCCCTCGTAGCGGCCACAGATGAGGGTGATGTCCGACTCGGCGGAGAGCGCCCGCGCCCGCGCCTGGGTCAGCGGCTTGCCGCGCGGCGAGAGCATGAGCATCCGGCCCGGCGTCTTGATGGAGCGCAGGGCCTTGACCATGGGATCGAGCTTGAGCAGCATTCCCGGTCCGCCGCCAAAGGGACGGTCGTCCACGGACTTGTGCACGCCCCCGGCAAAATGGCGGACGTCCACATGGTCAAGATTGACCAGTCCGTTTCCCACGGCCTTGCCCATCAGCCCGGAAGAGAGCGGAGATTCGAAGTAGTGCGGAAAGATGGAGACGATGTGGAAATTCATGACCGCTTCTTGGCAGGTTTGCGGCGGCGCTTTTTGTCGCCGTCGGCAGTGGGCTCGGGCGCATCCTGGCTCTTGGCGTGCGCTTCGGGGTTCAGGTAGAGGTCGAGCAATCCTTCGGGCGGGGCGATGACAATGGTCCCGCTGTCCAGATCCACGTCGAGCACGAACTCCGGCACGGCGGGCAACAGGATTTCCCGCTCCTTGCCATCCACGATGACCCAGGTGTCCTGCGCCGCGTTCTCGTAGAAATGCTCCAGCGTGCCGATTTCGGTCCCGTCTTCGAGCACGACGCGAGAGCCCATCATCTGGTAGAGGTAGTGTTCTCCCTCTTCCAGTTGGGGCAGGTCATCCTCACGCACAAGAACAGTCCGGCCGCGCAGGGCTTCCGCCTGGTCACGGTCGGTCACTCCGTCCAGCGTAAGCAGGACGAATTCCTTGTGCTCCCTTGCGGAGCGGACGGTAAAGGCCTTGGGCGGACGGCCACCCTCCTGTAGATACAGGGCGGGAACGTCAAGGAAAATCGACGGGGAGTCCGCATAACTACGTATGCAAAACTCCCCGCGAATTCCGTGCGGCTTGGCCACTCCGCCCAGGGATACGAATCCCTTGGGGCGGCGCTCAGGCATGGCTGACTACTCGAGTATCTCGAGAACGGAGCGTTTACGAGCCTTGGTGGAGGCAGCGCCGAGCAAAGTACGCATGGCACGGGCGGTACGCCCCTGCTTGCCGATGACCTTGCCCAGGTCCTCTTTGGCCACCTTCAGTTCAATAACTGAAGTCTGCTCGCCTTCGACTTCCGAAACGGATACTTCGTCCGGGTTGTCCACCAAGGACTTGGCAATGTACTCGATCATCTCTTTCAGCATGACGTCTACCTCCGTGTGGCGCGGCGGTCGCGCCTTGAACATGAGCTGCCAAATGGAAGAATCCGGACGCAGGAGCTTTGCCTAAGCTACTTGCCGGCCTTCTTCAGCAGGGAACGAACCGTGTTGCTGGGCTCGGCACCGTTGGCCAGCCACTTCTCGATCTTTTCCATGTCGAGCTGGATTTCGTTGGGCTCAACCATCGGGTTGTAGTGACCGAGGTATTCGGCCGGACGACCATCGCGGCGGATGGCGCTGTCCAGGGCAACCACGCGGTAGAAGGGACGCTTCTTGGAACCCATGCGAGTCAATCTGATTTTCATAGCCATGATACTGTTCTCCCAATATTCTATTAATACGTTTTTGCCGAGATTATGGCAATAATATATTTGAAAGACGCCGTCGCCTTTTCAGCCTACTTCTTTTTCTTTTTCTTTTTCTGTTTCTTGTTCAGCTTTTTCCGATTGCGCTCTTTGAGCGTTTTCTTGGAAATAGTCCGCTTGCCGCCGTCATCCTCGGGCCCTCCCATACCGGGCATTCCCGGCATACCAGGCATTCCGCCGGGCATTCCGTCCATGCCGCCCAGCGCGCCCAGGTCGGGCATACCGCCACCCATACCGGGCAGCTTGGGCAACTTGCCGAACAAGCCCTTCTTCTTTTTCGCGTCGCCGCCGCCCATCATGGCCTGCATGACCTTGCTCATCTGCTTGAAGTTCTTGATGAGCCCGTCCACGTCCTTGACCTTCACACCGGAGCCCTTGGCAATACGTTCCTTGCGGCTCTGGTTGATGAGCTTGGGCTGATGCCGCTCCTGCATGGTCATGGAGGAAATGATCGCCTCGGTGCGCTTCATTTCATCCTCAGGCAGGGCGTCCTTGCCGAGCTGTTTCATGATGTTGCCCATCCCGGGAATCATCTTGAGCAGCCCTTCCATGCTCCCCAGCTTCTTGATCTTGCGCATGTGGGAGCGGAAATCTTCAAAATCGAACTCGGCCTTGGCCATCTTTTCGGCCATGGCCTGGGCCTCTTCCTCATCGATCTCGCCCTGCGCCTTCTCGATGAGGGTGAGCATATCGCCCATGCCCAGAATGCGGGAGGCGATGCGATCCGGGTGGAAGAGTTCCAGCTCGGAGAGCTTTTCGCCCACACCGACGAACTTGACCGACTTGCCGGTCACGCTCTTGATGGACAGGGCCGCGCCCCCTCGGGCGTCACCGTCCATCTTGGTCAGCACCACGCCGGTGATGTCCAGCTTCTCGTCAAACGCCGCGGCCACGGTCACGGCGTCCTGGCCGGTCATGGCATCGGCGACAAACAAAATTTCCTGCGGCTCGCACGCTGCCTTGATGTTGGCCAGCTCGCCCATCAGTCCCTCGTCGATATGCAGGCGGCCCGCAGTATCGAAGAGGATCAGGTCGCAGCCCAGTTCTTCCGCCTTGGCCATGGCGTCCCGGCAGATGTCCACCGGGTCCATGTCCGTGGTGGACGGGTACACCGGCACATCCAGCTGCCGCGCCAGGGTGTTCAACTGGTCGATAGCGGCCGGGCGGTAGACGTCGGCAGGCACAAGGTACGGCTTCTTGCCGTGCTGCTTGCGCAGGAACAGCGCGAGCTTGCCGGAACTTGTGGTCTTACCGGAACCCTGAAGGCCGACCATCATCATCTTGAGGGGCTTGGCCTTGACGTCCACGCCCTTCTGTTCGCCGCCCAGCAGTTCGATCAATTCGTCATTGACGATCTTGACCACCTGTTGGCCGGGTTCCAGGCCTTTCAGAACGTCTTCACCCAGGGCACGGTCCTTCACCTGGTCGACGAACTGTTTGACCACCTTGAAGTTGACGTCGGCTTCCAGCAGCGCCAGGCGAACCTCACGCAATCCTTCCTTGACGTTTTCTTCGGTGAGCTGCTTTTGTCCCTTGAATTTTTGGAACGCAGCGCCCAGTCTATCTTGCAGGCTTTCGAACAAAAGTTCCATCTCCCTGATTTTATTCTTTGTACACGCGCAGACTAGCCATCCAACGCGGGCAAAGAGGAGGTTTGTTAAGCCAAACGGCCCGGATAGTCAAGGGGCGAGCCTCCTCGCGCCCCGCTATGACAAGGCCTGATCCAGATCCGCCTTCAGATCCTCCACATCCTCGATGCCCACCGAATAGCGGATCAGACTCTCCGGGATGCCCATGGCAGCCCGCTCCTCGGCCGTGCATTCCACATGACTTGTGGTGGCCGGGATACCGGCAATGGTCTCCACCGAACCGAGATTGGCCGCACGCCGGGCCAGCCGCAAACGGGAGAGCACCCGTCCGGCGTCTTCCAGCGTGCCGCCCTTGGTCACAAAACTGAGCATACCGCCGAACCCGCGCATCTGCCGCACCGCGATATCGTGGCCGGGATGGGACTCCAGCCCCGGATAGAAGACCTTTTCCACACCGGGATGCGCTTCCAGAAAACGGGCGATCTCAAGAGCGTTGCTATTCTGCCGCTCGATGCGCAGATGCAGGGTCTTCATGCCCCGCAGCAGCAGATAGGCGGACATGGGATGCAGCGCGCCGCCCGCAATCTCCCGGTAGGCATAAATTTTCTTGATAAGCGAAGCCGGGCCGACAGCCAGCCCGCCCAGGGCGTCGGCATGGCCGCCCATGAATTTGGTGGCGCTGTGCAGAACGACATCCGCCCCCAGCGCCAGCGGGTTCTGATTGATCGGCGTGGCAAAGGTGTTGTCCACCAACGTAATGGCCCCGGCCTCGCGGGCCGCTTTTGCCAGCCGCTCGATATCCACTATCCTGATGGTCGGGTTGGTCGGCGTCTCCAGGTAGAGCACGTCGCACCCCTTGGCCACCTCGACCTCGATGGCGTCGAAATCAGTGGTATCGCACAAGGTGACGTTCACGCCCTGGCGAGGCAGGAATTCCGTGAACAGCCGGTTGGTCCCGCCATAGGTATCCTTGAGCGAAACCACGCGGTCTCCCTGGCCGAGCAGGGCGAAGAGCGCACCGGAGATGATGCCCATGCCGCTGGCCGCACTGACGGCAGCCTCGCCCCCTTCCAGGATGCGCGCCTTTTCCTCGAACACCTCAACCGTGGGGTTGGTGTTCCGGGTATAGATATGGCCGGGCCGTTTGCCGAGCGACACGTCCAGCCACTCGTCCAGGTCGTCATAGGCAAAGGAAACGCTATGCACCACAGGCACCTGCGTGGCATTGCCCTCAAAAAGCCTGTCCTCCCCGGCCCAGACAGACCGGGTGCCGGTCCCAACTGTCCTTTCGTCACGCATGCGACGCTCCTCTCTGGTTTTCGGGTCCACTATCAGAAACCGACAAGGGAAACAACGATATGTCTCGCCACATCCTTGCGCGGCTGGATTCTTTGTGCAAAAAATCATTAAACACGGGAGAATCCATGACCTGCTCCGCCGAACCGACCTTTCGCCGGGTGGCCTTCACCCATTTCGTGCCCAGTCTTTTTCTGGGCGTGCTCTCCCTGTACCTTCTCCGCTATACCCTGCCGCCCCTGGACCTGCGTTCCCTGCTCGATGGGGAAATCGACGGAGCGGACGTCGCCGTCAGCCTTGCCAACGGCGCGCTCGTTGCCCTGCTCATGGCGCTCTACCACTGGCGGATCAAAAGCCGCGCCCGCAGCCGCTCCTGGCAAACCGGGGCCTGTTATGGCCCGCGCGTCCTGCTCTACCGCATGATCGTCGGCTTCACGGCCGGTGTGTCCGACATTCTTTTCGGCCTGCGCAGCGAGGGAATCCTGCTGCTGACCTGCGTGGTGTTGATCATCCTGTTCGGGCATCTGCGCCTTTTCGCCCAGTACCTGACGCGCATTCTTCGGCCGGGCAACAACGCCACCTGGGTCGATGTGGCGGAGCTGGCCCGCATCTATCTGACCATGCTGGCCGGGTTCACCCTGGTCAACGCCTCGCTGGAGGTATTGCATATAATGCTGGATGTGGCCCGACCCTTCCAGTTCGGCTATGCCGCGAGCGAACTGTTTCTCGATTCCCTATATTATACGGTAGTATCCATGACCACTCTCGGTTTCGGCGACATCGTGCCCGTTACTTGGGACGGCAAGCTGATGCTCATCCTCCAGAGTATGGTCAGCTATGTGATGTTTGGGTTGATGATCGGAATCATCACACGCGGGGTGAGTGGCGGGGACGCCAGCGAGGGGTAGCTGGCGGTTCCGACATTTTGTTTCTTTTATTGGGAAGAAGAGAAAGACAGAAGTTGAGCCGCCTCCGGCGGGATTTATATCAGAGGGTTTCGCACTCTAAAGGTGCGAGTTACTTTTGGACCAGAGCGCCCAAAAGTAACCCAAAAGCGCTCTTGGGGTGCCATGTCCAGCGCCCCGGTGACGGACAAAGAATCTGATCCAAACGGCCTGCGCTCCCGCGTCCCAAGGCCGGGAAGCAGAAAACGCCGGGCCGCCAAGATTCGCTCTGGCCGTTTGGTCAGCTTCTAAGCCGCGTCCCCGCAGGGCTTCTGCGAAGCAGCTTGGCTATTCGTCATTAAGGCAAACAGGAGCCTGAACATCCGCAGAAGAAAATCTTGAATAAAATGTTCAAGCCCCGGAAAGCGTAACAGTAAATTAGCTGAGACCAGCCCTGTGTTTCGGCGGTTAGCAGCCGACCAAGCGGGTAAGGCGGCTCCCGTCAGCCACCCGGTAGGTTGGCGGTAACCTCGGTCTGTTCGCGGAGAAACGGAACTATACTTTTCCTGAGATGGAGCCGTCCCGCTTGGATCGGAGGCTTCCGGCGAAGCACGTAGGCGGCCAGTCTACCCCCAAGGGCCTTTTTCCTACTTTTTGGCCCAGCAAAAAGTAGCGCCGCCCGCGTAGGGCATTTGGAGGTTTTTTGAAGCCGAACGGCTTCAAACCCGGCTCTCTGCTCTTGGTATTAAAGGCAAAAGCAGAAGCTGAAGAGAAAGACAAAAAACAGAAGCTGAACCGCCTCCGGCGGGATTTATATCAGAGGGTTTCGCACCCTAAAGGTGCGAGTTACTTTTGGACCAGAGCGCCCAAAAGTAACCAAAAAGCGCTCTTGGAGTGCCATGCCCAGCGCCCCGGTGACGGGCAAAGAATCTGATCCAAACGGCCTGCGCTCCCGCGTCTCAAGGCCGGGAAGCAGAAAACGCCGGGCCGCCAAGATTCGCTCCGGCCGTTTGGTCAGCTTCTAAGCCGCGTCACCGCAGGGCTTCTGCGAAGCAGCTTGGCTATTCGCCATTAAGGCAAGCAGGAGCCTGAACATCCGCAAAAGAAGGTCCTGAAGACAACCATCTGGTCTCGGAAGCGTAACAGTAAATTCGCTGACACCAGCCCTGTGTTTCGGCGGTTAGCAGCCGACCAAGCGGGTAAGGCGGCTCCCGTCAGCCACCCGGTAGGTTGGCGGTAACCTCGGTCTGTTCGCGGAGAAACGGCACTATACTTTTCCTGAGATGGAGCCGTCCCGCTTGGAGCGGATGCTTCCGGCGAAACACGTAGGCGGCCAAGCTACCCCCAAAGGCCTTTTTGGTTCTTTTTGGCCCAGCAAAAAGAACCGCCGCCCGCGTAGGGCATTTGGAGGGCTTTTGAAGCCGCAGGCTTCAAACCCGGCTTTCTCTCTCCTCAAAAAAGAAAAGAAGAGAAATCACCCGGCCGGTCAGGCCCCCACCCTCCGCAACCGCGCCATGGCATCCTCCAATACATCCATCTCCTTGGCAAAACAGAAACGCGCCAGCGTTTCCCCCACCGGGCCGCGGTAGAAGGCCGATCCCGGCACGCAGGCCACACCCGTTTTTTCCAGCAAATACAGGGCGCGCTCCTTGGCCGTACTCCCCGGCAGCGAGCTGATATCCGCCAGCGTATAGTAGGCCCCCTCCGGTACATTGGGCGTGAGGCCCGCATCCCGCAGGGCCGCGCAGAACAAATCCCGCTTGCGCTGATGATCGTCGGCCACGCCCTGGTAGTAGTCGTCCCCCAGCTCTTCCAGACCTTTGGCGCAGCCCATTTGCAGCGGCGCCGGGGCGCAGACATAGACCAGATCGTTGAAATGCCCGATGGGCAACGCCCATTCCGGATCGCAGATTGCGTAGCCCAACCGCCAGCCCGTGACCGCGAAGACCTTGGAGAAGCCTGAGATAGTGATGGTGCGCCGGGCCATGCCGGGCAACGTGGCCGGGGCAATGTGCTTTCTGCCGTCAAAAACAAAGTGCTCGTAAATTTCGTCCGTGAACACGAACAGGTCGTGGGCCTCGGCAAAGTCCGCCACCAGAGTGAGTTCCTCGCGGGTAAAGACCTTGCCTGCCGGATTGGACGGCGTGTTCAAGATGATGGCCCGGGTGCGCCCGGTCACGACCCGTTCCAGGTCCTCGGCCGTGAATTTCCAATGGGGCGGCTCCAGGGTGACGAAGGTCGGCTTGATGCCCAGCGAAGCCATGGTCACGTTGTGGTATCCGTAGTACGGCTCGAAAACCACGACCTCGTCCCCCTCGTTGAGCAAGGCGAGGCAGGCGGCGTAGAATGCGCCCGTTGCTCCGCCGGAAACCACCACTTCGCCCTCCGGGTTGACCCGCATCCCGGTGTAGCGCTCCTGCTTGGCCGCAATGGCCTGACGCAGCGGCGCAAGCCCGTCGAACCGGGTATAGATGTTCGTCCCGGCGGCCATGGCCTCGGCCGCGCCCCGCAGCACCGGCTCGGGCACCGGGAGATCGCATACCCCCTGGGCCAGATTGATGCCGCCCACACGGGCACATTCCAAAGTCATGTTCCGAATCTCCGACTGGGCCACCAAATGACGGCGGCGGCTCACTTTCAGCGACATGGGCAATCCTTCTTCCGGGTAAAAGGTGGAATATAATCAGGGAACACGGTATATGACTTCCCTGGAAAACAAAACCCCGGCACACTTTTCCGCCCCCCGAAACGCTGGTCCCGTATCGGTGCAGGCGGAGGGCCGGGGACCGCAACAACCCAATAACCCGACCGCATTGCCATGAAAAAAATAATATTGCTGCTTACCCTGCTGGCAGCCTTGTTGCTCACCACCGGGTGCAGCGATGATACATCGAAATCAGAACAGTCTGTCCCGGCATCCGAAGCCGTGCAAAAGGCGAATACGCCCAAAGCGGAGCCGCCATTCACGGATGAGGAATTCAGAAAGTTCCTGGCCGATCTGCCGAACATCCCGGGCATGGCCGCCGGAAACCCGGCCGTGACGGGCGACGAACTGACCGCCCAGGCACAGGAGGCCATTCGCAAGACCGGCTGGAGCGACCAACGGTTCGCCTATGTCTACGGCCACGCCGTGGCCATGCTCAGTCTGGAACAGGTGGAGCGGACCATGGAAGAAATGAAGCAACAACTGGAAACCATGCCGAAAGCGCAACAGCAGGCCATGAAAGACGCCCTGGGCGGCGAAGCGGAAAAACAGTGCCAGACCATCAGGACGGACGTGAACGCCATGGTCCCTGCCTCGGAACAGACCGTCATCCGCAGCCATATGGCCGAACTACGGACCGCCTTCGGGCTGGGAACCGAATAATATGAAGGACAACCTCGTTCTTTTCGGCCTGACCCCGGCCAGGGTCCGGGCCGATATCCCCCTGTCCGGCAGTCCGGAACGGTCCGCCGCACGCTGCGCCGTGGAGGACACCGACGGCCATGTCTGGGTGCTGGAACGGCTCAAGCCAGGCCAACAGGAGCGGCGGGAACGGATAGGCCGCGCACTAGCCGCCCTGAAAAAGGCCGGATTGCCCGTGGCCGCGTACCACGCGAGCACGGACGGAAGGTATACTGCCGAAGGGCCGGCCGGCATCTGGCAGGCCGCTCCCTATGTTCCCGGCGATCCGCTCCCCCGGCCCGATTATGTGGACCACGCCTCGCGCGGTGTGGCCCTCGGCACCTTTCTGGCCGATTTGCAAGAAGCGGCACCAAGCATCCATGAATTTGATACGGCCCCCCGCTTCATACTGGAAGACTACGCCAACGACCTGTTGGAGACCGTGCGCCCCCGCAGGCCAGATGTACATGCAGCAATGGCCCACGCCCTGCCCGTGCTCGCGCCGCTATTCGAGGCATGGGGGGAACTGCCGGAATCCCTCTGTCAGGGAGACTTCCATCCGCTCAATATTATCTGGCGCGGGTCGGACGTGGCCGCCGTCATCGACTGGGAGTTCGCCGGAATGCGTCCGGCCCTGTTCGATGCCGCCAACTGCCTGGGCTGCATCGCCATCGAGGACCCGCAGGCCCTGGTCAACGGGCTGGCCCCCACCCTGCTGCGCACGCTCCGGCAACGCGGCTGCCTGGACCCGACCGGCTTCGCCCTGCTGCCGGAGCTGGTCATCGGCATGCGCTTCGCCTGGATGTCCGAATGGCTCCGCAGGGGTGATACCGAGATGATCGACCTGGAATCCCGGCTCATCCCACTCCTCGCCAACTCCATCGACACCCTCCATCCCGCTTGGCGGCAGATCGTGGACAAGCCGTAGCCGCTGTCATTTCAGGCTATATTTATCCTTCCTCGCCGCCAACGGGCTGTTTCAATGAAAACAGCCCGTTGGCTTCTTTTTTCACGTTCTTTAACAGGACAAAGTTTTGACAAACGACGTTTGCGCAGGGCTATTCTCAACTATCATCCAAGAAAAGCTGTCCGCAACGGGCATAGGAATCAGACAGGAGAAAGGGGAAGAAAGCCATGCCAATCAGAACGTATCTCATCACAGTCATCATCGCAGGACTTGCCTGCGTCGGAGCCATGCTCCCCTACTCCGTCGCAGCATCGGGCGGGATCGACCCGGCCGATCCCATGGTCCGGGTCACATCCCCCCCGGTAAGTTTCGATCCGCAGAAGGTGCTCGCCGCCGTGGCCAAGGACGTGAGCAAGGCGACCGGCATCAAGGAATCCTTCATTACCTATTATTGGCAGACCTTCGACAACATCGTGTATGAGGGAAAGGAGACCGACAAGCCCCTGTTCGTGGACCTGTACGTGCCCGGTTTCTTCAGCGACGACGACGTGCACGGAATGCTCAACGCGGTGGCCGACGCGCTGGTGGACCACGCCAAGGTGGAACGGAAATGGCTGTTCATCCACACCCACTTCCCCCTGCCCGGTCAGGTCTACATCGGCGGCGGCATAACCGAATGGACCACCTACCGGGGCAAGCCGAACACCGACCCACGCGACAAGGCGGAACGCGCGCTGAACAAATTCCAGTTCAATGACCCGTCCTTTGTCTTCCAGTGCCTGTGGCGGTTCGGCGTCATCGCTTCCGGCGGGTCCGACCTGGGCGAACTCCTGACCGTGACCAGCCGCATAGACGACTATGACAAGGAGAGCTGGTACGCGGCCTGGAACGACATGGCCGGCAGGGTGAATGCGCTGGGGACCGAGTTCGAGACCGCAGGGAATGCCCTCAGCGCCCGGCAGGCATACTCCCGCGCCTGCAACTATTACCGGGCCAGCGAAATATATCTGCCCCGGGACGACCCGCGCAAACACCTCGCCTGGGTACAGGGCACCAAGAATTTCCGCAAAGCCGCCGACCTTTCCGGCGGTCGGATAGAGCCTGTCCGCATCCCCTATGAAAAAACAACGCTGCCCGGCTACTTCATCAAGGGAGACGGCCCGGACGGCAAGCGTCCCCTGCTGCTCATCCAGACCGGCCTGGACGGTACGGCAGAGGATCTCTATTTCATCTTAGGCTTCCACGCGGCAAGGCGCGGCTACAACTGCCTGATCTACGAAGGCCCCGGCCAGGGCGAAGTCATTGCCAAGGACCAACTCCCCTTCCGCCCGGACTGGGAAAAGGTCGTCACCCCGGTGGTGGACTATGCCCTGACACGGCCGGACGTGGACCCAAAGCGGCTGGCGATCATCGGATTCTCCATGGGCGGCTACCTCGTACCCCGCGCCCTTGCCTTTGAAAAACGCATCAAGTGGGGCATCGTGGACGGCGGGGTCTACAGCGTATTCGACGGCACCATGAGCAAGTTCCCGGAGGCGGTCCGCAAAGGCGTGGGCAAGTCCCGAAGCCGGGATACCGTCAATGGGCTTGCCCAAAAGGAGATGGCGGACCACCCGGACCTGAGCCAGTTCATCAACCAGATGCTCTGGACCTTTGACGCGGATACACCCCACGAGCTGTTCTCAAAGCTTGAAAAATACACCCTGAAAGACGTGATCGGAAAGATAGATACTGAAATGCTGGTGCTCAACTCCAGCCAGGATCAGATTGCCGGGTCCAATGCCCAGGCCAAGAAATTCTACAACGCCCTGAAAGCGAAGAAGACCTACTTCGAATTCAACGGCGACCACGGCGGGCAGTTTCACTGCCAGTCCGGCGCGCCCTTTGTCTCTGCCGAGCGCATCCTCAACTGGCTGGACCAACGGGCCATGCCCGAAAAGCGGTAAAATGGAGTCAAAAGATGAAAAGCATACTTTGTTCCCTGGCACTGCTCGTGCTACTCGTTCCGGGCAATGCTCCGGCCACGGAAGACGGCAAGGCGTTTGATGCCCATGCCACCTCGTTCAACTACTTTTTCAAGGACGGGGACATGGACTTCCATTTCGGCAACCTCGTCCTCGGCTCCGCGGTCAACGGCGGAATCGAAATCGGCGAGGCGTTCTATGCCGCGTCCCACATCAAGGACGGCGATGCGCCCAGCTGGCACCGGGAGTGGTATGGGGTGGCCCGGCGTGCGGAAGCACGGGGCAGGGAATCGCTGAAAAAGGGCCACAAGGTGAGCGCGCGGGACCAGTTGATCCGGGCCGCCTACTATTACCGCATCTCGCTCATCGGGATGCTCCCGGACAACCCGGAGCTGGAAAAGCGCGGATTGAAATGCCGCAACCTGATGAAGCTGGCCGGGCCGCTCTTCGACCCGCCGCTGGAATACTTCGAGGTGCCGTTCGAAAATACGGTGCTTCCCGGCTTCTTCCGCCGGGCGGACAATTCCGGCAAGCCGACCAAGACCCTGCTGATAATCGGTGGGGGCGAGACCTTCATTGAGGACCTGTTCTTCTACATCCAGCGCCAGGCCCATGAGCGCGGCTACAACTTCATGACCGTGGACCTGCCCGGCCAGGGGATGCTGCCCCATGAGGGCCACGTCTTCCGCACGGACACCAACGTGCCCATAAAAAAGGTCGTGGACTACGCCATGACCCGCAAGGACGTGGACCAGAGCAAATTTGCGGCATACGGCATCAGCGGCGGCGGGCTCTTCGTGCCCCAGGCCGCCATGCATGACCCGCGCATCAAGGCCATGGCCATCAGCTCCGCCGTGGTGGACGCCTATACCCTGTATGCCGTCATGCCCGCAGCCGTGGCCAGCCAGAAGGAAATCGATTCCTGGTCCTCGTTCCACGGCGATGTCGTCAAATCCATCTGCTGGCGGTACGGCGTGAACAAGCCGTCCGAACTCATTGCCGCGAACAAGGGCAACACCTTCGACTCCCGGAAAATCAAGGCACCAATCCTGATCATCCTGGGCGAGGGCGAATACCGCAGCAAGGAAGTGCAGCGCCAGCAGCAGGCGGCCATCGACGGATTCCAGGACAAACGGAGCAAGATGGTGGTCACGCCTTCCGACGAAGGAGCGTCCAACCATTGCCTCATGGAAAACCGGAGCATCGTCGGCCAGGTCGTTTTCGACTGGATGGATGAAATCTTCGACTAGCCGGAGTTCGTCATGCGTGGATGCCTGGCCGGGTTATTGGCCTTTGCCGTCCTGTTCTCGGGATGCGCCAGTCTCGGACCGTCCCGGGTCAGCCGGGATCGTGTCGAATACAACAGGTCCATCACGGACTCCTGGAAGCGGCAGATCCTGCTGAACATCGTCAAGATCCGATACGTCGAGCCGCTCTTCTTCATGAGCGTGGGGGAAATCGTCACCTCCTACTCCATGGAGACGGGCGGGACCCTCGGCGTCTCGCAGACCCTGTACAGCAACCCGAACAACAGCGCATCCACGCTGATCGAGCTAGGAGGGTCGGCCAAGTATACGGACCGGCCAACCATTACCTACCGGCCGCTGACCGGTAACGACTTCTTCCGGGGCATCATGTCGCCCATGCCCCTGCGCAACGTTCTGGCCAGCGTGCAGTCCGGCGCTTCGGTCGAGTTCCTGTTCCGGCTCGGCGTCCGCAGCATCAACGGTCTGCGCAACGAATCCCTGGCCGCCGACGGCTTCAAACAGGCGGAGGAGGGATTCTCGCGCGCGGTGAACCTGCTGAACCGGCTCCAGGCCCAAAACGCGATGTGGTCCGAATTCGCACAGAGGGGAAGGAACGGCCCAACCTGTTCATAAAATTTACCTGTGATGCCAAGGACAAGGAGACAAAAGCCAATATTCTGGACTTCCAACGGGTGCTCGGGCTCAACCCGGCAGCCGAGAAACACCTGATCGGTTTCGGGTCCATGCAGGTGAACGACACGACCATCTCGTTCCAGACCTTCCCCCTGGCGCAGGTGCTCTCCTCCATTGCCGGACGCATGGATATGCCGGATGAGGATGTGGCTTCCCACCGGGCCTCGCCGGGCGGTTTTGCGGACGGAGGCGACGGGATTTTCGACCGCGTCATGGTCCGGTCATCACGCACGAAACCGACAAACGCCTTTGCAGCGATCAGGTATCGGGACAACTGGTTCTGGGTGGACGACGGCGATCTGGTGGCCAAGCGGGTCTTTTCCTTCGTCATGCTCGCCTTCACCATGATGGACAAGACGGAACAGAACCCCACGCTGCAACTGACACTTCCGACGCAATGACAACCTGCATCGCTGCGGCAACCAGGCCTGCCGAAAAGGAATACCGCTTTTCGTAACGGCGCAATAATGGTACCTGATCCGTAAAACCGGAAACAGTACGGCCAAAGGTTGCCATGGTCCGCCCCTCATTGAAAATAAGCCGCGCAATCCTGCCTGTAATCATCAGCTCGCTTGTCCTGCTGATGCTGGGAGGATGCTTCAGCAAGGCGAACCAGCCGCGTGCGGTCAATGGTACGGTAGACCTGTCGTCCTGGGACTTTGAAAAGGATGGCCCGGTCAACCTGATCGGGCAATGGCGGTTCACATGGCAGCCTGAATCTGCCGACACGACCATCCGGGACTCGGAAGACCTGTTTCCCGTCCCGGCCCTGTGGAGGGGCAAAACGGCGAAGGGCCGGGACCTGAAATCAGAAGGCAACGCGGAGTACCGGCTGCGCGTCAGGTTGCCCTACAATACGCCCGAAAAAATGGCGCTCCTCGTCACCGGCGGCATGTCCGTCTGCGAGATATGGATGGACGGAAACAGGCTGGGAGCCAGCGGCACCCTCGGCGGCGATGCCGTGACAGAACGCCCCCACGGCCATTTCGTCGTCACCGAATGCCCGGCAATGTCCGGGCAACAGACCATCACTATCCGCGTCTCCAACCATCACAACATCCAAGGCGGGCTCAACGGTGCCGTCTTGCTCGGCACCTGCGGGCGGATCAACGGCTATTTTGCCCTGGCGCGGCTCATGGGTGCCTGCATGGCCGGGGCGCTCATCTGCCTGAGCCTCCTCTATCTGTCGCTCTTCGTCCTTGCCCGTTCCCGTCGGGAAAACCTCTACTTCGGCCTGTTCTGCCTCTCCTGGTGCATGGCCCTGGCCTTCAGCCCTTCCTCCGGTTTTCTGATGACCCAGCTGGCCCCCTCCATCTCCTGGGAGTGGTATATCAATTTCTCGGTGCTCCCCTATGGCCTGACCACTCCCCTGATGCTCGCCTTCTACCACCGTCTTTTCCCCAAGAGGCCGGGCCGGGTCATAGAACGGGCCTACTGGATTTTCGGACTCATCTATATCACCTATATCCTGCTGACCCCGCCCAATGGCTATGACCAGATGCTGTTCGCCTACTATATCCTCTACGCGGCAGCCCTCGTCTACATGTTCGCCTGCTTCATCATCGACGTATACCGCCGGGAAGACGGCAGCTGGCTGCTCGCCCTCGGCTATCTCGCCCTCGGCTTCTCCGAAATGGACGACTTCTTCTTCGACCTGCACATCGTGGACGCTGCCTCGCTACGGCCCATCGGCGTGTTCATCTTCATTCTGTCCTACGCCCTCCTGCTTGCCCTGCGATTCTCCAGCGCCTTCAACAAGACAAAAGCCCTGGCTGGAGAGCTACAACGCGCCAATACCCGCCTGCTCAGGATTGATACCCTCAAGGACGAGTTCCTCGCCAATACCACCCATGAACTCAAGACGCCGCTGGCCGGGATGATCGGCGTGGCAGAATCCCTGCTGGCCGGTTCCGCCGGAGCATTGCCCCCACAAGTGGCGCGCCACCTGGGCACCATCATCGCCAGCGGCCGCCGCCTCGCCCAGTTGGTCAACGACGTCCTCGACTTCTCCCGCCTCAAGCACCGGGATATTACCTTGAAAAAGGAACCCATCCGGCTGCAAACAGAGATGCAAAAAGTCTTCACCCTGGCCGGAGCCATGAAGAAGAGCGACGACGTAACCCTCGCCCACACCATCCCGGAGACGTTCCCACCGGTGCTGGCCGACCCGGACCGGCTCTCCCAGATTTTCTTCAATCTCGTGGGCAACAGCCTCAAGTTCACCAAAGCGGGACACGTCATCATTTCCGCACGGGAGCAAAACGGCGCGGCTGTTGTTTCGGTCACGGACACGGGCAGGGGGATCGCCGAAGAACAACTCGACAGGATTTTCCAACCCTACGCACAGGGCGAGTCGGCGGATTCCGGCGGGACCGGCATCGGCCTCTCCATCACACGGCAACTGGTGGAACTGCACGGCGGGGAACTGACCGTTGTTTCCGAACCGGGGAAAGGATCGATGTTCAGCTTCACCCTGCCGCTGGCACAGGAGAATGCACCCGATTCTGCGTCGGATACGGACGCCTCCATCCCCGTTTCCCCCACAATTCCGGAATCGGCAGGCAGCCTTCTTGCGGATGAAGAAGCAAAGGAACAAAAATCCGGTCCCTATCAGGTACTGGTGGTGGACGACGAACCCGTCAATCTCCAGGTCGTCGGCTCCATCCTGCACATGGCGGGCATCACCTTCCGTACGGCAGCCGACGGGGCAGAGGCGCTGCGCCTGCTGGAGAAAGGCCCGGTGCCGGACCTCGTGCTGCTCGACCTGATGATGCCGGGTATGAACGGCTATCAGGTCTGCCGCACCCTGCGGCGGCAATTTCCCCAGGCCGCGCTGCCCGTGGTCCTGCTCACGGTGCGCCACCGGGCCCAGGACATTGTGGAGGGGTTTGCCGCCGGGGCCAACGACTACCTGATGAAACCGTTCTCCCGCGAAGAGCTGCAGGCGCGAGTGGTGACGCAACTGCGCCTGAGAGAAGCCTATGCCACCATGGCGGAAAACTCCTCTCTGCGCCATGAGATTGCGCTACGCAAGAAAACCGAAAGCCATCTCCGCCTGCTCCAGGCGCGCATCGACACCATCTTCGATTCCCAGAAAGACGCCATTCTGGTCGTCAATCAAAGCTGCGAGATCGTGTCCTGCAACGCGGCGTTCGAGCAGTTCACAAAACAAAGGGTAAAGGACCTTGCCGGGCAACCAATGCAAACGCTCTTTGCCGAGGACGACGGCCACACTGGACCGCTGTGCGACTATTGCCACAGTTCACCCTCGTCCAAAGGGGAAAGCACCCTCTTTGAGTCCATAGGGATTATGTCGGGCTGCGAGACGATTACCGTAAACCTATCGGCCAGCCAGGCAGAGGTTGAGGAAGAAACCCTGACCGTCCTCGTCCTGCGCATCCCCGGCGGCAGGGAGAACGATTCGGCGATTCCGGTCGCCCTGCTCAACGACCTCAACGTCAACCGGCACCGGGTTCAGTTGCTGGAGGAGGCCCTCCTTTCCGCCGATACGGGTGATGCCGGGGAGCGGGGCCAGATGGCGGAGGATGTCCGCACTCTCGACCTGCTCCTGCAAAAGATCGGCATCCACCTGCAATCCCGCCCGGAAGCCGGGGACAAGCCCTCGCAGGCGGTGGAGGTCATGACCCTTGCCCTGGACTATTGGGTGGAATCCACCGGCATGACCAAGGCCGACATGGCGGAGCAGTCCGGGCTGTGGAACGTCTATATGGAACGCGACGGCTACTCCCGGACCCAGACGCTGGACAAGTATCTCTACCGGGAGACCTTGCCCCGGCGTCCCCGCTGGAAAAAGATCTTCCAGACTGCGGACTTCATCCTCGCCAACTGCAAAACACCGTCCCCGCTGCGCAATGCGCTGGAAGAGGCGCTGACTCGGCTGCGAAGGCTATAGCCCCACCCCGGCATCCCAAATGAAAAGGCCCCGCTCCTGGTGGAGCGAGGCCCGAATGATCGACGCAGCCGAAAGGGCTACTGGACGTAGACCTTGAGGCGCTGCCCGGCATAGATGGTGCTGCGGGCGCTGAGGGAATTCCAGCGAAGCAAGTCCTTGACGGAAACGCCAAACTTCTGGGCGATGGAGGTCAGGTTGTCCCCGCGCCGGACCTTGTAGCGAACCAGCTGGCTTTTGGGAGAACCGGCATCCATGGCGGCCTGTTTGGTCGCGGCATTGGAGCTGTCCGGGATATACAGTTTCTGCCCGGTCTTGAGACGGTTTGAGCGCAGGCCATTGGCACGCTTGAGCGTGGAGACCGTGGTGCCGAACTGACGGGAGATGCTCCAGAGCGTGTCGCCGTTGCGGACATAGTAGTTGCCGCGTTTGGCCGCAATGGCCCGGGTCTTGGCTGTTCTGCGGGAAGCCGTTGCTTTGGCGGAAGGCACGGACTGACTGGAGCCGTTGCCGGGCACCATGACGAACTGGCCGGGGTGCAGAGTATTGGATCTGGTGTCGTTGACCTTCTTGAGAACGGCCACAGGCACGCCGTAACGGCGGGATATCTGCCACCAGGAATCGCCGGAACGCACGCGGTGGCGGACATAACCCGCATAGGGACGGGAACCGGGATCGGCCAGATAGGCCATCATCTTGTCGGCCTTGCCCGAGGGCAGGTAGGCGGTGGCCTTCATGTTCGGCGGGCTCACCTGGCGACGGAAGGCCGGGTTCAGGTCATGGAAATCGTTCCAGGTCATGCCGCCCGAACGCGCCAGGGCGAGCAGGTCGGTGCCGCCGGGAACCTCAACGGGCACCACATCCAGCTCCATGTCCCAGGAAACGGGTTCGAAGCCCAGCGTATCCAGGTTCTGGAAAATCTTGGAGATGGCAATGAACTTGGGCACGTAGTGCTTGGTCTCGGTACGCAGCCGGGCGCGGCGCGACAGGTGCTGATTCTTCTTGGTCAGTTCGAAGAAATCGTTGCAGTTGGTCAGCCGCAGGGCACGGGCAATCTTGCCTTCACCCGCATTGTAAGCGGCCAGGGCGAGATACCAGTCTCCGAACTTGTCATAAAGATCGCGCAGATGCCGGGCGGCGGCGTCCGTGGACTTGAACGGGTCGCGCCGTTCATCGATCCACCAGTCGGACTTGAGGCCGTAGAGACTGCCCGTTCCGCGCATGAACTGCCACATGCCGCCGGCACCGGCCCAGGAATAGGCGCGGACATTGTAGCCGGACTCGGTAAAGGGCAACAGGACCAGATCCTGCGGCAGCCCATACTTGGTGAACACCCGGCGCACATAGGGCAGATAGGGCTGGGAACGTTCCAGCCACCGCTCCATGGTTTTGCGGGCCTTGTGGGTGAAATAGTTGAAATAGACCTCGACGTCCTTGTTCTCGTGGGACTCAAGGTCGAAGAGCAGACCGAAGCGGGAATTGAGCACCGCCTGCTCGGTAGTGGTCAACTCGTCGCCCTTGACGTCGGGCTCTGCCTTTACCTCGGGTTCCAGCGGGACGGCATCCGTCGGGACTTCGGTTTCCGCCGTATCGGCAGGCATGGTATCTACGGGCTTTTTCGCACAACCGAACATCAGCCCAACCGCGAGCAGGACAGGTAGCAGCAAACGCAATAATTTGAATATTCCCAAATTTTCCTCCGGCTTCCCGTACCCCCCATACCAAAATAACTGGTCTGTGGGAAGTCTAGAAAAAATCATAATTGTAACAAAAGCGGTGAGTGTCTGCTATCCCACCTTGCAGGGAATTGCAATACCGCGCTAAACCTCCTACATAGTCGGCGCAAGGGACGCAACCTTGTGCAACCTCATTTTGCCGGACAGAACCGGCCGGAAGAATAAATGCAAAAAGACGACCGGGATAAAAAAGATTCGAAAACCTACGTAGTTGGCAATAATCCTGTAAGGGAACTCCTTGCCGGTGATCCCTCCAGGGTGGATTTCGTGGCCTTTCGCAAGGGCCGCCGGGATGCCAACATGGAAGAGATTCTGGAGCTGTGCCGCAAGGCGGGCATTCCCTTCAGGGCAGTGACTCCCAAGGATCTGGACTTCATGTACCGGGGCAACCATCAGGGCGTGGCCGCACGCTGCGCCGCCCTGTCCTACGTTTCCCTGGAATCCCTGCTGGAAAGCGCAACCAGTGCACCGCTGCCGCTCATTGTTGCACTGGACCAGGTGCAGGATACCGGCAACGTGGGTGCCATAGCCCGGACGGTATATGCCATGGGCGGGGCCGGACTCATCGTCTGCCAGCACCACGGGGCCTACCTGGGAACGGGCGCGGTCCGCGCCAGCGCAGGGGCCCTGAACCTGCTGCCCGTGGCCAAGGTGGGCAACATGGCCGTGGCCATCAAGGACTGTGTGAACTATGACTATACAGTATATTGCGCCCAGGCCAGCGACGACGCGCTGGACGCCTTTGGCGCGGAGCTGCGAACTCCGGCCGTGCTCATCCTCGGCAACGAGGAAAAGGGCGTGCGGCCCGGCGTGTCCAAGCTGTGCCATGAGAGCCTGCGCATCCCGTTCCTGCGCGACTTCGACTCCCTGAACGTGGCCCACGCGGGGGCAATCCTCGTTTCGGAGTTTGCACGGCGGGTGACCGGGTAGGAGTTCCGCGTGAACATTGCCCTGTGTACCCCGTTCAAGCCCCTGGATAATCCGAAAGTATCGGGCGACGTGACCATCGCCCGTGATCTGGCAGCCGGGTTCGAGGCGATGGGCCACACCGTTACCGTGCTTCCCCACTTCCCGGCCCGGCTCATCTGGCGCAGGCCGAAGCTGTGGCCGGGCGCTCTCCTTGCCCTGGACCGCATGGTCCGCGCCGCGAAAGAAGCGGACTGCTGGCTGACCTACGGAAGCTATTACAAGGTGCCGGACGTGTTCGGCCCCACCGGAGCGCGCCGCCTGGGCATTCCCTATTTCATCTTCCAGGCCAGCTATGCGACAAAACGGGCCAAGCGGCTCGCCACCTGGCCCGGCTACAGGATCAACCGACGGGCCATGCTCCGGGCCGACCACATCTTCCTCAACCGCGCGGCGGACGAAGAGGGATGCGCCAAGCTTCTGCCGCCGCAACGGTTCTCCATGGTCCGGCCCGGGCTTCCTGCCGACAGCTTCTCCCGCGAACCCACGGCGCGCAAGCGCCTGCGCAAGGAGTGGAAGGCGGGACAAAGCGTGGTTGTCGCCACGGCGGCCATGATGCGGCCCGGCGTCAAGGAAGAGGGACTCCGCTGGGTCATCGAATCCTGCGCCGAACTCGCGGGCCGGGGGCAGGACCTGCAACTGGTGATCGCCGGTGACGGCCCCTGTCGCACGGATATCGAAGCCCTGGCCGAAGAACGCCTCGGCAAACGAGTCCGCTTTCTGGGGCTGGTGGAGCGAAACGGTCTGGCCGAAATATTCAGCGCATCGGACATTTTCGCCTTTCCCGGCTTGCGGGAGAGTGTGGGCATGGTCTATCTGGAGGCCCAGGCATGTGGCCTGCCCGTGGTGGCCACGGACGATGAGGGCGCGCCCCAGGTGGTGGCCCACGGGGAATCCGGGCTGATCTGCAAGGCGAACCGGGCCGCCTTTACCAACGCGCTGCAACGGCTGACCGCCGATGCCGACCTGCGGGCAAAACTTTCCAGACAGGCCCCCGACTACATCAAGCGGCAGCATGACCTGACCGCAAACTATCGTGCCATGGCCGAAACCATGCAATCCATCACTGCCGGAGATTCACTATGACCACCTTTTTTCTGCTGCGCCACGGACCGACGCAATGGAACGCGGACAACCGCATCCAAGGCAACACCAATACCGACTTGAGCCCTGAGGGGCGCGACCGGGTCCGGACATGGACCGGCGCCCTGGACGGCCTGGACATTGACGCCGTGCTGACCAGCCACCTCTCCAGGGCCATGGAAACCGCAGCCATCCTCACCGAGGGCCTGGACCTCCCCACCGCGCAGGACCCCAGACTGGCCGAACAGGACTGGGGCGACTGGACCGGATTGACCAAGCCGGAACTGAAGGCATTGGGCAAAGAACTGAGCAAGCGGGAACGACAGGGTTTCGAGTTCCGCCCGCCCAAAGGCGAGAGCCGGGAAGAGGTCCTGTTCCGCGCCTGCGACGCCCTGACCGAATACGCCGCCGATCATCCCGAGGGATGCGTTCTGGTCGTCACCCACAACGGAGTGATCAAGGCATTGCTGAACGCCTTGTCCGGTCTGGACTACATGCCGAACGACCCGCCCCTGCCCCAGGGCCACCGACTGCACCGCATCGACTGCACGGAGGAAGAACTCACCTTGGGCGGCAGCGGCCCGGAGCTCTGATGCGCGTCGTCTTCTACTGCCAGCATGTTCTCGGCGTGGGCCATGTCTTTCGCAGCCTGGAGATTGCCCGATGTCTGGCTCCGCATGAGGTCGTCCTGGTTACGGGAGGCGGCGAGGTGGAGATCACCCCGCCCGAGAACGTCACCCGCGAGCAGCTGCCCGGCCTGATGATGAGCCCGGATTTCAAGGAGTTCATCCCGCTGGAGCCGGATGCCCATGACGTGGACGAGGTGCTCGCTCGACGGCTGAAGCGGTTCGAGGCGATCATGGAACGCTACCGGCCCGATATTTTTCTGGTGGAGCTCTACCCCTTTGGCCGACGCAAATTCCGTTTCGAGCTGCTCCCCATTCTCCAAGGGGTGCGCGCGGGACGCTGGGGCCGGTGCAAATCCGTCTGCTCGGTGCGCGATATTCTGGTGGAAAAAGACAATCCGGCCAAATACGTCAGCCGGGTAAACCCGGTTCTCAACGAATGGTTCGACGCAGTCATATGTCATGCGGACCCGGCGGTCGTCCGGCTGGAGGAGACCTATCCCGGCACGGACGGCATTGAAATTCCGATGCACTACACAGGCTACGTGGCACGGGGGCCGAAACCAGGTGCCGGAATCCGCCTGAAGCAGGAACTGGACTTCGGGCCACAGGAACGGCTCATCGTGGCCAGCGCCGGAGGCGGCAGCGTGGGGTCGGAACTCATCAAGGGCGCGCTCCAGGCTTCGCCGCTCATTCAGGAGCGATTTCCCCACCGGCTGGTCGCCTTTGCCGGGCCGTATTGCCCGGATGAGGGCTTCGCCCGCCTCACCGAACTGGCGGCAACGGACGCCCGCCTGGAATTGCGCCGTTTCACCACCCGCTTCCCAGCCTATCTGGACGCGGCCGATCTTTCGCTTTCACTGGCAGGATACAACACGACCATGAACCTGCTGGCAGCCCACACCTATGGATTGGTCCTGCCCTTTGCCCAGAACAGGGAGCAGCACATGCGCGCGGAACGGATGGAAAGACGGGGCGCGATGGGGCTGCTCTCACCGGAAGAGCTCGTGCCGGAGGTGCTGGCAACGCGCATGGCAAACGCCCTGGACCGGCCGCAAAAGGCGCACGAAGTAGATCTGGACGGCGGGCGGCAGAGCGCCCGGATTCTGGAAAATCTGGCCGGATAGCTCTCCAAGAAGCCACAGCGTCACATGACGTTGAGCAGGGTATCCACGTGCTTGCCCTGTTTTTTCAGGGCTAGGTACACCTTCATGTCCTTGCGCAGCTTGACCAGCACGGCGGGGATCAACTGCCCCCTGGACGACCGGATCACCGGGGTATTGATAACCGCGCCGTCGCTCATCAGCAAATGCAGCTCAAAGAGGATGGGGGTATCCTCATCCACCCCGCCATAGGTATCCTGCGGCGAGGCCTCCACTGTCAGCGTCGTGATTTCCTTGTTGTAACGCTTGATGAAGGCCATGAGCCGGTCCTGCTCGGCCTTGCTGTAATAGCCGTGCCCCAACCGTCCTGCAAAACGAAGCTTTTGCGACGCATTCTTGCTGAACACGGACTCGCCCTTGCTGACAAAATTCAGATTGAAGAAGACCACGATCATACCGATTGCCACCAGCACGATCAGGATGTTGCGGGTCCGCTCTCTGGCATGGGCTTTCTGACGGCGAGACTTCATGGCGGCTCCTTGGGAATTAGACGTAGGATAATTTTGACCTATCCCAGATCCGCGGGATTGGCAAAGCGCAGTTGGTCCGCCGGATAGATTTCGACCCGCCCCCCTTGCACTGCACGCCGCCGTCAGTATAAAAGTATCCGGCAGGAAAACTCTCATGACACATCACTATGACGCCATCATCTGCGGCGGTGGCCCGGCAGGATCGGCAGCCGCCCTGGCCCTGGCCCGGCAAGGACACTCTGTGGCCGTGCTCGACCGCGCCCGCTTTCCCCGGCCCAAACTCTGCGGCGGCCTGCTCACCTGGAAATCCGTCCAGCTGCTGGAAGTGGCCCTCGGCGAAACCGTCGAGTCTCTTACCCGCGCCAAAGCGATCATCCATCGCTCGGAAAGCTACGCCATCCACTCCGCAAAACGGGTGCTGGCCCAAGGCCCGCTGCCGTCCCCTTTCCACTACGTTAATCGGGAAGTATTCGATAACCATCTGCTCAGAAAGTGCGAGAGCCAGGGGGCGGAGGTTTTCGAAGGCACCGAAGTCGCCCGAGTTGATACGGATCAAGGTATCGTTACAACCAAGTCCGGCGAAGTCTTCAGCGGTGCCTGGATCATCGGCGCCGACGGGGCCAATTCCGTCGCGCGAAAATCCTATACCGGCCTGAACCGGGAGCGCTTCCGCCGCTTCATGGCTCCGGCCCTGGAAATCACCCTGCCCGCCACTGAATTTCCTCGCCCGGTGGAATGTCCGGAACTGTACATCGGCACGTTGGACGCAGGATACGGCTGGGTCTTTCCCCACGGCGAAACCGTGGTCACGGGCATCTGCGGCCTCCGCCGAAACAACGTCAACTTTTCCGATGTGTTCCGGGATTACCTGCAAGGGCTTGGCGTTGATCCCGAAGCCGCCCCCTACAAAGGCCACCCCCTGCCCTACGGCAACTACTTAGCCGACCCGGCACAGGGCCGATTGCTGCTGGCAGGCGACGCCGCCGGGCTGGTGGAGCCTCTCTTCGGCGAGGGTATCTTCTTCTCGCTTTGCTCCGGCTGGTACGCAGGAGAGGCCGTGGCCCAGGGACTGGCCCGACGGAGTGATCCCGCGCCGGTCTACCAGCGGCGGCTCAATCGCCAGATCATCCCGGAGCTGCGCGCCTCCGACCGGCTGCGCTGGCTACTCTTCCGCGCCATGCGGCACCTCGGCACTCCCTCGCTCTCCCTCTTCGTCAACTCGGCCGCCCGCCCCCTGGCCGAGATGGTCCACGGCATCCGCTCCTACTCCTGGCTGCGCAAAAAGCATTGGGATTTCCTGGAGAGATAGTTCAACTCACCGTGTGCGTCTCCCTCAAAGAAAAGAGGATGGGATAACTTTCATACATAAGAAAGGATGTCACCAATCTGCCGTTCCCTGTATTAAATTCGGGCTAGACCAGAGGGACAATCGCGAATTTCGCGGTTCTGGACTGGGGCGGCATCATCACCGACCTGTCGTCCCGCAAGGTGGACATGGTCATGGCCAGCATGACCATCACGGAAGAGCGCAGGAAGTCGGTGGCCGAGGGACTGGCTTGCAAGAGCCCCCGTATCCACCGGAGAGGGCATCGGTCTCGCCCTGCAAAAGGAGAAGGCCGATCCGCTGAAGCTGTTCAACGACGACATCGGTAAGGGCCTGAAAAACGGCACCTACAATAACATCGCGTCCAGGTACTTTGATTTTGCTATCTACAGGGCGGCAATGTACCCGCCAGCCGTGCCGCCTCCCACAAAGGCGGGAAGCTTTGTGGAGTCTTGCCCCGTTCCAGCTGCTCTCCTGTTCGTTCAGCCTTCCGCCCGCTCTCGCTTAAGCAGGCCGTCGGCATCAAGCCGGACCATGAGTTCGGCAACGTTGGGGACCAGATAGGTCGGGGAAAGGGGCAAGAAATCCGCCGCTGCCATGCGCCCGGTGGTCACTCCGGCCGTCAGGGTCCCAGCGTTGATGCCGGTCTGCACATCCATGGGATGATCGCCGACCATCAGGGAATGCTCCGGCCGTGCGCCGAGCCGCTTCAGGGCCGCCAGCAGGTGGTCGGGGTGGGGCTTGACCACTGCCGCTTCCTCGCGCGGAATCAGGACATCGACCAGCCCGTCCACATCCGGAAAAACGGCGCGCACCGCAGCGGAAATGTTGCGGGTCACAATGCCGATGCCGATGCCTCGCCGCCGCAGTTCGGTCAGCGTCGGACGGGTGAACTCGAAGAGGGTGCCGGTGCGGGCAGCGTCCAGTTCCATGGCGGCTATGGCCAACCGCCCCCGCGTACGGAATTCCTTGCCCTCGGCCTCGTCCACGGCCATGACCCGGTCAACCAGCTGGGCCAGCCACTCCAGGGCGGGCGTATCGTCCGGCGTAGGCCGCTCGCCCAGAAAGACCTCGCCAAGAGCGGCTATCTTCCGCTTCATCAGCATGAAATCCAGCGGCACGTCGGCCAGTGTCCCGTCAAAATCAAAAACAACCGCGTCCAGTCCAGGCATGTCTTCTCCGCAAATACGTTTGAGGCGCAACCGGCAATGTTGCCGGATCGGCTACCCATGCCAGATTTGCCCCCCACCGTCGAGACCGCGCACCCCGCACTTCACGGCCGGGGCACGCTTCGGGTCGCCTCTCCAAAATCAAAAAACGTTTTGGCAAAAAGAAAGAGTTCAAGCCCGAAACATACGGAGCGTACGTTTCGGGCTTGAACTCTTTGAGACAATACAAGGGTTGCCCGGCTGGGCCGCCACTCCTACATGCCGCTCAAAGCGTCACCGCGGCTCGGGAACAAGGGGAAAATCTTGTCGTAACCCGAGACTTCGAACACTTCCTGGATGTAATCCTTGATGCCGCAGATGGCGATTTTGCCCGAGGTCTTTTTGAGACGCTGATAGGCCAGCACCAGCACGCGCAGGCCGGAGCTGTTGATATAGTCCAGATCGGAAAAGTCGAAGAGCAGGCAGGTCTCGCCGCCTTCCAGCAGAGACAGGACCTTCTCTTCCATGGCCTGGGTCCCCTCGGCGTCGAGGTTTCCGTCCACGGTGAGCACGGTAATGCCGTTTTCCTTTATTTCGTTCAGGGCCACTGTCAGTCCTCCCTCTCCGCTACCCGTTCACCGGGCAGCACGGTTTGCTAAGATCTTTGGTGAGGATCAACACGTTCTTGCCGTCCTCCCGCTTGTAATCAATCCGGGAAACCATGTTCTTCACCAGATGGACGCCCATGCCGCCGGGACGCAGGCGGTCCTCGACAGGGACCTCGAAATTGGGTTCCGGCGCTTCAAGGATATTGAAGGGCTGGGCATCGTCCTCAAGGCGAATGGTAATAAGATCGCCATCAAGGGCAACGGAAACATCTATGGGATGTTCGTCGAAATCCGTATATCCGTAGCTGATAATGTTTGTAATCAGTTCGTCCAGCACCAGATTGAGATGAAACACGACCTTTACAGGCAGGCCGTGCTGCTCCCCGAACGCTTCCACCCTCGGCTGAAAGTGGTGGAAGCAATTCATCTTGTTGCTCATCTGAAAAGTAATAACGTCCGCCATGGTCAACCCCGGAGTCTTTTCACCACCACTACGGCAATGTCGTCCTGCTGAGTCTCTTCGAAATCATGGACCGCATCCATTATCGCTTCGCGGAGGTCCAGAGCACTTTTATGCGCATTCTCCCTGATGATAGCAAGCATTCTCTGCTTGCCGAACATTTCACCCTGGACGTTCCTGGCTTCCCACACGCCGTCGGTAGCCATGACGACCAACTCCCCCTGTTCCAGAACCGTGGAATACCCCTTGAAATCGTATCCCTCCAGCACGCCCAGAGCCAGACCGTCGCCGCCGAGCTCCCCGAAGGTCCCGGTTTCCGGCATATAGCGTATGGCCGGATCATGCCCGGCCCGAACCCAGCGGACCTCGCCGCTTTCGTCCGCCGAAAGATGGAGATAGAACAGTGTCAGGAACCGGCCGGTGCCGTCCAGGTCCCGGCTCAGGACCTCGTTGACGATACGGACCCGCTCCTCCGGGGTGTGGGGCACCCAGGACAGGGAGTGCATCTGGCCGCGCGTGGTGGCCATGACCAGGGCCGAGGCCGCCCCGTGACCGGATACGTCGCCAAGCAACACATCCAGCCCGATATTCCCGTCCGCATCCGATACGGAGATGAAGTCGTAATAGTCGCCGCCGGTCTGGTCGCAGAAATGGATGCCGCCGGAAATGTCCCACCCCGACAGGTTTGGCTCGGCGCGCGGCAGGAGCAGGTTCTGCACCTCCTGGGCCAGTTCCATGTCCCGCCTCAGTTCCATGCGTTCCCGCAGCTTGGGGCCCATCTCGTTGAAGGCGTCCACCAGCGCCGCCCGCTCGTCGAGCAGATGGTGGTCGAAGTGTACGGAAAAATCCCCGTCCGCCAGCCGCTTGGCCATCTGCGCAAGGTTGAGTATGGGCCAGGTAATGGCCCGCGAGCCGAACCAGGCGATGAGCCCGATCACGACGAATATGGCGGCGGCCACAATCGCCGACATCTGGCGCATCCGGGAGAACATGGTCTCCATCTGTCCCGCCATATGGTTCGGCAATTTGTTGATGACACTCTCCGGCGCGAGCAGCAGGAAACTGAAATCGGGATTGGAGGCCCAGGCCAGCACCGAGGGTTTGCCCTCATACGTGATGCGCATGTGCCCCACCCTATGCCGATCCATGGCCTTGATGATCGAATAACCGAGATCGGAATTGTTACCCCCCATCCATTCGGGCTCTATCCCGGACATCATCCGCCGATGCCCGGCCTTGTCATAGGCCTGCTGGGCCAGAACGAGCAGCCCCTCCTGCAGGGTCTCCGCATTGAGCGCGCGGGAGACCATGAATGAACGGATGCTCTCGCTCCAGCGCGAACTGAGCACCGAGTCGTGCAGCACGCTGGCATTGGGCACGTCGATGGCGGCCACGCCCAGGAACTTGCCGTCCACACCGCGAATGGGGCAGGAGATGGTGGCCACGGCCCGGCGGGTGGCCGGGTCGATCCACGGCGTCGTCCACACGTGGTCCCGCCCGCTGTCTCGGGCCCGGGTGTACCAGTCCTCCTCGCGGTGGTCGTAGTGCATGGGAAAATCGTCATGGCCCGGATAGGTCATGAACACGCCCGACTCCAGGCCGATGTTCAGCCAGACAGAATCGTCATCAAGAACCTTATAAATACGACGGAAGGCAGGCAACAGCGTTTGCAGGCTGGCCATCTCGCGCATTTCCGCCGGGGTCGGCTCGCCCTCGGTGCGAAACGCGGCCGAATCCAGGCTCACCCACAGCTTCTTGCTCCCGCCCATCATGGTCTGCTTGACGTAGTCGCCGCGCGGTGCGGCATCAGGCGGCGGCGGGCTGCGGTGCCCGGCCCAAAGCAACGGTTTTTTATCCGGGTAATCGACCGCACACTCCATCGCGGTCCGGGCCTGCCGGGCCAGCAGGTTCACGCCCAGGGTCATGGTCTGGCTGCTTTTTTCCAGCCCGTCCAGCATGGTCGCCGCGTTGTGCTCCAACTCGGCAGTGACGATCTCGAGCAGTTCGTTGCGGGTGGTCTCGGAGAGGCTGTGCCCCATATTGAGAACCGTCCGCCCCATCAGGGAGCGGGAAATGAACATCGGCCCCAGGCTGAACGCCAGGAGCACGACAAAAAATTTAACTCTGATGGGCATACGCATTTTCGATTCCCTTTGCCTGATTTGCCACACAGCGACAGGCCTGTCCACTTCCCGCCCGTATCTTATTAATACTTGGAAAAGCATTCCATTCCGTTTATATCCCCGAAAGTACCACCCAAACCACGGACAGCGCCATGCCGAGCCCCAACGAAACCAAACGCGTCACCAAAACAACCCTTTATTCCTGGGTCTTTTTCCGCAATCTCCATTTGCAGCTCATCGTGATCGGCATCATCTTCGTCACGGTAGCCATGCGCGTTTTCCCCCTTGAGATGCAAAAACGCATCATCAACGAAGCCATCGGCCTGCGCGACCTGCCCGCCCTGTACCGCTACTGTGCCCTGTACATAGGCGCGGTAACCCTGGCCGGAGTGCTCAAGTTCGCCATCAACCTGCTCCAGGTCTACATCGGCGAGCGCACCCTCAAGATCGTCCGCGAGCGGCTCTACGAGCACCTGCTCTCCCTGCCCATCCAGTTCTACCGCCGCACCTCGCCGGGCAACGTCATTTCCTACATCATAACCGAATTCATCCCCGTGGCCACCTTCATCGGGCAGGCCGTGGCCGTGCCCGCAGTCAATATCCTGACCTTCCTGGCCATGGCCTGGTACATGATCCACCTCAACCCGACCATCGGGCTGATCTCCATCACCCTCTACCCCATCGAAATCCTGGTCCTGCCGCAAATCCAAAAATATTTCCGCCGGGCCAACCGCCGCCGCATCAAGCACACCCAGCGCCTCTCCGGCCTGGTGGGCGAGGCCATCTCCGGCGTGCACGAGGTCCACTCCAACGCCTCCATCCCCCTGGAGATGAACCGCTTCTCCAAGGTCCTGACCAAGCTGTACAAAGCCACGGTCATGCAGAACGCGCTCAAGTTCCTGATCAAGTTCATCAACAACTTCTTCATGAGCCTGGGACCCTTCGTCCTCTTCCTCATCGGCGGCTACTACGCCATCAAGGGCCAGTTTGACGTCGGTGCCATCGTCGCCTTTCTCTCCGCCTACGAAAAGCTCTATGATCCGTGGAAGGAACTGATGGAATTCTGGCAGGTCTACCAGGACAGCTCCGTACGCTACAAGCAGATCATGCGCGCCTTTGACCACGCGCCCGAACACGCCCAGTTCATCGAAGGGCGCAATCCCCTGGTGCTGGACAACGACATCGAAATCCGCAATCTCTCCTTTGTGATCGGCGGCAACATCCGCCTGCTCGACAAAGTCTCGCTCTCCATCAAGGGCGGCGAGCACGTGGCCCTTGTCGGCTTTTCCGGCTCGGGCAAATCAACCCTCGCCCTGTGCGTGGCCCAGCTCTACAAGTATACGTCCGGCACCGTGATGATCGGCGGCGAGGAAGTGGCCGACCTCTCGAAACGGGATATTTCCTACAACCTCGGCATGGTCGCCCAGGCCCCGTTCATCTTCGACGGCACCGTTCGCGAGAATCTGCTCTACTCCTGCCAGGCCCTGGCCCTGCAAGGCGGCAAATGTACGGAAAACGGCGAGGAGCCGGACCTGGACAGCCTGATCAAGATCACGCAGCAGGTCGGCCTGTTCACCGATGTCCTCGCCTTTGCCCTGCGCTCCAGGCTGGAAAACGGCGAGCACCCCCAGGTGCGCGAGGCCGTTGTCGCCTCCCGGCGCGAATTCCAGGAGGGCGAAACCGGCATGTTCGCCGATGTGGCGGACAAGATCGAATTTTTCGACATGGCCAACTACTGCCACTATCTTTCCGTGGCTGAAAACATCGCCTTCGGATCGGCCGTGGCCGAGGAATACGACCAGGAGCACCTGCACAAGCAGCCCGGTTTCATCAAATTCCTTGAGGACCACAACCTCATGGCCCACCTCTCGGTGCTGGGCGAGGCCCTTGCCCGGGTCATCACCGACGAACTCGGCCCGGAGCCGGAGCACGACGCCTTCAAGGATTGCCCCATCCCGGAGGCGGAATACGGCAGGTATCAGGCCACCGCCAACCGGCTCGATTCCGGCGAGCCCCTGAGCAGCGATGAAAAGGACCTGATCCTCAAGCTCGCCCTAAGCTACGTGTCGGGCGTGCACACCCAGGTCACGCTGGACCCCGCCTTTGCCAACCGCGTGGTGGTCTCGCGCCAGGACTTCATCGACATGGTCCGGGAAAAGGGCATCAACGCCTTCAGCTTCTTCGAGCCGGACAAGTACATCGAGAGCCTGAACATTCAGGACAACATCCTCTTCGGCCGCGTGCGTACCGAATCCCCGGGCGCGGAAGAGGAAATCTACCACCGCATCATGCAGGCCCTGATCATGCAGGGCGCGCTGGAGCCCGTGGCCGAGATGGGCATGGCCTTCGAGGTCGGCTCCATGGGCGACCGGCTCTCAGGCGGCCAGCGCCAGAAGATTGCCCTGGCCCGCACCTTCCTCAAGGCCCCGGCTATCCTCATCCTGGACGAGGCCACTGCCGCCCTGGACAACAAGTCCCAGGCCCGCGTCCAGAACATCATTACCAACAACATGAAGGGCGTCTCCACCGTCCTGGCCGTCATCCACCGCCTGGACATGCTCCCCTACTACGACAAGGTCGTGGTCCTCAAATCCGGCAAGATCGTGGAGCAGGGCCCCTACGAGGAATTGCTGGCCAAAAAGGGCGCGCTCTACACGCTTATCCATGGGAAAGAGGAGTAGAGGGAGTCCGTTCCTTCATCATACGAATAAAAAAGGGCCCCGACTGTGTCGGGGCCCTTTTCATTACCTATCCCTCATCCCATCGCAGCCCATGGCCGCAGACAGGACCGGACATTTTCTAGTATGCGGTGAAAGTGTCCTTGGGCTGGAAGCAGATGGGACACTTGTCGAAGTCCTCGCCCTTGTGGATGTAGCCGCAGGTGGGGCAGAGGTAGAACTTGTCGTCGTCCGGGGCGTCGATGTCGTTGTAGGCGTCCATGTAGCGCTCGGCGTGGACGGATTCGGCCAGCTTGGCGCGGGAGAAAACCAGAACGGCCTTCTTTTCGCCTTCTTCCTCGGCCTTCTTGATGAAGGACGGGTACATATCCGAGGTCTCGTAAATTTCGCCGTTGGCACCGGAGATCAGGTTCAGATCGCAGGTGCCGGGCACGGGAGCGTCAACAGTGGGCTTCTCGTAGTCGGGGTCCATCTTGGAAACCAGATCGTACTCCAGACCGATGTGAATCTGCTCGGCAGCGGCGGTGGCTTCGAAGAGGCGGGAAATCTGGTCGTAGCCCTGATCCTTGGCAGCCTTGGCGAATGCCAGGTACTTGTTGTGGGCTCCGGTCTCACCTGCGATGGCGGACTTGAGGTTCTCCAGAGTGGTGCCGACCTTGGTCTTGCTGTCGGCCGCGATATTGAAATTGGTGGAATTCTTCACGTTAGGCGCTTTTTCTCTGACTTTCATGGAAATAAATCTCCTTATTGGTGTTTTGAATTAGCAGCCGGCATCAGGGTATGCCGGACGGGTTCCATACTCACCCCGTGCTGATAGGAATGATTATCACTTAAATTCACAGCCGAAGTCAAGCGGTTGCAGCTCTTTTGTTTTGATCACGAGCAAACAAAAACAAATTTTGCATGATTTCAGTGTGTTGTGTCGCATAAAAAATGTCGACGCAAAAAAGAGTGACACAAAATCCCGAGGGATTTGTCACTCTTCCTTCAAGCCTCAATAAAAGTCAGGAAGGGACGGCAGCCCCCGGAGTCTGCTTCTAGAATCCATTCTCCAGCGGAGGCCAGACCAGGGCGTAAGTCTCGGGCTCAATATCGGCCTTGGGCTGCGCGGTCCGGGTGCGGCCCGAGACCTTCAGCTCAACGTGGCGGCCGACGATCCGCAGCCGGTTTTCGGCGTACCACTGGATGGCCTGGGGATAGATGCGGTGTTCCATCTTGAGGATGCGCGGGGCGAGCACGTTACCGTCCTCGTCCGCCTGGCAGGGCACGGCGGCCTGGATGACCACCGGGCCGTTGTCCATCTGCTCGTCCACGAAATGGACGGTGCACCCGGCGATCTTGACCCCGTAGTCCGCAGCTTCGGCCTGGCCGTTCACGCCGGGAAAGCTCGGCAGCAGGGATGGATGGATATTGATGACCCGGTTCTGGAACGTGGAAAGAAAAAGCGGTGTGACGATGCGCATGAAACCCGCCATGACGACCAGCCCGTCCTCGCCCACCCCAGCCTGGATGATGGCGTCTATCATGGCCCGGTCAAAGTCCTCGCGCGAGCGGTAGTCGTCGTGCAGCATGACCTTGTAGGGCAGGTTGTGCTTCTTGGCGCGCTCAATGCCGAAGGCACCGGGCTTGTTGCAAAGCACCAGCTTGATTTCGGCGTCCAGCACGCCCGCCTCAATACGGTTGATGATGGATTGAAGATTGGAACCGGAACCGGATATGAGAACGGCAATGGGCAGTTTCATGACAACTCCTTTCGAAAAAGAAAAAGCGCGGAGCAATTTGCTCTCCGCGCCTTCTTGTCCCATTCGGGCTAGTTAATCAAGAGCGGAATCCCGCGATCCCGTCAGCCAGACAGATGCTTCCTCCGCAGAGGTAAACACCTTGACCTTCGTTCCGAACTCGGAACCGACCGGTTCATATAATCTGGCGCTGTGAAAACGTTCCGGCCGCGAGACCAGGGCAATGCGCAGGGGGGATTCAAGATGCAGATCCCGGGAAATCCTGAGCGCCACACCATAGTGGGCATTGTCCTCACCACTGAAAACCAGTTGCCGATGATCAATCATCAATCTGGAAAAATCTTCGGACAGACCGGGGAAAGTCAGTATGGCCTCAATACAGTCGAACAACATCTCCGGGCTGTTTGTCTCACCGCTGATGACGGCCAGAATATAGCCGAAGCGTTCTTCCGTGGTATAGGTAATCGGCATTCGGTCTCCTTCGGCTGAATTTTCAACCTCACGGGACAGACTACCCAAACCGGCCATCCGTTTCAACGGTCATTTATAGGGAATCGATTACTTTTCAGCCAGCAGCGCCTCCACCAAACCGGGGATGGTGTAGTCCGTGGCCTCCACATCGGGCTTGAAGCCGAACTTCTCGACGGTCCGGGTGGTCACCGGGCCGATGGAGGCGAGCTTGACGTCCGGGTAGCAACGCAGCGTTTCCGGTGAAATCAGCTCGAAGAAATTCTCCACCGTGGAAGAGGACGTGAAGGTGACGTACTGAATCGCCTCGTTCTTCATGGCCTCCTCTATCTCGTCGCCGGACGCCTGGACCAGCTTGGTCTCGTACACCGGCAGGACCGTGACGTTGCACCCCGCCTTCTTGAGTTCCTCGGGCAGGACCTCGCGGGCGACCTTGGCGCGGGGTATAAGCACCTCGCTGCCCTGGATGCCGCGTTCCAGCAGGCCGGAAACCACATGCTCGGCCACGTACTTTTCCGGCACGAAATCCGGGTTGATGCCGCGCTCGCGCAGGGCATCCGCCGTGGCGGGACCGATGGCCGCGATCTCCATGCCGCCGAAGATGCGGGAATCCAGGCCCACGGCGGTCAGCTGATTCCAGAAGAATTTGACGCCGTTGACCGAGGTGAACACCACCCACTGATAGCGGGCGAGCTGGAGAATGGCGGTCTCCACTTCCTCGTAGTCGTCCAGCGGCTCCACGGCGATGGTCGGGAACTCGTGCACGCACGCGCCCAGGCCGGTCAGGGTGCCGACAAGTCCGCTGGCCTGCTCGCGGGCGCGGGTGACGACAACGCCCTTGCCCAGCAGCGGCCGCTTTTCGAACCAATTGAGCTTGTCATGCAGGGAGCAGACACCGCCGACCACGATGATGGACGGGGCCTTCCAGTTCCGCGCCTTGGCATCCTCTGCCACGTTCTCCAGGGTGGAGACCATGGAGGTCTGGTTGCAGCGGGTGCCCCAGCGGACCAGGGCCACCGGGGTATCGGCGGCGCGGCCGTTCTTCATCAGGTTCTCGGCGATCATGGGCAGGTTGCCCACGCCCATGTAGAAGACCAGGGTGGAATTGGACTGGCCGTATACCTGCCAGTTGTTGCCGGACTCCTCCTTGGTGGGGTCCTCATGGCCGGTGATGAAGCAGACCGAGGTGGTGAAGTCGCGGTGGGTGACCGGAATACCGGCATAGGCCGGAGCGGCCACACCGGCGGTGATGCCGGGCACGACCTCGAAGTCTATGCCGGAGGCGACCAGTTCCTCGCCCTCCTCGCCCCCGCGTCCGAAGACGTAGGGATCGCCGCCCTTAAGACGACAAACGATCTTGCCGGAGCGCGCCTTTTCCACGATCAGGTCGTTGATCTTGTCCTGAGGCAGGGTATGGTCCCCGCCCTTTTTGCCCACGTAGAGGACTTCACAGTCCGGCTTGCACCATTTCAGAAAGTCGGCGTTGGCCAGATAATCGTAGATCATGATGTCGCAGGTCTCGATGATCTCCTTGGCGCGCAGGGTGAGCATGCCCGGATCTCCCGGACCGGCTCCGACGAGAAAGACGTTTGCCATGTTGTTTTGCCTCCGGCGGCCGGGGGAAGGGGAAGAGGGGCACCCTTTGAAAAGGGTTGTCCCTCTTCCCCTTCCCCCGGACCCCCATCCCTATCTCCCTTCCTAAACTTTTTGGTCTGCTTCGCAGGGGGAGGGGACGTTGGTTATTGGGTGGCGGCGGAGAGGGGAACTCTCCGCCGCCGTGATTTTCCTAACGCTTATGCCATCACGCTCTCAAGGCGGGCCTTGAGCTGGGTGAGCTTGGTCTTTTCCTCTTCCATGCCGGCCAGTTTGGTCTTTTCACCCTCCACCACTTCGGCGGGGGCGTTGTTGACGAAACCGGGGTTGGCGAGCTTCTTGGCAACGCCGACCATGGTCTTGTCCAGCTTGGTCAGATTCTTGTCCAGTCGCGCGATTTCCGAGTCGAAGTCCACCACACCCTCAAGAGGTACGGATATTTCGTTGCCCTGCACCACGGCCGCGCCCGAGGCCTTGGGAGCCTTGACGTCCGCGCCGATGGTAACGCCCTCGATGCGGGCCAGGGACTGGATCAGGCCGGTATTGGCCTTCAGCACGGCCTCGTCCTTCTCGCTCACCGTACGGATGAGCAGGTCGAGCTTCCGGGCGGGCTCGATGAGCAGCTCGGTGCGGATGTTGCGGATGCCGGAAACCACGCCCATGAACAGCTCCATCTGGCTGACGGCCTCCGGGTCCAGGCACCCCTCGCGCTTCTCCGGGAAACGCAGGGTGGCGATATCCTCGCTGCGGTCGTCGCCTTCGGGCCTCGGCAGCACGGACCAGATTTCCTGGGAGATGAACGGGGTGACCGGGTGGAGCAGGATCAGGATTTCGGAGAGCACGGTCCAGAGCACGGTCTGGGTGCGGGCCTTGGCCGCCTCGTCCTCGCCGTACAGGGTGGGCTTGATCATCTCCAGATACCAGTCGCAGAACTCGGACCAGATGAACTTGTAGAGAATCTGGGCGATCTCGTTGAACCGATACTCCTCGGTGGCCGAGGCGATGTCCGCCTTGACCTCTTCCAGCCGGTGCAGAATCCAGCGGTCCGCAAGGCCCTCGGCCTTGGTCACGTCCTCGGCCGGGATCACGTCGGGCAGGTTCATCATGGAGAACCGGGCCGCGTTCCAGATCTTGTTCATGAAGTGCTTGTAGCCCTCGATGCGCTGCTCCGAGAGCTTGATGTCCCGGCCCATGGCCGCAAAGCTCGTCAGGGTGAAGCGCAGGGCGTCGGCACCGTACTTGTCCACCATATCCAGCGGATCGATGACGTTGCCGGTGGACTTGGACATCTTTTTGCCGTGCTCGTCGCGCACCAGGGCGTGGATGTAAACGTGATGGAACGGGATTTCCTCCATGAACTGAAGGCCCATCATCATCATGCGCGCCACCCAGAAGAACAGGATGTCGAACCCGGTGACCAGACAGGAGGTCGGGTAATACTTGCGCAGCTCGGCGGTATCGTCCGGCCAGCCCATGGTCGAGAACGGCCACAGGGCGGAGGAGAACCAGGTATCCAGCACGTCCTCTTCCTGAACGATGTGCTTGGAGCCGCAGGAGGAGCATTCCGTGGGATCGTCGATGGCCACGGTGATCTTGCCGCACTCCTCGCAGGTCCAGGCCGGAATGCGGTGGCCCCACCATATCTGGCGCGAGATGCACCAGTCGCGGATGTTGTCCAGCCACTCGTAATAGGTCTTGGTCCAGTGCTCCGGGAAAATCTGCGTCTTGGACGGCACGGCGGCCCGGGCCTTCTCGGCCAGCGGCTTCATGGAAACGAACCACTGGGTGGAGACGTGCGGCTCGATGACGGAGTGGCAACGGTAGCAGGCGCCCACCGAGTGGTCGTGCTCCTGCACGTCAACCAGATAGCCCTGCTCCTTCAGCTCCTCGCAAATCACGGTGCGCGCCTCGTCCTTGTGCAGGCCGCGATATTTTTCCGGCGCGTTCTCGTTGACGTTGCCGTCCTCGTCCAGAATGGAAATGACTTCCAGGTTATGCTTGCGGCCCAGCTCCCAGTCGTTCATGTCGTGGGCGGGCGTGACCTTCAGGCAGCCGGTGCCGAACTCCATATCGACGTACTTGTCGCCGATGATCGGCAGGACGCGGCCCACCAGCGGCAGGATGGCCTCCTTGCCGATGAGGTGGTTGAACCGGTCGTCGTCCGGATTCACGGCAATGGCCGTATCACCCAGCATGGTCTCGGGCCGGGTGGTCGCGATGATGAGATCGCCGGAGCCGTCGGCCAGGGCGTACTTGATATGATAGAGATGGCCGGGACGCGGCTCGTGCTCGACCTCGTCGTCGGCAAGAGCGGTGTGGCAACGGTTGCACCAGTTGATGATGTAGTTGCCCTTGTAGATCAGTCCCTGCTCGTAGAGCCGGACAAAGACCTCGCGCACGGCGCGGGCGCGCTGCTCGTCGAAGGTGAAGCACTCGCGGGTCCAGTCCACGGACGCGCCGAGACGGCGAATCTGCTTGAAGATATGGTCGCCCTTCTCCTGCTTCCACTGCCAGACGCGCTCGATGAACTTTTCGCGGCCCAGGTCGTCACGGGTCAGCCCTTCGGTCTTGAGCTGGCGCTCCACCACATTCTGGGTGGCGATGCCCGCGTGGTCGGTGCCCGGCACCCACAGCACGTTCTTGCCCTTCTGCCGGTTGTAGCGGCACAAAATATCCATCAGGGTCTGATTCAGGGCATGGCCCATGTGCAGGACGCCCGTGACGTTCGGCGGCGGAATGACAATGGAATACGCCTCGCCCGGATCCTCGGGATCGGGTGTAAACGTCTTTTCCTCTTCCCAGTGGGTTTCCCACTTTTCCTCGACGTCCCAAGGCTCGTACGCCTTGGCCAGCTCTTTGCGAGACATTGAGATTTCCTTCCTTTTATCGGCCCGTCTGCGAATCTGGGAAAACCCGCTTCCCCGACGGCCTGAAATTTCGTATGGTTACGCTTGCGTTTTGGTATACGCCTTTGATAGCGTCGGGCTACCCTTGTCAAGAGAGCCGAGCATGTCAAGCATCCACGTATATTGGGACGAATCACATTTCTGGGGCCTGTTGGTCACCCGCGCCCTTGCAGCATGGGGCATACCGCACCGTCTCGTGCGTGGCACAGAGATAGCCGAAGGCGTGCTTAGTGGCAAGTCCGGCGAGGTTCCGGCCCTGCTCATAGTGCCCGGCGGACGGGCCAGGGGAAAGGCGGAACGCCTCGGCCCCGCAGGCATGGACGCCATCCGCGAATATGTGGAAAAAGGCGGCACCTATCTGGGGTTCTGCGGCGGAACCGGACTGGCCCTGACCGGCCGCCACGGCCTCGGCCTGTGTCCCTGGACGCGCAAGGGATACAAGAACCGGCTGCATCATTTCCTCTCCGGCCACGTGGAGGCTGTGCTGAACACGGACCACCCCCTGGTGCCGGACGACCTCGGCTCCCCGGCCATGCTCCCGGTATGGTGGCCCGGCCGCTTTGATCCCAAGTCCGACGGCGTCACCGTGCTGGCCCGCTACGGCAAGCCCGGCCCGGACTTCTGGGTGGCGGACCTGCATCTGGCCACCCTGCCCAAAGGCACCACGGCGGACTGGGAGAACCTCTACGGCATCCAGCTCCAGCCCGACTTCATGCGGGACCAGCCCTGCGTCATCGAAAACGGCTACGGCAAGGGACGCGTCATCCTGAGCTACGCCCACCTGGAGACCCCGGCCTCTCCGGCGGCCAACCGCTGGCTGCTCCATATCCTCGGCAGTGCGCTGGGCAGGTCGATCGATGGCGGCCCGGTTCCGGCCTGGGACGTGGCTGCCCGGCCCGTGGTCTGGGACGACCCGGTGCTGGCCGAAGCCCGTCAGGCCATGGAGCGGATCATCGCCACCGGCACCAGCCACTTTCTGCTCTTCTGGCGCAATCCCTGGCTGCTCGGCTGGAGGCGAGGCATTCCGGGCGCAGGCATCAATTCCCTGTATTCCCTCATCTGCGAGGCCATGGCCGTCGAACCCGACGATAACGCCCTGTCCTTCTGGAACCGGCACCACGACAGTTTCAAGGTCCTCATGGAACTCCTGACCGGCGGCCTGTCCGGCTACCTGCTGGCCGAACGGCTGGCCATGACAGTGTTCCATTCCGACCCCGATGCCGTCTCCCGCGAGGGGCTGCGCGAACAGCGCGCCGCCCTGTTTGGTCTGCCGCCCCAACCCGGCGGACTTTCCACCGACCTTTCCGAACTACTCGAAGAACTATACTGGCGGCTCTCTATCGGCCGAAAGATCTGATTCCCGGCCGGTTGCAGAGCCGCATTCCTTGTGCTAACGACCATCCTGGCGGTGACACTGACAAGGCGTAAAGCCTTGCCGGTATGCGCCCGCTATATCTTTTTTTTAGCAGGACGCAATGGCTCAACAGACCCAACTCATTCAGACTTCGGACGCACGGTTCCGCTTTTCGCTCTCCGAGGACGGCATGAAGCTGGGCGTCAATCGATATTTCCCGCCCTGCGGCGGAGAAGGTCCCTCGGTGGCCCTGCTCAAACGCCAGATAGCCGAAGCCGGTGTGAACCTGCCCGTGGACGAGGAAGCCGCCCGGCAGGTGGTGGAGAACCTCTGCTGCAACGGCGAAATAAAGCGCATCACGCTTGTACACGGCATTCCGCCACAGGAACCGCGTGACGGTTCGCTCACCGCTCTGGGCGAGCTCGAATACCCTGTCTTTCCCGGCGACCGGTTCGCCAGACTGCGCAAGTCCGTGGAGGCCAAAAACGGCCGGACCATCGACGGCAGGATTCTCAAGCCCACGGCAAATTTCACCCCACAGGCCATAGATGTAAAACCCGGCGACAACGTATCCTTTGATACGGACGGGGAGACCCTGATCGCACAGGTATGGGGGCTGGCCCGATTGAGGGACGGCGTGCTGCGCGTACACCCGGTGGCCCACATGTCCGAAGACGCCATCACCATAACGGCCACAGTGCACGACCGCGACTTTCGGGGCGACCCCATCACCACGGACAAGCTGGAAAAACAGCTGCGCGACATGGGGGTAGTCATCGACATCGATACCGACCGGCTGGCCCGCCGGCTAAAACGGGCGGCGCAAAACGATGGCGAGCTGCCGGACCAGGAAGTGGCGCACGGCACCCATCCGATTCCGGGAGAGGACGGCTGGCTGGAATATCTTGTTTCCACCCGCGAGACCGCTGGTACGGAAGACGCACAAGGGCGACTGGATTTTCGCAACCGGGGCTGCTTCCCCATGGTCGAGCCCGGCCAGATCATCGCCCGCATGCATCGGGCCACTCCAGGCGAAGGCGGCATAGACCTCTTTGGCAAGACCATACCTGCCAATGCGGGGATTGACCCCACCTTCCACGCCGGAGAAAACGTTACCCGAATGGAAGACGGACTGACCTTTCAGGCCAAGACCCACGGCGTCGCCGTTATGGAAGGAAACGTGCTGACCATCACCGAGTGCATGGTCATCAACGGCAACGTGGACCTGGTATCGGGCAACGTGGAAATGGAAAGGGGTTCCATCAAAATCCGGGGAAACATCCTGTCCGGATTCCGGGTCAGCACGCCGGGACACATCTTTGTCGGCGGATCGGTGGAAAGTGCCACGGTCGAGGCCGGGGGCAACATCGAAGTGGCCGGCGGCATCCTCATGGCCCAGGGCGGCAAGCTGGTCGCGGGCGGTGGCGTTACGGCAAACTTTGCGATCAATGCGGTCATCCGGGCCAGGGGAGACGTGACCATCGCCAACGAAGTGACCAATTCCCTGATCCGCGCGGGCGGCCGGTTCGAGGCCACGCGTGGCCAGGGCATTGTCCAGGGCGGAGCGGTAATCGCAACCAGGGGGCTGAAGGTCAACGAAGTCGGTTCGGACCTGGGCGTCCCCACCACTGTCGGCCTGCAACTGGAAGAACGGGTGGAGACCGAACAGGAACGGGAACTCTTTTCACTGCAAGAGGCCATGGACAAAATCGACGAGGCGCTCGGGTCGGATTCGCCCGAAACAATTCTGGCCCGCACCTGCCCGGACGATTTCCCGGCCGTGACCGAACTGATCGCCCACAGGCAATGCCTGATGGAACGTTGCTCGGTAATCCGAAAGGAAATAAACAGGATGGCACTTGAACGGCAGGCGGAGCTGGCCGGACGGCGCATCAAGGTGCAGCGCTTCCTCTTCCCTGGTGCCACGGTCAAGATCGGCATCCGAACCCTGACTTTCAAGACGCGCACCGAAGCTTCCATCATCTTCTGGGATCAAGAGACGCGGACCATCGTGACCCGCTGACCGGTGCCCATTGCCGGACAGGCCCTTTTCGGGGTATTCGTACCCTACATCAGCACAACCCCAGCCCTGGCCCGCGCCGCCCGTCGTCATGGAAAACAGCCACCGTTTCTTCAACAACAGCGCTTGCCGCTACTTCCCCTGCCACAAAACCAAGCGGCCGGAAGACTTCAATTGCCTGTTCTGCTTCTGTCCGCTCTATTTTTTGAAGGATTGCGGCGGCACACCGCACATGATGAAAAACGGAGTGAAGGACTGCACGCCCTGCATGCTGCCCCACACTCCGGCCGGATACGACAGGATCATGGCCCGGCTGAAGGCCGAATTCGAAAAGATTCGCGGCGCGGACGAGTAGACGGCGCTACTTTTTCTCGGCGGGAACCGATTTGGCCCGCGCCCTGAACGGGTAATGGGTCAGGTAGTAATCCATCTCCCGATTCAATTGCTTTTTCTCCCGCGTCGCCAACCGGATGGTGTGATCCTCATCCTCGGCCCGGCGCTGAAAACGCCCCAGGGAGACGAAGCAGCGTTTGACCCGGCCCAGTTCCTCCGGGCAATTTTCTTTCCAATAATAATAGGCCAGTATTTTGGCCGCGCTCTTCACGGTATCCTTGGCGTATGGGAGCCGGGAACAATCCAGCACACACTCTTCACCGTCCTCCACCAACGGGAGGACCTTGAGCATGACTTCCTTTGACCGCTCCAGGGATTGCTGGCTGATGCGGTATACCTTGACCTTGCGGCTGCCCTGCCACCATTTGATGGAGTAAAGGATGGCTGTCAGTACGAACAGCACGATCCAAACTTCAGAGTCGAACATGCGATTTACTTACCTTTTGCGCGTGAGATAGGGCTTGAGATTAATCTTGTACGCCGACGGATCGGCACACTCGAGAATTTGCAGGTCGCTACGGCCCACCGCCTGTTCCGCAGCGAGATCAACCAGTCGCGAAGGAATTGGGTGCAAATCCTCGTCCAGGATGATCTTGATTTTGGGCAGCAGGGGCATGGCGGGGTTGGACTCGTAGACCACGCCATAAGAACCGCTGGTCAGCCTGACCAGGCTGCCCGAAGGAAAGATGCCCAGGCACTTGATGAACAGCTGGACCTCCATGGGATCGAAATCCTGCTCGCGCATACCATACATGATGGCCAGAGCCTTATTGGGCAGGATGGCGTCCTTATAGGAGCGGTCGCTGGTCAGGGCGTCGTAGACGTCCGCCAGGCTGATGATCCGGGCCAGGGACGAAATGTCCTTTTTCACGCGGTGCTCGGGATAGCCCGCGCCATTGCATTTTTCATGATGATGACGGACGGCGTCAAGCACTTCATCCGGCACATGCCCGTTCTTTTCCAGAATATCGCACCCGTATTCCGGATGCCGCTTGATTTCCGCAAACTCCTGCTCCGTGAGCCGGGCGCGCTTGTTGATGATCCGGGAAGGTACCGCCGTCTTGCCAAGGTCGTGCATCATGCCCGCCGCGCCCAGATTTATCAGCTCGTCGCGGGTCATCCCCAGGTACTCCCCGAAAACCACGGCGATGGTGGCCACGTTGATGCAGTGGGCGTAGGTATATTCATCGTAGGTGGAGAGCTTGGAGAGGCAGACCAGGGTATCGGGGTTACGCACGGCGCTGTCCACGATATTCCCCACCGTGTCCAGCGAGGCCTCGTAGTCCACCTTGCGGCCCATCTTCACGTCGTTGATGATCCGGCGGGCGTGGACCATGGCGTTTTCGTAGGCCATACCAGCGGCTTCCACTTCGGCCTCAAAGGGTACGCGCGGCTTGACGGGCGGGGAAAAGGTGCGCTCAGCAACCAGCTGATCCAGTCGGTCCTCTGTCGTGAGGCGGTCCGCATCTTCCTGGCGAACAAAGGCATGAAGGAATCCCTCGCGAATCAGGGCCTGGACCTGCTCGCGGGACTTGATGGGCCCGGGATGGGTATAGAGGTTGGGCATGTGTTCCCACAGCTCGCTGGAAAGGCGGACGACCTCCATTCCGGGTTCCAGGTCTTCCACCGACACCTTCCTGATCATTCCGCGCATACTTTCGGTCAGCTCCCGTATGTTTGGTATCGCAGTACTTTTAAGCATACCTTATCAGGTACCTCATGTCGAGAAGCGGGCCCAAAACCCTGCTGATTGGCGCCAACTGACCGGAAAACCAATTCAACTTTCCCTACGCTCAAAAGACCACCGCTTCGAACCAGAAGATGGAAGTCGAGGGGTCGAGCCAGGCATCCCTGTCCAGCCCGGCCTTGAGGCAGGTCTGGGCCAGAAATGTCTCCCGGTCCCACTTCCACTCCACCGGAACCTGGGGCAAAAGCAGGCCGGAACGGCCGCCGCGCATCATGATCAGCCCGTGCCGTCCCACTTCCACCAGGGCCGCATCCGGGCAGGGTTCGATGGGACTCAGGATGGATATCTCATACTCCAGCCGTTCGAACTCCTCGGCCGACACGGGCGGAAACCTCGGGTCCTCAAAGGCGGCCCGTTGCGCCATGTCCCATATGGTTCGATACAGTTCCCCCTGTCCCTGAACCATCCCGATACAACCGCGCAGCCTGCCGCCAAGCTTGAGGGTGACGAACGCGCCAAGCGACTCGCGCAGCTTTTCCGTAGGCGGATCGTCCGGACGGACCGGTGCGTCGGGCAGGCGCAGACCGGAGGAGATGGAGCGGACCACCTGGGCCTTGAGATATTTCTTTTCCTCATCGGTAATTTCGAAACGGAACTGTTCCATGATTCACTCCTTGGGATGGGCGGCGGGGACCAGCAACATGCCCGCAAACCCGATGATGAACAGGGCGATGACCGAGGCCATGCCCACCCGCTGGCTGCCGGAGGCCAGCGTCAGCCACCCGACCAATAGCGGCCCCATGAACGAGGTCAGCTTGCCGGACAGGGCAAACAGGCCGAACAACTCTCCGCGCACCTCCTCCGGGGCTGTCCGCGCCAGATAGGAACGGCTCGAAGCCTGGACAGGCCCGACAAAGATACCGAGCCCCAACCCGAAAATCCAGAAAAGCGTCTTGGACTGTACCAGCAGAATAAGCGCCCCCGGTATGATAAGCCCGATGAGCGCGGCCAGAATGGTGCGCCGAGGCCCGGCCCGGTCGTCCAGCCAGGCAAAGGCCGCCGCCCCCAGCCCGGCGGTAATGTTCAGCCCGATGCCGAAAAGGATGACCTCGCTGGGCGACATGCCGAAGGTACCGGCCGCATAGATGCCGCCAAAGGCGAACATGGTGGTCAGCCCATCGTTGTAGAACATGCGGGCCAGCAAAAACAGGCCGATGGAACGGTAACGGCGCGCCTCCCGCAGGGAATTGCGCAGCTGGGCCACGCCCTGGCCCATGGCCCGGACAAGCGGAACCCGCTCCCCGCCGCGATCCGGCGTCCACAGAAAGAGCGGCAGGCAGAAGACCAGATACCACAGCGCGGTCAGCGGCATGACGGCCCGCACGTTCGCCGCCGCCTCGCGCGGCAGGCCGAACCAGGCCCCCTGCTCCACAAAGCCGAACAGGGCGATAAGCAGCAGGATCAGCCCGCCCGCATAGCCCAGCCCCCAGCCCCAGCCCGACCAGCGGCCCACGGTCCGGGGTTCGGCCAGTTCCGGCAGCATGGCGTTGTAAAAAACGTTGGCATATTCCGCGCCCACGGTTCCCACACCGGCCAGCAGCAGGGCGAGGGGGACAAAGTCGGGTTCCGGCCGGACGAACCAGAGCAGAGCGGTGGCTGTGATGCACAGGGCCGTGAAGAGCGCGAGCCACGGTTTGCGGCGGCCGGACCGGTCGGCAACGGCCCCGAGCAACGGGCCGCCCAGCCCGATAACCAGCCCGCACACGCCCATCATGTTGCCCCACAGGGCCGTGCCCAATGTCTGGTCCTCGGCCACGGCGCGGGTAAAGTAGGCGGCAAAGACAAATGTCTGCACCAGTGCGGCGAAGCCGGAGTTGGCCCAGTCGTAAAGCGCCCAGGACCAGAGTGCTCTTAACGGCGACTTTTCCCCGGACACGTCCCTGCCCTAGTGGTACGGCGGCAGGTCGGCCGCCTCGCGGCACGCCTCCACAAAGGCAGCGGCCGCCCCCGGGTTGCTGCCGAAATGCAGATGGATGTAGGAACCGAGCGTATTGCCGGACAGAAAGCCCTCCGGTCCGGCCAGCGCACCCTTGCGGCCCGTTACCGCATAGATGGGATGCGTGTCCTCCGGGAGGCTCTCCCCCTGAATGAACGAATAATGAAATTCATGGCCGCGCACCACACCACCGGCCGGTCCCAACGGGGAATTTTCCCGGAGCGTCACCTCGCGATACCCCAGGGCGCGAAACCGCTCGCCCATCTCCGCACGCATGGAGAATACCCCGGACATGGCATAGCGTCCCCGCCCGGTAACGATGTCGTTCATCAGGTACATGAACCCGCCGCACTCGGCATAGACCGGACGGCCGGACTCGCAAAATTCCTTGATCTCTCGCCGCAGCCGGTTGTTCTGCCCCAGCTCGAAGGCGTACATTTCCGGGTAGCCACCGCCCAGGTAAAGCCCGGCCAGATCGTCGGGCAGACGGGGATCCTTCAGGGGAGAGAACTCGACCAGCCGCGCCCCGGCCTCACGCAGCAGGCGCAGGTTGTCCTCGTAGTAAAAGCTGAAGGCGGCATCCCGGGCCAGCCCGATGGAGACACTGCCCAACTCGGCAACCGGCTCAAAGGAAGGCATCACCTCCACATCCGGCAAAAGGGCCAGCAGGCTCTCCATATCCACGCCCGCTTCCACCCAGTCGGCCAGCCTCTGATAGCGTTCCGGGTCCGGTTCGTTCTCTTCCGCCGTTATCAGGCCGAGATGCCGCGAGGGAGTGGCAAGGGACTCGTCCCGCAGCAGGCAGCCGAGGACCGGCACCCCCGGGAGCAGCGTCATGGCCTCTTTCAACAGTTCGGCATGGTTTTCGCTGCCCACGCGGTTGAAGATGACACCGGCGAGGTTCAGGGCAGGGTCGAACCCCGCGTATCCCGATACCAGCGCCGCAGCCGATCTCGCCATGGACCGGGCATCCACCACCAAAACCACGGGCAGCCCCAGCGCCTTGGCCGTCTGGCTGGTGGAACCGTCGTCCCCGGTGGGGGAAATGCCGTCAAAGAGGCCCATGACCCCTTCGACAACGGCCACGTCGCAGTTGGCGGCGTAGCGATTGAACATATCGATGTTGGTCCGGGCGTCGAGCATCCAGCCGTCCAGGTTGTGGCTGGGAACGGGCCTTCCCCCCCGGGCACAGGCCCTGGCGTGGTGGCCGGGATCAATAAAGTCGGGACCGCACTTGAACGGCTGCACGGCAAAGCCGCGACGGGCCAGCGCCGCCATGAGACCGAGCGATACCGAGGTCTTGCCGCACCCGCTGTGCGTCCCGGCTACCACCCAGGCCTTAATCGCGCTCATGGTCTCCCCCGTTCTCTTCGGATCAGATCAATTCTTTCTTGTTGATGTAGTTCAGCATCTTCTGCGCATGTTCATGCCTGGGTTCAAGCTCAAGGCAGCGGGTCACGGCATCTGCCGCCCCGGCGTAGTCTTCCTTGTCGAACCGGGCACGGGCCAGATTGTACCACAGGTTCTCGTCCTGGTCCGTCAGATCCAGCGCCCGGCCGTAATACTCGATGGCCTGATCCAGCATCTTTTTCTTGCGCAGCTCTATGCCGTATTCGTTGAAGAGATGCTTGTGCTCCTCGCCGAATGCGGAGTCGATCTGCAAGATACGCTCAAAGACCTCCTGGGCCCGCTCCGCCTCGTCCCGGGCAAGCAGGCAGAGGCCGACGCCGAAATTGGCCCGCACATTCTGCTCGTCCAGGTTCAGCGCCTTGTTAAACTCGAACTCTGCGGTAAAGGTCTCGCCCCGCTTGCGGAACTTCTCGCCTCGGGCCACGGACTTCTGTATTTCGCGAACATTGCCCATGACCTCTTTGTAGAGTTGTGGCATGGGCAGATACTCTTCCAGGAGCGTGTCCTTTGAAATCTGCGTGACCTCGCCCGTAGGCACATTCTTGTTGTTGAGCAGCTGGATGTTGATGTTCCCATCCTCCCCCTCGACACAAAAATAATAAGAGGTCTGGGTGACACGCCGAGCCGTTGTGCCCGTGCCTATCTTGCCCTTTTTTTCCGTGGAGAAAACGCCCTCAATATGTCCCGTCAAATCATTCGCTGTCATATGATCGGTTACCTGTAAAAAGAAATGGAGTTACTCTCTGCGGCGATGATACACGGCTTGTCCCAGGAAGAGAAGCCCTGCATCACCCCTCGGAGCGGGTGGATCTGTCGAGCAGCACATACCCGAGAATCCCGGCAAGGCAGGAGGCGGCCAGTACGCCAGTCTTGGCCCCGGTCAGCAGCCCGGGAGATCCGTCGAAAGCAAGGGCGGCAATAAACAGGGACATGGTGAATCCGATTCCGGCAAGCATACCAACCCCCAGGAAATGACTCATCTTCAGGCCGGATGGCAACCCGCCCGAGAGAAAGGCCACGCCCCAGACCGACAGCAGGATGCCAAGCGGCTTGCCGAGCACCAGACCGGCCATGATCCCCAGCGTCACGGGACTGCCCATCACCGTTCCAATATCCCCGCCAAGGACCACCCCTGCGTTTGCCAGGGCAAAAACGGGCATGATGGCGTACTCCACCACCGGATGCAGCGCATGTTCCAACCGCTGCAACGGCGTCTGGGCCGTGGTGGCCAGGGAGTCGATGGACAAGAGCGCGGAGTGGACTCCTGAATTGGTCAGCACGGAAGAACCGGGCGAGAGCGCGGAGCGGTACTCGTCGAGGAGCTTGCCGGTCCGCGAGAGAAAACCTTCCGGGTCGCAGGGAGTATCGGCCGGGATGGTAAAGGCCATGAGTACGCCCGCCACGGTGGAGTGTACGCCGCTCTTGAGCACCAGAACCCAAACCACGGCTCCGACCAGCGCATAGAAAACCGGGGTCCGCACCCCCATCCGGTTGCCGGCAAAGGCGACCAGCAGTCCTCCGGCGGCGGCAACCAGCAGCCAGACGGAGATGGAAGAGGTGTAGAAAAGAGCGATGACCAACACCGCGCCGATATCATCGACAATGGCGACGGCCGTGAGAAAAACCTTGAGCTGAACGGGAACGCGGTCGCCCAGCAGGGCCAGAATGCCCAGGGCAAAGGCGATATCCGTGGCCATGGGCACGCCCCAGCCGTGAACGCCGGGACCGCCGCCGTTTATCAGGGCGTAGATGCCGGCGGGAACGACCATGCCGCCCACCGCGGCCACTATGGGCAGCAGGGCCTGGCTGATGGTGGAGAGCTCCCCCACCATGAACTCGCGCTTGATCTCCAGCCCGACCACAAAGAAGAACAGGGCCATCAGCCCGTCGTTGACCCACAGGATAAGCGGCTTTTCCAGCATGGCCGGGCCGTACCCGACAGTGAAGTGGGTGGACCACAGCGCCTCGTAGCTCCCGGCCCAGGGCGAATTGGCCCAGATCATGGCCAGCACCGCGCACCCTATGAGCAATATGCCGCCGCTTGCCTGTGTCTCGAAAAACCGGCTGAAGGGCATCATCACCTTGTCTATAGGGTCCAGGCCGCATCTTATGAGCTTCGGCACGGTCGTCTCCTTCTTCGCGATCAAACAGGTTCGGGTACCAGCGTATCACAATGCAGCATATCATCAACCTCTGCCGCGGCAAGCGGGCGGTAAAAAAGATACCCCTGAACGAACCTACACCCTTCCTTTTCCAGGAAAGCGAGTTGGGCCGGAGTTTCGACACCTTCGGCCACCACCTTCAGCCCCAGTGAGGAACCAAGGGAGAAGACAGTGCGCACAATGGCCTGACTGTCCTGATCCTTTTCCACTCCGGTGATAAAGGACCGGTCCACCTTCACCACATCGATGGGGAACCGTTGCAGATAGGACAGCGAGGAATAGCCGGTCCCGAAATCATCGATACACACGCCGATGCCGAGCTGCTTGAACTGCTTGAGCACCTCCTCGGCCATGGACGGGTTGTCCATCAGGGCGGATTCCGTAATTTCGATGTTCAAGGTATCGGGCGGCAGGCCGGAGTCTTCCAGCACGCGCGAGACCTGATTGAGCAGCATGGGCTGCCCCAGATGCTTGCCTGAGATGTTGACGTTGAGGATCAGGTCATCCTCGAAATGGGCATTGCTGCACTGCTGCCACCTGTGGACCTTCGTACATGCCTTGGCCAGCACGAAGTTGTCGATGGCATGGATCAGCCCCGTGTCCTCGGCCAGGGAGATGAAGTCCCCGGGCATGATGATGCCGTGCTCGGCGTGACGCCACCGGACCAGGGCCTCGAACCCGCTGATGCGCCGGGTGTCCAGGCAGACGATGGGCTGATAGACGACCTCGAAATCCTCCAGGTCCACGGCCCGCCGCAGGTCCGTTTCCAGTGCCATGAGCCGCAGGGCCTGGTCGTGCATCTTCCGGTTGAAGACCTTGAACCGGGACTTGCCCAGTTCCTTGGCCCGGTACATGGCTGTGTCCGCGTCCCGGAGCAGGGCCTCGGGCCGGTCATACCCCTCTGTCTTGAGCACGATGCCCATGGAGGCGGAGGTAAAGACCTCGTTGCCGCCGATAACAAAGGGCTGGCGCACGCCGTCCAGGATGCGCCGGGCAATGGTGATGGCGTCGCGCGGGGCGGAAATCTCCTCCAGCAGAATGGCGAACTCGTCCCCGCCGAACCGGGCCAGGGTATCCACGGACCGGCCGCAGGACTCCAGCACGCGGGAGACGCCGCGCAACAGTTCATCGCCGGTCTCGTGTCCCAGGGAATCATTGATGACCTTGAAACGGTCCAGGTCCATGTAGATGACGGCAAAGAGGTGCTTGCGCCGCCTGCCGCGCTCCATGGCCAGCCGCAGGTGGTCCAGAAAAAGGGCGCGGTTGGGCAGTCCGGTCAACGGATCGTGAAAGGCCTGCCGCTTGAGCTGGTCCTCGGCCTTCTTGCGCAGGGTGATGTCCTCGACGGACCCCTCGTAATAGAGCAGCGTGCCGTCGTCGTCCCGGATGGCACGCGCATTTTCGGATATCCAGATGAAGCGGCCATCGCGGCGGCGCACCTTGGATACGAAATTAGTGAGTCCACCTTTTTCATCAATGACTTTGAGGTACTCGGTACGCCGGACCCGATCCATGTAAAGCTGGGTGCCGATGTCGTAAATGCCGTTCATCAGCTCTTCGGTGGTCTGGTAGCCCAAAATACGGGCCAGCGAAGTATTGGCGCTCAGGAACCGACCGCCCGGCGAGGACTGATAGATGCCCTCCACCGCGTTTTCGAAGATGGTGCGGTATTTCTTCTCCGCCTTGCGCAAGGCCTCGCCGATGACCCGACGCTCCGCCACCTCGATCTTGAGCTGGGTGTTGGCCCGGAGCAGTTCGCTCGTGCGCTCCTCCACCTTTTCCTTGAGCACGTCCCTCGCTTCCTGCAACTCCTTGGTCTTCTGCCGGACCCGCTCCTCCAGACCGCTGACAAGGTCCCCGATATGATGCGCCATGTTGCGCATGGCTCCGGCCAGTTCGCCCACCTCGTCGTGGGACTCGATGTCCGGGGCGTCGGCCGAGAAATCGTTGCCCGCCACGCGGCGCGCATATTCCGTAAGCAGGGAGAGCGGCTTGGAAATATTCAGGATGAAGACAAAGGCGATAAGCAGGCTGCCGCCGAACAGGACAGCCATGAGCAACTGCTGCTCCAGCACGGCATCACGAATGTGGTGGGCGATGACCTCGGAATCCATGCCGATATGCACGCACCCGGCCAGCCCGTCCAGAATGGGCTGGGCCACGTGCAGATACTCGCCGCCGCCGAACCGGACCGTGCGCAGGAGATGTTCGTCCCCAGGCAGCGTCCCGACGGTTTCGTGGATCAGTTCCCGCACCGCCTCCGGGACGGCAGGGACAAAGGTGTGGGCAATGATGATTCCGTCCTCGTCCGCCACGGCCACGTAAGAGACCCCGGCGATGGACTTGTACTGGTTGATGCGCGCCTGAACGCTGCCCGCCTCCTGCTCCAGAATAGTCACAATGTCGGATTCGGCCACGCTGCGGGCCAGAGCCAAGGCCTTGGACTCATACTCCCGCGTCATTTCCCGCCGGAGCCGGTTGCCGAAGGTGGCAGACGAGACGATGGAAATAACCCCAAAGATGAGCACCATGAAAAAAAGCGGCTTAAGAAATAACTTGGGAGCCTTCACGGTCGCCACGCCTCCCAATCCGTCAGAGGCTGGAACCGGCCGTCCACCACCATGGTGTAGTAGACGACATCAAGGCCCTTGTGATCGCCGGGCCCAAAGGTGGCGTTCACCCCGATACCGAGATCGAAATCGCGGATGGACTCCAGGGCTTCGGGGATGCGATCGCGCCTGGGGTCGTCGGCCATGCGCCGGACCATCTCGCCGAGCAACCTGCCGTTCAGGAATCCCTCGAAACTGATAAAGCTGAACCGGCGCGGCTTGTACCCTTTTATCGAAAGCGACGGGACGTTGTTGTAGGCGTCCATCAGCTTCCGGTAATAGCGGACGCCGGGCAGGGAGGTATCCTCATAGCAGGGTACCACCTGGGAGTTGATCAGCCTGGCCGTGTAGTCCCGGCCCGACAGTTTTCCCGCCTGCACGAGCAGCTCCAGCATCTTGTCGCTGTCCACAAAGGAAAGCCCGGCCACCGGCAGTTTGTATCCGGCGTCGCGCAGGTCGCGCACAAAGGCCGCCTGGGAGGCATAGGTGCCGACAACGATGATCGCATCGGGATTGCCCGCCATGATATGCCGCACCTCTTCGCCGAAATGCTGGTCAAAGGTCACGCCCCGGTGGTAGGCGGCCTCGGAAACTATGGACAGCCCGTGGCGTCTGAGCGCCCGGCGCACACCGTCCCAGCCGGTGCGGCCGTAGGCGTCGCTCTGGTAGAAGACCGCCACCTTGTCGCGCCCGATAGCGACAAGATGGTCCACCAGCCCTTCCGTTTCCTGGAAATAGGAGACCCGAAGATTGTACACATACTGGTCGAATGGCGGGTTTCGGAGCGGCATGGCCCCGGTCAGCGGGAACAGCAGATAGATGTGCCGGTCCTCGAACTTCTGCAAAAGCGGCAGGATATGGGCCGTGGTGGGGGTGCCCACATAGGAGAAGAGGGCAAAAACCTTGTCATCGTTAATGAACCGCAGGGTGTTGCGGAAACAGGGGAGCAGACTGTAGCCGTCGTTGGCGGGCTGAATGCGGATCTTCCAGCCATCCGCCCCGCCCTCGGCATTAAACTGGTCGATATAGGCCATGACCCCGCGATAGAACTCGATGCCCAACTCGCCGGTGGCTCCGGTAAAGGCCGCCGACATGCCGAACACCAGTTCCCGCTTGGGTTCTTCGCAATATGCCCGCCCCGGCAACAGCCCGGCCGCTGCCACCAACAACGCGCAAAAAAGTAGGAATCGCCTTATATTGGACACGCGGTAAACCATGCCATTGGTATCCCGAAAGCGCAAGCTCCCCCAACGATTTCGGCAATCCCTCCGCAAAGCCTGGACCCTCCGGCACCGCCGATGCTATATAAGCGGAATGAGCCGGAACTTTTTTCGCAGACACCGCCTTCTTCTCGGCGCGCTCTCCATTACTCTGACCGTTGCCGTCATCTTTCTGCTGCACCGCTTCAACCAGTGGACTACCATCCGCTATCAGGGCGTGGGCCAGGTGCTGGACGACCGGGGCGAGCCGATTCCCGGTGTGGAGATCGCCCTGCTCCTCACACCGCCTCCGTCGAACACTCCTGCCCGCGATGTTCTCTTTGAGCAGGAAGGACTGGCGCAGGGACGTCTGAACCAGAACGGCGTCTTTATCGGCAAGGTCGGCCCGGCCATCGGACTCTCGGACCGCAACGGGGCGTTCATCGCCCGGGCAACGGGCCGTCTCGGCGCTGCACACGCCATCCGCCTCGGCCTCGACCGCTCCGGCAGACCCGCCTTTGCCACGGCCTGGCTCGTACTGCGCCGCACCGGATATCCCGATGCCACCCGCACCATCTCCCTGCTCGGCTGGCGTCCCGCCCCGGCCGACTGGGGCAACTTTGCCAACCGCATTCCGCCCATCATACTCGCTCCATAAGCCGGGCCGAAGACGGTCCCAGCCGGATGAACGAGCCGCATTTTCCCGGTTGCAGGATCGCCATGTGGAGGATCAGGCAAGAAAGATGGAAAATTAGGACTACAAAAAAACGTCCTTCATAAGTATAGATACGCTAACCGGGCAATCAAACCGGCACTCAAACACACCGAATCGGGAACACGATGAGAAGGAGCAAAAACGTGCTCTACACCTCCTTGAGATTACGGCTCTGCCCGGCGGCAGGAGCCTGTACGCTGTTGTTTCGGCAAAACGCCTGCGGGTGATCGTCTGGCCCGTATCGAGGCTTCCCCCAACGGCAGGGACGACGAGTTCCAAAATCCAACACCCACCCAAATCCTGGCGGACGGGCAAAGCACCGTGGGCATCCTCGGCGTGGGCGCGGACTTCAAGTACTGGAGATATCCCAGACAAGACGCTCTGGACCGGCTACGTCATCCACGCCCCGGAGCGCAAAATCCACCTGAGCGGCGACACCGGCTACGGCCCCCGTTTCTCGATGATCGCCGAGAAGTTCGGCACATTCGACCTTGTCACCCTGGACGGAGGACAGTAAGATCCCCGCTGGCCGCTCATCCACATGACTCCGGAGCAGGCCGTGCAGGCGGCCGAAGAGATGGGGCAAAGGCCCTGTTGCCCGCCTATATCGGCCGGTTCCGCACCTCCACCAATCCGTGGAACGAGTCCTTCATCCGCATTGCCGAAGCGGGCAAGGACAAAAATTTTCATCTGCTGCCCCCACGATGGGCCAGACTGTCCGGCTGGACGGAAGCCGGCAGGCGTTCTCCCGGAGGTGGAAAGACCTCCGGTAGCAACAAATCATTGTGCCAGGCCCGGACGGAGGCATCAAAGGCAGATGAGGAAAACACTCAAACCAATTGAGGGAAGAGAAAAATGGAAAAAGCAAAAGTCTACTTTACCAATTTCCGCACCAAGGCCTTTGGCGACGGCCTGCCCACTAAACTAAAAAAGATGATCAAGAAGGCGGGAATCGGCGATCTCGAACTGGACGGCCGTTTCGCCGCCATCAAGATGCACTTCGGCGAGCTGGGCAACATCAGCTACCTCCGCCCGAACTATGCAAAGGCCGTGGCCGACGTGGTCCGCGAGTTCGGCGGCAAGCCCTTCCTCACCGACTGCAACACCATGTACCCGGGCAAACGCAAGAACGCCCTGGAACACCTGGAGTGTGCCTGGGAAAACGGTTTCACCCCGTTGACCGTAGGCTGCCCCATCCTGATCGGCGATGGCCTGAAAGGCACTGACGACGTGGAGGTGCCTGTCGTGGGCGGTGAATATGTCGAGAATGCCAAGATAGGCCGCGCCATCATGGACGCCGATGTCTTCATCAGCCTGACCCACTTCAAAGGCCACGAGATGACCGGCTTCGGCGGCACCATCAAGAATATCGGCATGGGCTGCGGCTCCCGCGCGGGCAAGACCGAGCAGCACTGCAACGGCAAGCCCATCATCGACGAAGAGAAATGTGTCGGCTGCAAGGCGTGCATCAAGGAGTGCGCCAATGACGCGCTGCACTTTGACGCCGAGAAGAAGAAATCCACCGTCAACCACGATAACTGTGTGGGCTGCGGCCGTTGCCTGGGCGCCTGCAATTTCGACGCAATCGCCTTCGGGCGGGATTCCGCGGTGGCCAACCTGAATCGCAGGATGGCCGAGTATACCAAGGCCGTTGTCGATGGCCGTCCCCAGTTCCATATCTCCCTGATCGTGGACGTCTCCCCCAACTGCGACTGCCACGGCGAAAACGACGTGCCCATCCTGCCCAACCTCGGCATGTTCGCCTCCACCGATCCCCTGGCCCTGGACCAGGCCTGCGTGGACGCCTGTCTGGCGGCCCAGCCCCTGCCGGGCAGCCAGCTGGCCGAGAACCTGGCCAAGAAGGACTTTAAGAATCACCACGACCACTTCACCAATTCCCGGCCCGAGTCCGAATGGCAGACCTGCCTGGAGCACGCCGAAAAGATCGGTCTCGGTACCCGCGAGTACGAGATCATCACGGTCAAATAACGAGGGTTCGCACCTTCACCGAAAAAACGGCGGTTGTCCCACGTGGGGCAACCGCCTTTTTAGTACTATAGCCGCCGCGTGGCCTGGCTCAATAGATATGCGGCAGCACCCACTCCAGCCATGCGGCCAGAATGGCGGCCCCGGCCAGATTCAGGACCAGCCCGAGCAGGAGCATGGTCCGAAGCGAGGCCCCACGCATTTCGCCGAAGGCCAGGGCGTTGGTCGGGGTGGCGATGGGCGTCATGAAGGCGCAGGTGGAGGCTAGGCTGACACCGAGCATGAGAGGCAGCGGCGGCAGCCCGTACGCCTTGGCCGCGGCATAGGCGATGGTGAAAAAGGCGGCAACCACCGCAGTGTTGGACAGGGCCTCGGTCAGGAAGATGACGGCCAGGACAATGCACGGGAACAACAGCTTGACCGGCAGGCTGCCCTCGAACAGCGGCTCGGCCAGGGCCACGGCCCGCTGGTCCAGACGGAGCCAGTGGACGATGGCGAAAAGAACGGCCAGCAGCAGGATGAAGGCCAGCCCCCGCCGGGGAATGCCGGAAACAAGGTCCCGAAAGCGCAGCAGCGGCCCGGAGGCTCGCGGAAGCGGCGGAGCCGGATGGACGAAGAGCAGATAGAGATACAGCGCGGTAAAGGCGAGCCCGGCCCACGGAGCCACGGCGGAAAAGCCGGGAACAACCTGCTCGGCCACGGCCTCCAGAATCCAGAAGGCCATATACAGCCAGAAGAGCCTGCCGCCGAACCGCTGGCGGGAGTCCGCACCCCGCTCCCCTTCCGGGCCGGAGACGACCACCCGCACACCGCGCGCCCGGCGGGGCATACCCAGCCCGGCGGCCACGCCCCAGGCGGCGAGGACAAAAAGCACGACCAGCGGCACGGACCAGAGGAACCAGTTGAAAAAGTTGAGCTGCTCACGCCCCGGCACGTTGAAGAAATCCAGCGCGGCAAAGAGCACGGCATTGGCCGGGGAGCCGATCATGGACCCCATGCCGCCGATGGCCGCGCCATAGATCCCCGCGCACATCAGCACGGTGGTCATGCCCGGTGCCCCCTGCTCGGCAAAATCCCGATCCAGTCGTTTGAGTACCGGCAGCAACGTCAGCACCGTAATCGTATTGGGCATGAACGACGAGAGCGCGGCCGCAGTGGCGATGAGGTAGAGAATCAGCACCGACCCGTTGCCCCGGCACCGGCGCAACGCCCAATGCACAAACGCCTCGGTCAGTTTGGTGGCCGCCATGAGCCGATAGACCAGATACCCGCCGCAAAACAGCAGTATCAACGGCAGCCGCTGCCACGCATAGGTGGTGATGTCGCCCAGGGAATCCATGCTCTGCAATGGAGCCTTTTCCTCCTGATATGTCAATGCGAAGGGATTGCCAGCTTCACGGAGTAACGGTAACGTCGATATCGTATTTTGCAAACAGCCAATCTGGATGCCGCCATGGAACCACTGACAACACTGACAGCACTAGCCACCGTCTTTCCTGTTACGCTAAATCTGCTGGACCGATTTTACCCGATAAAAAAACAGGAAAATCTCGGGGATTGCACACATCTTGATCCGGGATTCGAAAAACCGGTCGTTACGGAAGATATCTTCAATATGCTCTCCTGGCGGAGCAGAATTTCTGATTATGCAGGGCGTGACGAAACACTGGCCGAACTGATCGAATGGGCTAACACCGACAAGAATCCCATCTCCCTCAAATTCATCACTGGACCGGGCGGCGTGGGGAAAAGCCGATTGGCGGCAGAGCTCGCGCAGATGCTTATTAAAGCCGATAAGTGGGAAGCAGGGTTCTACCATCTTGATGATCCTTGGGACGCTCCGCTGGGTGAAGTCGGAACCCTCTTCATTATCGACTACCCGGAACAGAACCCGGAAAAGGTGGATGACGTACTCCGGGTCCTCGCCACCCTGCCCAAAAACGGACTGCCGAAGAACTACCGGCTTCGTATTCTTTTTCTGACACGCACCTCCCCGGCAGAGTGGGAGGAACGAATCGACGACGCAGGGGCAAGCGGTAAACTGGACCAATCTGTCCCGCTCCAGCCTCTTGAGATATCAGAGGCTGACGCCCTGAATATCTGCCGGTCCGCAGCACATAAGGCGTTCGCCTGGGTCAACGGCGAAGACAAACCCATTCCGTCTCAGCTTAATTTCTCGCAGGCAGAAGTGACCGATTGGATGGGAAAGGATGCGCAAGGCTTCCGCCGCAGACCACTTTTCCTTGTGGCGGCAGGCATCCACGCCGCACTCTTCCCGGACAAAAGGCCGCTGTCCCTTTCGGGGCCGGAGATCATCATGAGCCTCGTCCGCCGGGAGACAAAACGCATCCGGGCCGCTTCAAAGAGTTCCGGGGCATCCAGGGATACCCTTGGCCACATCCTGGCCATGGCAACCATCGCCGGTTCCCTGACATGGACGAACATACAGGGCCTGGACGCTACCCTGAAAAAGAATATGGGAATCCCCGACCCATGGGACGGCCGGGGCACACTCCGAGAAGCTGGCCTGTTACGCGGAGAAACCTTCCCAGCGGTTCAACCGGACATCGTGGGTGCGGGTTTCGTCAGCCAGACGTTTGGAAAAAACGCTCACTCGGCGCCCGAGTTGATCCGCCAAGCCATTCTCCATGCCCCCAACGAAACATGGATGGAAAACATCTGCCGCATCGGCTCGGATATGTCGCTCGAACTCGGGACCGGGCCAACTCCGGCCAAACGGCTCGCTGACCACCTCTCCACAATGGAAGAATGGGATGAACAACTAGCCTTTTTGACTGATGTTCATCCGCCCCATGGCATGGCAACACTCTGCGCGGCGGCCTGTGAGAACAGTCTGAATTGCCATACGGTCGATCAGCCTGAACAAGCACGGCTGCTCAACAACGCATCAAGCCACTATGCTGACGCGGGGGACACGGAAAAGGCGATAGACGCCATTAAAAAGGCTATCAAAATATACGAGCCTCTTGCGAAACAATTCCCCCAAGGGTTCAAACTGAAACTGGCAACCTGCCTCAATAACGCATCAAACTACTATGCTGCCGAGGGGAACACGACAAAGGCGATAGACGTCATTGAAAAGGCTATCAAAATCAGAGAGCATTTTGCGAAACAATTTCCCCAAAGTTTCAGCCCGGAACTGGCAAACAGCCTCAACAATGCATCAAACCGCTATGCTGACGCGGGTGACACGAAAAAGGCGATAGATGCAATTGAAAAGGCTATCAAAACATACAAGCCTCTTGCGGAACAATTCCCCGAAGAATTCAGTCCGAAACTTGCAACGATTCTCAACAACGCGTCGAGCTGTTATGCTGTCGAGGGGGACACGAAAAGGGCGATAGACGCCATTGAAAAGGCTATCAAAATCAGAGAGCATTTTGCGAAACAATTCCCCCAAAGATTCAGACCGGCCCTGGCAACTAGTCTCTATGTACGTGGGTGTATACATGCCCAAACCAGTAACAAGCCTCTGGCTATCAAAGACTTCAAGCAAGCCATCGCGCTCCTGGAACCGTTTGCCATACAGTATCCTCATTCCAAGCCAGGCCAACGCTACCGGCAGGCCCAACACGACTTGGCTGATCTTGAAAATATGGAAGAGTAGCCCCCCTCTCCGCCCCCGCTGTCAACAGTCAGGGCAGGCGGTCTCCACGCGGACCACGTAGCGGAGGCCTTCGCTGTTGTAGATGGAGCAGGAGATGAGGCGGACCTGTTCGCCGGTGAAGGGGGAAATGAAGGGCGGGGTGACGATTTTTTCGTAGCCCATGTCCTGGTAGAGAAAGTAGTCGTGCACCGAATGGTCCATGCCCTTGGCCGAGCCGATGAGGGCCGAGGCCAGGGTGTTGCCCTCCACTTCCACATGTTCCGTTCCGCCCCCCCCAACGGGGATGCCTCGGACGATACCATGGAATATCGAACGATTACGCACAAATATTGAATACCAGCGACCTGCCCGCTTCACTTGTGAAACCAAATCCGATATGAATGAAGGTCTTCACATCATCTCTTTCCCCGGGGTTTCATCGTGGCCGAATTCGTCCATCTTCACGTCCATACGGAATACAGCCTGCTCGACGGCGCCATTCGCATCAATGATCTGCTCTCCCGCACCAAGGATCTGGGTATGCCTGCCGTGGCCATCACGGACCACGGTTCCATGTTCGGCGCGGTGATCTTCTACGTGGCGGCCATGGAGATGGGCATCAAACCCATCATCGGCTGTGAGGTGTACGTGACCGAGGGCGACGTGGACGACGAAAACGCCCACCGGCGCAAGGAAAAGAGCGGCGCCTATCACCTGGTGCTCCTGGCCAAAAACCAGCGGGGCTACAAGAACCTCATCAAGCTGGTCTCCGCCGGACACCTGGAAGGCTTCTACTACAAGCCGCGCGTCAGCAAATACCTGCTCAACAAGTACTCCGAGGGGCTCATCGCCCTCTCCGCCTGTCTGGCGGGCGAGGTTCCCCGCAAGCTTATGAACGAGGGGCTGGACGAAGGCTGCGAAATGGCCAAAACCTATGCCGACATCTTCCCCGGCAACTTCTACCTGGAGTTGCAGGACAACGGCATCGGCAAGCAGCAGCGGCTCAACGACCTGCTCATCAAGTGCGCGGAGCGGACCGGCCTGCCCCTGGTGGCCACCAACGACTGCCACTACCTGACCGCCGAGGACTACGAAGCGCACGACACCCTGCTCTGCATCCAGACGCAGACCACAGTGGATGCGGAAAAACGCTTCCGCATGGATACCAAGGAACTCTACTTCAAGACTCCCGAGGAAATGGAGCAGGCCTTTGCCCACGTGCCGGAGGCCATTGCCAACACCCAGCGCATCGCCGAGCGGTGCAACCTGGAAATCGAGCTGGGCAACTATTATTTCCCGAACTACGAACTGCCCGCAGGCGTCAAGAGCCTGGACGAGGAATTCGAGCGTCTCTGCCACGAAGGTCTGGAACGGCGGCTGAAGTCCCTGAAATACACGGTGGACGAGGACCTCTACCGCAAGCGGCTCGAATACGAACTGGGCGTCATCAAGGAAATGGGCTTTCCCGCCTACTTCCTCATCGTCCAGGACTTCATCAACTGGGCCAAGGACCACCGCATCCCGGTCGGTCCGGGCCGTGGTTCGGCGGCCGGCTCCATCGTGGCCTGGTCGCTCAAGATCACCAACCTCGATCCCATCCCCTACGATCTGCTGTTCGAGCGCTTCCTGAACGTGGAACGCGTGTCCATGCCTGATATCGACGTGGACTTCTGCGAACGCCGCCGCCTGGAGGTGGTCAAGTACTGCGCCAGCAAGTACGGGGCGGATCACGTCTCGCAGATCACCACCTTCGGCACCATGAAGGCCAAGGCGGTCATCAAGGATGTGGGCCGTGCCCTGGGCATGACCTTCGGCGAGACCGACCGCATCGCCAAGCTCATCCCGGACGACCCCGGCGTCATGGCCAAGTTGCTCGGCGTGGAAAAGGCCAAGATCAACGTACCCAATGCGGTCAAGGCCGTGACCGAACTGGGCGACATGGTGGCCACCGACCCACGGGTGGAAAAGCTCATCGATATTTCAACGAGGCTGGAGGGGCTGTGCCGCCACGCCTCGACCCACGCTGCGGGCGTGGTCATCTCGGACAAGCCCATGGTCGAATACCTTCCGCTCTACAAAGGGAAGAAGGGCGAAATCGTGACCCAGTTCGACATGAAAAAGGTCGAAAAAGCAGGGCTGATCAAGTTCGACTTCCTGGGCCTCAGAACCATGACCGTCATCGAGGACTGCCTGGACATCATCCGCGAGCAGGGCAAGGAGGCCCCGGACCTGGACACCCTGGCCCTGGACGATCCGGATACCTACGACATCTTTGCCAAAGGCGACACCGACGGCATCTTCCAGGTGGAAAGCTCGGGTATGCGCAAGTACCTGCGTATGCTCCGCCCGGACCGCTTCGAGGATATCGTCGCCATGCTCGCCCTGTACCGGCCCGGTCCGCTGGGCATGATCGGTTCCAACGGCGTGTCCATGGTCGATGAGTTCATCATGCGCAAGCACGGGGACATTGAGGTCACCTACCCGCACCCCTCCCTGGAAGATACCCTGAAACCGACCTACGGCGTCATGGTCTACCAGGAACAGGTCATGGCCACGGCAATGGTCATCGCCAACTACTCGCTGGGTGAAGGTGACCTGCTCCGGCGCGCCATGGGTAAGAAGATCGCCGAAGAAATGGCCAAGCAGCGCTCCCGTTTTCTGGAGGGCGCGCGGGAAAACAAGATTCCCGAAAAAACGGCCAACGAAATCTTCGATACCATGGAGAAGTTCGCGGCCTACGGCTTCAACAAATCCCACTCCGCCGCCTACGCGCTCATCTCCTACCACACCGCCTACCTCAAGGCGCACTTCCCGGTGGAATTCATGGCCGCCCTGATGTCCACGGAAATGAACAACACCGAGAAGATCATCATGTACATCAACACCTGCCGGGACATGGACATCCCTGTGCGCCAGCCGAACATCAACGCCGGTCATGCGCGGTTCTCGGTGCGCAACGGTGAAATCCTCTTCGCTATGGCCGCCATCAAAAACGTGGGCGAGGAGGCGATCAACGAGATCGTTGCCGAGCGCGAGGAGAGCGGCACCTTCCGCGATATTTTCGACTTCTGCGAGCGCGTGAACCTGCGCCGCGTCACCAAGCGCGTGCTGGAATCCCTCATCAAGGCCGGGGCGCTGGACTGCTTCAGCTGCTCCCGCGCCGGGCTTTTGGAAGACTTGGACAAGGCCGTGGCCCTGGGCCAGAAAAAGGCCAAGGAGAGAGATTCCGGCATGTTGAACATGCTCGACATGCTCGGCGGAGGCGGCAAGGAAGACGCTCCGGCCATGACCTGCTCCGCCTGCGAGGAATTCGACGACCGCGAAAAACTGACCATGGAAAAGGAAGTGCTCGGCTTCTTCCTCTCCGGCCACCCGCTCCTCGCCTACCGGCCGGACTTCTCCCGCCTGCGCATCTCCACCCTGGAGGATTGCAAGCTCACCCCCGGCGGTTCGGCCGTGCGTCTGGCCGTCATTGTCCCGGATTTCAAGCGGTACATCACCAAGACGGGCAAGCCCATGGCCTTTGTCAACGTGGAGGACCTGACCACCTCCGGCGAAGTCACCGTGCTGCCCAACCTCTTTGAGGAGGCCGAGGAATTTCTCACCGCCGACCGTCCCCTGTTCATCCAGGGCAAGATAGACAATCGCGACGAGGAGCTGCCGGAGGGCGCGCCCAAGACGGCCAAGATTCTGGCAGACAAGATCGGTTTTCTGGCCGACGCGGTCCTCGGCTCGGACCGCCCCGTCTCCCTGTGGGTGGGCGAAAAAAAAGCCACGGACAGCCACCTCAACTTGCTCAAGACCATCTTGCAGCGCTATCCCGGCAATACCGCCGTCAACCTCGGCATTATCACCAAGGAATCCGTCATTACCCTCAAGCTGAGCCACGCCTGGCAGATCTACCCCAGCCGGGAGTTCTGGAAGGACGTGGAAAAATGGCAGAACGGCGACGCCGCCCGCTACCGGGCCGAGATGGAAGATCAGCCTGCGGCGTAAGGTGAAGACGGGGGAAGGGAGAGAGGGAACCTTTTGGAAAAGGTTCCCTCTCTCCCTTCCCCCGAACCCCCATCCCTCTCACCCTCCAAAACTTTTTGGTGCCGCTTCGCGGGGAGGGCCGATTCAGAGATAGTCTGGTTCGGTTGGACGACTCTCGGCAGAGCGTGATATCGAATAACCCAAAGTCGGCAACAACCAAGGGAGTAGCATGAAATTTTCCGGTTCATCCGGTTAAAGCGTACTTTGATTCATGAATGCCCATTATTCTGAGCTTGAAAAACTCATTGTCCCGATAACCGTATGCCTGCCGTTTCAATGTCTTGATCTTGTTGTTCGTGCCTTCGATAGGGCCTGACGAAATTGGATGGTCGTAATAGGATAAGACGCCGAAGCGATGAGTTGCCAGGGTGTGAGCCATGACCTGCAATGGTCTGATTTCTGAAGCTTCAGCTCTGGCAATCCAATCTGTAATGACACAATCTGCCGTTTTCTTATCTGGTTGTGACCAGAGTTGCCGTAAATCCTCTTTCATATAGTAGGCTGTCGCTAGCGGCTTATTCAGTCTCAATGCCTCATCAAGACGCTGCTTTTCATCTCGGCTATCATCTAGATTCTCTGGGTTTTTCAGAAGAATCCAGCGCGTTCCTTTTACGGCCCTCTTCTCTATTGGGAAGGTTATCCCCCTGAATAACTGCCGCCGTATTTGGGTGATTTTTTCATTCATGAGCTTGACCACGTGAAACCGGTCAAAGACCAGAGCGGCATCCTTTAAATTTTCCCTGACTGCGTTGATATATCCAGCATTCATATCTGTCGCCACGGCTTGGATATTGGCCTTTGTGCGTTTGAGACGCTTCCAAAATGGAGCAAGGCTGTCCATGCTCCGGCCTTCGCCAACAAAGACGACAGCGCCACTTTCAAGATCCATAACCCAGGTCAGTGTAGCCTTTTCGAACGCTAATCTCATCGATAGCGATATATTTGAGTTTCCCAAGTGGAGGCTTGGAAAAGCGACGAGAAAGGTACCGTTTGAAAATCGATTTGATTGTATCCCAGCCAACCCCGAGAAGGTCGGCGACATCCTGCATGGTCATTTTCTTAGATAATGCCAAGGCATACCATTCAAATGCCTTCGTATACCAACGCCTTGACTCAGCAATTCCAATGTCGATTCGTCGAACAGTTCCACATTCGCAACAACCAACTCGCTGAACTGGAATGACTAACCATACTGGCTTGAAGCCTATCGGAATGGTTTTTACCCATCGCTCTGAACATCCGCATTTGATGACATTCCGAGAGCCGCATTGGGGGCAGCAGATAAGTTTGCCTTTTGCTTGAATGGATAGGGTGACATTGCCTGCTACAAAATCCTGACGAACGTAGTCATAGCATTGAAGGCCAAAGGCATGGTAAATGAAGCTCGTGGACATGGTTGACCCGCCTTCTGATGATTGGTGATGCTCTCATCGGTTTGACGCCATGCCCTTTCATTTTGTCAAATGTACGCTTAGCAGGATGACCCTCAAGAAATGCCGGATGAATACTATTGGACTTTTTGTTTTTGGATGCATTACCCTTGTTTCGTGAAATAGTCTGCTATTAATGGCTATCTCTAGCTTAAGTGGTTCTTGGAGGGGATATGAATCAGTTTTCCAACTTGTTGAAGCAAAATGAACTTTGGCTGATGGAGCGCATCCTTAACTATGCGAAAAATCAGGATTATACCAAGTATACCTCTACGTTACTTGATGCATGGCGATTCTCCATTTCTGGGCTTACAGATGCTCTATGTATGGCCCTCCATAGGCATGGTGATGAAGAGCCTCAATTTTATCCTGACGAGGATTATACCACTGACCCGATTACAGAATTTGGTAGACTTGAAGCCAAGCGCCATCGAGAAAGGGGTATCAGTCTGAGTATGTTTCTTGGGCTATTAAAGTACTACCGGGATACTTATGTTGATTTCGTTGTTGAACAATGTCCTGAGGAACACCAAAAGAAGTGGATTCGCTTTGTTTTGAGAAGCTTTGACCGTTTTGAGATAGCTCTTTGTGTCGAGTGGGTGGAAACGGGAAATTATGAACATACAGACAAACTTGAGGAGGCAAATCGTCGCCTTTCCAATGAAAAAAACAAGTATCTTACCTTTTTTGAAAGCTCTCCGCGTCCTACTTTTCTTGTCGATAAGGATGGGTTGGTAGACAACTTGAACCTTGCAGCTGCCAAGTTACTTGGACTCAGTGTCACCTCTGGTGAAATGTACTATTCCGGTGGACATAGCACTATGGACAGAAAAGCGGAGGGGGTATGCAAGCCTTTGATTGAGTATTTGCCATGGATAGAAAGTGAAGCCTCCGCATTCGCCCAAGGAGTAGCCTCAACTCAACGAATTGAGACGGATACAGAGGCCTTAGGACGTTGTTTTTTTGAGGTCTTTTTTGCTCGCATGCTGGACGTGTCAGGTAAATTTACCGGTATGATTGTTGTCCTCGACGATATTACCCGGCGTAAACAATTGGAGCAAAAGCTTAACCGCCTCGCTACAACGGATGCACTTACAGGTGCCAATAACCGGCATCGCTTTCTTGAGCGAGGAGAAGAAGAAATCGCCCGATGTAAGCGATATGCCCGTCCCTTGGCAGCCATGATATTAGATATAGATCATTTTAAAAACATCAATGATACATATGGGCATGCAGCTGGTGATGATGTGTTGCGAGCTCTTTCTGTTGAGTGCTGTAACATGTTCCGGCAGACAGATGTTTTTGGCAGGGTGGGAGGCGAAGAGTTTGCGGCAGTACTCCCTGAGACCTCACTAGAAGAGGCCGTGCAAGTAGCAGAACGCCTGCGTAAGGTGCTAGGCGCTCTCGAAGTGAATGCTTCTGGTGAGAGTATTACCTTCACAGTATCAATCGGGGTAGTTGAATACGAAGAAGGTCAGAAGCTGGCAGACGTGCTCTATTTCGCTGATAAGGCTCTATATGAAGCAAAGAATCATGGGCGTAATCAAGTTGTCGCTGGTGCACCGAGTACCTGCTAGTATTCACGAATTTTCTCAAAAGAACGCTTGAGCCAGATGAACCAATTTTCCGGGGTGAATCTGCTGGACGAGCTTGCGCGGGAAGACCTGCTGGAGCTGCGTTCCCTGCTCCGGCCGCGCAACTTTCCGAGCGGCACCATCATCTTTACGCCCGACGGCGAGGAGGACCTTGTCTTCATCGTCTCCGAGGGACGCGTGCGCATCTTCCTGAGTTACGAGGGCAAGGAATTTACCCTCGGCATCCTCAACCGGGGCGATGTCTATTCCACCCACGCCGAATGTTATGTCCAGGCCCTGGACGATACCGAACTGCTGCTGACCGATGTCCACTCCGTAAAACGAATCATGGACACCGTGCCCACCTTCACCCGGACCATGGTCCGGGTCCTCGGCAACATCCTCAAGAATTCCTTCCTCATCATCGGCGGCCTCGCCTTCAAGGACATCTATTACCGACTCATGGACTATCTGCTGGCCGAAGCCCGGCAGTCCGGCACGGAACAGGACGGCGGCGTACTCGTCACCCTGGACCTGACCATGGAACAGCTGGCCCAACTCATGGGTGCCACCCGCCAGACCGTCTCCACCCTGCTGAACGACATGGCCCGCGCCGGGCTGGTGCAGAAACAGGGACGCGGCGTCTACTTCATCCCGGACCTGAAAGCATTGGAAAAGGCCGCTGCTCCGGACGCCTAGACGGAAGAAAAATTGGTGCCGCCTGCGGCGGGATTTGATGGAAGATTTCGCCTCCGGCGGGCAGGGGCTCGCCCCCCTGCACCCCATTCTTCTTGAGAGGGGATACATACGGCAAAATCGGCATGGACCGAAGGCGACCGGGGATTCTCAAGGGTCATAACCCTTGAGCCGCCGGAGGCGAAATCTCTCGACCAATCCCGCCGCAGGCGGCTTCAACCCCTGCCTCTCACCTCTTTTTTCATATTTCATACTTTATTTGTCGGGTATCTGACAGACGCATTCTTCGGCTGGGGTTATGACTGAAGTGAGACGATTCAACTTCACTCACCGGGTTGGCGCGGTCCATTTCCCGGGACAACCATCCTTTGGAGGCACTTATGGCAAAGGAACCGAGACCCATAGACGAATTGACCATTTGGGACGACGCCAAGGCGATGATCCGCAAGGGTCGGGCCGAGGGCATCGAGACCGTGTACGAACGGCTGGCCCAACAGACCCCGCACTGTAAATTCTGCGAGCTGGGCACCACCTGCCGCAACTGTACCATGGGGCCGTGCCGCCTCAGCGAAAAGCACCCGCGCGGCGTGTGCGGCGCGGACGCCGACGTGGTGGTGGCCCGCAACTTCGGCCGTTTCGTGACCGGTGGCGCCGCAGGCCACTCCGACCACGGCCGTGACCTGATCGAGGTCCTGGAGGCCATCGTGGAAGGCGAGACCTCGGACTACCACATCACCGACGAGGCCAAGCTGCGCAGGCTGGCCGGGGAGGTAGGCATCGAGACCGAGGGACGCGAGACCATGGCGGTGGCCGAAGACCTGGTGGAGTGCTGCTTCGGGGACTTCGGATCACGCAAAAAGTCCGTGGCTTTTCTCTCCCGCGTGCCGGCGGTGAGAATTGAAAAGTGGAGAAAGCTCGGTTTGATCCCCCGCGGCATCGACCGCGAGATTGCCGAAATGATGCACCGCACGCACATGGGCTGCGACAACGACGCGCCCAACACCATGCTTCACGCCGCACGCACCGCGCTGGCCGACGGCTGGGGCGGTTCCATGATCGGTACCGAGCTGTCCGACGTCATCTTCGGCACCCCCACGCCCAAGCGGTCCACGGCCAACCTCGCCATCATCAAGGAGGACAAGGTCAACCTGCTGGTCCACGGCCACAACCCGGTCGTTTCGGAAATGATCCTGGCCGCCGCGCGCGAGCCGGACCTGCTGGCCCGGGCCAAGGAACTGGGCGCCACCGGCATCAACGTGGGCGGCCTGTGCTGTACCGGCAACGAGTTGCTCATGCGCCAGGGCATCCCCATGGCGGGCAACCACCTGATGACCGAGCTGGCCATCCTGACCGGCGCGGTGGAGGCCATTGTGGTCGATTACCAGTGCATCATGCCCAGTCTGGTCCAGATCGCGGGCTGCTACCACACCCGGTTCATCGACACGGCGGACAAGGCGCGGTTCACCGGCGCCATCCACTTCACTTTCAATCCCAAGACCGCCATGAAGCAGGCACGCGAGATCGTCTCCCTGGCCGTGGAGGCCTTTGCCGAGCGCGATCCGGGCCGTGTGGAAATCCCGGGCGAGCCGGTGGAAATCATGACCGGCTTCTCCAACGAGGCTGTCATCGAGGCCCTTGGCGGCTCGCTCACCCCGCTGGTCGAGGCCATTGCCGCGGGCGATATTCGCGGTGCGGTGGGCATCGTGGGTTGCAACAATCCCAAGATCAAGCAGGATTCCCTGAACGTGGGCCTGACCAAGGAGCTTATCAAGCGGGACATCCTGGTGCTGGTCACCGGCTGCGTCACCACTGCGGCGGGCAAGGCAGGGCTCCTCGTGCCCGAAGCCATCGAACATGCCGGGCCGGGCCTCAAGAAGGTCTGCGGCGCACTGGGCATCCCGCCCGTGCTCCACTACGGCTCCTGTGTGGACAACGCCCGCATCCTCCAGCTCTGCGCCGCGCTGGCCAACGAGCTGAAGGTGGACATCTCCGACCTGCCCGTGGGTGCCTCCTCGCCCGAGTGGTATTCGGAGAAGGCGGCAGCCATCGGCCTCTACGCCGTGGCATCGGGCATCTACACCCACCTCGGCCATCCGCCGAACATCCTCGGTTCCGAGACAGTGACCAATATCGCCGTCTCCGGCCTGGAAGATCTGGTCGGCGCGACGTTCTTCATCGAGCCCGATCCGGTGAAGACGGCGGAGATGTTTGACGAACGCATCAAGGCGAAGCGCAAGGGCCTCGGCCTGAGCGAATAGCCGGACGCCCATATCAGGGGAGGTCCGACACCGGGCCTCCCCCTCAATTTTCAATCTGCGGAGGCGTGACATGAAGATAGCTCTTGCAGGCAAGGGCGGCGTGGGCAAGACCTCGCTCACGGCCTGGCTGGCCGACAGGCTGGCCCGGCAGGGGCGTGATGTCTGGATGGTGGATGCGGATACGGCCCTTTCATTGGGACAGGCTTCGGGCCTCGCCCCTGCGGACCTGCCCGAGCCGCTCATCCGGCGCGGCGATCTGATCCGCGAACGCATCCACGAAGGCGGTTTTCTAAATCTCAACCCGGATGTGGACGACCTGCCGGAATCGCTGGCCGTGGACGTCCCCCTGGGCGGTGCACCGGAACCGGGCGTGACGCCGGGGCGCAAGCGGCTGCTCGTCATGGGTGCCGTGACCAACGCGGGCGGCGGCTGCGCCTGCGATGCCAACGCCTTGCTCAAGGCACTGCTGGCCCATCTGGTCATGGATGCGGACGACTGGGTGCTGGTGGACCTTGAAGCCGGGGTCGAGCATCTGGGCCGGGGCACCGTGGCTCATGTGGACGGTTTGGTCGTGGTTTCGGAGCCGAGTATGCGCAGTCTGCAAACCGGAGCCGAAGTCAGCCGCATGGCCCGCGACCTGGGGCTGGAAAACCAGCTGCTGGTCCTGAACCGTCACGCGGGCGGCGAACCGCCCGCCATGGAAGGGTTGCCGGACCGCATCATTTCCGTCCCTCCCCTGCCCGGGCTTATGGAGCGCCAGATGACCGACGCCTCGGTGCTGGGCCTGCCGGAAACCGATCAGATCGACAGGCTGGCCGACACCATTATCGCGACGCTGGGAGGGGCATAGCAACGCCCCCGGCCCTCCTCCCCACGCAGCGAGACGCGGGTACGCATCCATTTTGCAATTCCATTCGCCGGAATGTTGTCGTATAGACTTGTTCCCGTGAGCAGACACTGCCAACACGATGCAACCTCATACGTCTTCATCCGGAGGGCCAGCCAATGGTCAACATCACATTGTTTCCCGGGCGGTACATCCAAGGTCTGGACGCCATCCAGACATTGCCCGACGAGTGTGCCCGACTTGGATCACACGCCTTCATCCTCGCTTCACCCGGCTCAAGGGCCAATTTGCTAGGCCGGGTTCTGGCCGCGCTGGAATCCAGGGGCCGGGCCATGGTGCAGACCTTTGGCCGCCAGTGCTCTGATGAGGCCATCACCGAACTCTCCCAACTCTGCCGAAAGGCGGGATGCGACATTGTCGTAGGCATGGGCGGAGGCAAGACCCTGGACACGGCCAAGGCCGTGGCGCGCCAGGGAAAACTTCCCTGCATCATGATTCCGACCATCGCCTCCACCGACGCGCCATGCAGCTCGATCTGCGTAGTCTACACCGAAGCGGGCGAGTTCAAGCGGGCGGATGTTCTGCCCCGCAACCCGGACGTCGTGATCGTGGACACCCGGATCATGGCCGAAGCGCCACCGCGCTTCCTCGTATCCGGCATGGGGGATGCCTTGGCCACCCGGTTCGAGGCCGACTCATGCAGGAAAGGCAACGCCCCGAACATAGCGGGAGCACCCGGGTCCATGACGGCCTACGCCCTGGCCCGGCTCTGTTACGACACCCTGCTGGAACACGGCCCCCAGGCCCTGGAGGCGGCCCGGGCCCAATCCGTCACCCCGGCCCTGGAACGCATCGTGGAGGCAAACACGCTCCTGAGCGGCCTGGGCTTTGAAAGCGCCGGGCTGGCTGCCGCCCATTCCATTCACAATGGCCTGACCGCCCTGCCGCAGACCAACGCCTATTACCACGGCGAAAAGGTCGCCTTCGGCACGCTGGCCTCACTCTTTCTGACAGGCAGACACCCCGACGAAATCGACGAGGTCTACGGTTTTTGCGAGGCCGTGGGGCTTCCCACGACGTTGGCCGACATCGGGCTGGACGGAGTATCGGACCCGGACCTGCTGCGGGTGGCGGAAAAGGCATGCGCTCCGGGTGAGAGTATGCACAACGAGCCGTTCGACACCGCGCCGACCCGCGTGGCGGCCATGCTCCGGGCCGCGAACGTCCGGGGACAGGAACGCCGGAACCGACCAGCCTAACCAAACGCCCCCGTAGCCGAGGCCGCCTCCCGATTCGGGACAGCCAGCCTCTTCCCGACCAATGTTAGCGGAGATGTATATGCTGGAACTGCTCAAATTCCTTCTCGGATTCATTCCCTGGATCGCCTTCGGCCTGCTGGCCGGGCCTTCCGTGGTCAGGCTGGAAGTCGCCATCTGGATCAGCCTAGCGCTCTCCGTGGTCCTGAGCCTGCGCGAGCTGCGCAAGGGATTCATTCTGGCCTGGGGCACATTGCTTTTCTTTGCCGCAGCGGCCTTGTTCGTCGGGCTGAAACAGGTTTGGTTCATGCGCGACCTCAATGTGCTCGTCGCCGCATCCATGGCTGCCATAGCCTGGATATCCCTGTTGGTCGGCCGCCCCTTTGTTCTCCAGATAGCCCGGGAGGAAGCCCCGCGCGAGAGCTGGGACGACCCCGCCTTCATTGCGGGGTGCCGCCACCTGACCATCATCTGGGGCATTCTCTTCCTTGTCTCGCTGGGAGTGGCGGCTACCGCTTCGCTTGGTCATCCGGGACCGAGCTGGCTGCACACTCTTCTGTCCTCAGGCACGCCCATTGCCGGAACCATTTACACCTTGCGGTACAAGAAGAAGATGAAGGCCCGACGATAGGCCGATACCGTTATTTATGGATTGCTCGCTCCTGTTGCCATGGAGCAACCTCAAACAGTGACCCCACCTTGTCACTTGGCCACGACTATCGTATCAACGTCGCTACAAATACAGCCGCAATCTTAACCCGGACAGGGTGTGCCTGACAGCCTGCAACCGCCTGAGCCCGACAATGGAGTCGAATATGCGCAAACTCGCTTTCCCTTTTCTTTTTCTTCTCGCCTTCTGCGCCCCGGCCATGGCCGGAAACATCAGCATACCCCAGACTGCCCTCCCCGAAGCAATCACCTTTCAGGGCGTAACGATGCACAAGGCCGATGAGCAGGCAGCCAACGGGACCTTCATCACCGAGTATATCCCCAAAGGGGAAACGCTGAAACATTGGACCCACCTTTTCGCTGTCCGCCGGGAAGCATCCAAGCTCACGCCAAAAGAACGCGCAGCAGGCTTTGCCGCCTACCTGAAAAAGCTGAATTCCCAATTCCGGTCTCAAGTGCTGTTTGACAAGAAAACCGGCAATACGGGCATTGATTTCCTTATCTGGCCCAAAGACGACAGCTTCGGCGAATTCAACACGTGGAAATACATGCAGGGTGAGCCGGGCTGGCTCTACAGCTTCCAGTACGGAGTCCGAGGCTATACGGATACGCCGTCATACGACGAACTGGAGCACTTCATGAAAAAGAAACAGGGTGCCGTATTTGAAATGATGCGATTCGAACTTCCCTCTTCCATGTAACGAAGGAGCTGTGGAGATTTCCTCCGTTGCAGGAATGCACGTGTTGGCCGACAATTCCCGATTTTGACGGTATGCACCTATTCATTTATGCTGCCACGACCGAACTAACTTTGAGGGGAAGGGATAAATGAGCGACAAGCTGCGAGATAAACGAATATTCATTGCCGGAGGGACCTCGGGACTGGGACTCGCCGTAGCTGCTTTGGCGGCAAAAAGGGGAGCGAACCTGATCCTCGCTTCAAGGTCCGCACCGGAACGCCGGGCCGAACTTACGCAGATTCTCGGACAAGAAATCACGACTCAGGCCCTCGACGTCACTTCCGCCGCTGCTACCTCGGCCGCCCTGAAGGGAGTGGGAGAGATCGATCATCTCGTGGTCGCCACTCGGTCCGCCATCACACCGGCGCCCTTTGCCCAGGCCGATCTGGACCAGGCCAAACAGGCATTCGAAACCAAATTCTGGGGAACCTGCCGCCTCATACAGCAGCTAGCTCCCCGCATCCGTCCGGCCGGAAGCATCACCCTGACTACCGGCATCGCGGGTGAAAAAATCTATCCCAACCAATTCGCAATGGCCGCCATGAATGGTGCGACCGAAACTCTCTGCCGCACCCTGGCTGTGGAGTTGGCCCCCATCCGGGTCAACGCGGTCAGCCCTGGCTTCATCGCCCCCAAGCCGCCGGAGGTCGAAACATACGCCAGTCAATTCCCTTCCGGCAGGTTGGCTGACATAGAAGAAGCGGCGCTCACCTTCATCCAGCTCATGGAAAACACCTACGTTACCGGAGCCACACTGGTTGTGGACGGCGGTGCCAGACTGATCTGATCCAGTCGCAATAACGTTTCCGGTGTTCTGTTCCCGTCCCTCCCGACCATTGCGGTATTCCCTGCCGGGCTATTGCACCTGTTAAAGGCCGTACAGAGGGTACTCCACTGTCGACACCGCTACCGGTGCAGACGGAATCTGCGTGCAGCCCGACTGCCCCTACTCTTATCAAAGCGCGGAGAGCCGGCTAGAATTCCCAGCGCAGGAGGCCCATGATGGACTGGGACTGGGAAGTATCGCCAAACTCGGCGGTGTAGCCGAGGGTGAAGGAAGTATCGTCGTCGGGACGCAGGGTGATGCCTGCCTCGGGCGCGAACCGGTCGTCGTCGTTCTGGGTGGTCACCTGGGCCGAGGTGGTGGCGAGGTACTGACGCACTGTAACATCGCCGTTGCCCAGGCTATGGACCAGTCCGGCGCCAAGGTATGGCTCCACCGAGACGCCCCGGACCATCCACTTTCGGGTGGCGCGCACGCCAAGCGTCGCGTCGGCAAAGGTCTTGTCCAGGTCGTTGTAATGAATGCCGTTGGTCACGTTGCGCTCCGTAAACGCGTCCTGATGGATATGCGTCACGTTGATCCCGCCGTGAGGAGAGATAATCCAGTTTTCCGCAGGCACCCAATTGTAGGTGGCGAGCAATTCGTTGTGCGTCAGCCAGGAAAAATAGTGGGCGTTGGCCACGGATGTCGCGCTGGCGTAGCGCTGCATGTCATGCTCTGCATAGGTGGTGGAGAGGGTGTCCGTGAATATCCAGTCGCCGGTGCGGTAACCGCCGTACAACCCTGCTGTGTAGAGGTACTGATCCTCGGAGTTCTGGCCGTAGAAGTTGGAGCCGTTGAAATCGATGCCGCCCATGCCGTAGCCCACGAAACCGCCAGCCAGAAAATGCTTGCCGAACCGCCGGTCCATGCCGATCTCCAGCCCGGTCATGCGGGAGTCATACCCCTCGCTCTGGGCCGAACCGGCCCGGTGCCCGAAGCTGTGCACCGGCTCCACGTAAATACCCCACAACGGCTTTTCCTTGGGCTCGTCCAGCAGCCCGGCCAGATTGCCCGAGGCATCGGCCACCATGACAGGCTCCCGATCCTGTTCATTCTCGGCGGAGAGCATGTTGTTCCCAACACCCAACATGCCCAGCGCGCGGGACTGCGCCACCTCGGCAAAGCTCTGCACGCTCGCCATGGAAGATACCATGGCCAACGACGTGGCGTCGGACTTGGGCGTATAGGCCATGTTCACCACCAGATTGCCGGAGGCGACCTTGTCTGCCGTCACGGTAAAGTCCGGGTTGGCCGAGACGATGGAGGAATCCGCTCCCCATACATAGGAATCGGCGCTCATAACCACGGAATCGCCGACGTAATTATCCACCGGGTCAATGGAGATATTGCCGTTGATTGTCGCTACTCCGGTAGAGGTAGCAGTATAATATTGCCACGAGTAGCTGGGGGTGAGGTGGCTGACAGAGAGAGTCTGCCCGGCCGGGCCAACCGCAGGGAGTTGCAGCGTGGTGCCCGACAGAGTCTTGAGAGCCCCAACCTGAATACGGGCACCTTTCTGACACGCCATTGATTTATTATCAAAAAGCTCGAAGTCCGAAACTACCGCATTGGTCGCTGAAGAAAATACTGTGTTTCCCCCTACACGCAAAATCGCCCAATCACCGACAACACCTATTCCTGCACCATTACTAGCGCCATAGGTAGCGAGACCAGGAGCGTGCGATCCGTCTGCTTCTCCTTTGATTAAACCGACAAAGCTCGCCCCAGGAACCATTGTTAACCCAGTATCTTTTTTGGCCAAAACGGCATAAGCGGAACCGTTTGCACTGTAGGCCTCGACCGGGCCTCCAACCTCTATTTGGGCCATATTCTGCAAAGTAAGGGCATAGGCATCACCGTCCGCCGTGGCTGAAACCGTATGGCCGCCAGTCACCACTATCACGTCGCCGTCCACGACAAGACCATCCGTTATGTCGGCTCCAAGCGTGCCGCCCATGGTGATGGTGGTGACGGCGACGGCAGGAGCCGCACAGACCAGCACGGCAAGAAAGCTGAGCAACAAGCCCGGTAATACCTGCCCGGAGCAGAAACGAACTCTATTACATCCCCGCCTGCGACTTCCCCCGAAGTAGCTTTCTACAGACGCACCAATCCCCCAAATCAGTCTACACCGCTGCAACATCCCCATGTCAAAATCCCCCCTCAAGACGACCGCCGTTTTAGTATTTGAATTTATACTCAATTACTCAAACAGATTAATCAAGTCTCCAGGAGATGCCGACAGCACCAACGGCTGAAACAAAAATCCGATTAAGTCCTGTAGACTATATGGGATTGGATAGAAACGCGCGTTTTAATCGAAATACGACACGCGAAAGGGAAGACTTCACCTTAACAACTTAGACAAAACACATCTTTTTATGCACGAAAACAATTTTACTATAAATCCATATTTATTTAGAACTCATACATAATATTATATTCTTCAATACGGCTACGGGAAAAGTATTCATAATATTTATTTAATGCGGAGAGCCGGCTAGAATTCCCAGCGCAGGAGGCCCATGATGGACTGGGACTGGGAAGTATCGCCAAACTCGGCGGTGTAGCCGAGGGTGAAGGAAGTATCGTCGTCGGGACGCAGGGTGATGCCTGCCTCGGGCGCGAACCGGTCGTCGTCGTTCTGGGTGGTCACCTGGGCCGAGGTGGTGGAGAGGTACTGACGCACTGTAACATCGCCGTTGCCCAGACTGTGGATCAGTCCGGCGCCAAGGTATGGCTCCACCGAGACGCCCCGGACCATCCACTTTCGGGTGGCGCGCACGCCAAGCGTCGCGTCGGCAAAGGTCTTGTCCAGGTCGTTGTAATGAATGCCGTTGGTCACGTTGCGCTCCGTAAACGCGTCCTGATGGATGTGCGTCACGTTGATCCCGCCGTGAGGAGAGATGATCCAGTTTTCCGCAGGCACCCAATTGTAGGTGGCGAGCAATTCGTTGTGCGTCAGCCAGGAAAAATAGTGGGCGTTGGCCACGGATGTCGCGCTGGCGTAGCGCTGCATGTCATGCTCTGCATAGGTGGTGGAGAGGGTGTCCGTGAATATCCAGTCGCCGGTGCGGTAGCCGCCGTACAACCCCGCTGTGTAGAGGTACTGATCCTCGGAGTTCTGGCCGTAGAAATTGGAGCCGTTGAAATCGATGCCGCCCATGCCGTAGCCCACGAAACCGCCAGCCAGAAAATGCTTGCCGAACCGCCGGTCCATGCCGATCTCCAGCCCGGTCATGCGGGAGTCATACCCCTCGCTCTGGGCCGAACCGGCCCGGTGCCCGAAGCTGTGCACCGGCTCCACATAAATACCCCACAACGGCTTTTCCTTGGGCTCGTCCAGCAGCCCGGCCAGATTGCCCGAGGCATCGGCCACCATGACGGGCTCCCGATCCTGTTCATTCTCGGCGGAGAGCATGTTGTTTCCAACACCCAACATGCCCAGCGCGCGGGACTGCGCCACCTCGGCAAAGCTCTGCACGCTCGCCATGGAAGATACCATGGCCAACGACGTGGCGTCGGACTTGGGCGTATAGGCCATGTTCACCACCAGATTGCCGGAGGCGACCTTGTCTGCCGTCACGGTAAAATCCGGGTTGGCCGAGACGATGGAGGAATCCGCTCCCCATACATAGGAATCGGCGCTCATAACCACGGAATCGCCGACGTAATTATCCACCGGGTCAATGGAGATATTGCCGTTGATTGTCGCTACTCCGGTAGAGGTAGCATTATAAGATTGCCACGAGTAGCTGGGGGTGAGGTGGCTGACAGAAAGAGTCTGCCCGGCCGGGCCAACCGCAGGGAGTTGCAGCGTGGAGCCCGACAGAGTCGTGAGCAGCCCGGCCTGAATACGGGCACCTTTCTGACACGCCATTGATTTATCAAAAAGTTCGAATTCCGAAACTACCGCATTGGTCGCTGAAGAAAATACCGTGTTTGTATATATTCCCACCATCGCCCAATCACCGACAACACCTATTCCTGCACCATTACTAGCGCTATAGATAACGAGACCAGGAGCGTGCGATCCGTCTGCTTCTCCTTTGATTAAACCGACAAAGCTCGCCTCAGGATTCATTATTAACCCAGTATCTTTTTTGGCCAAAACGGCATAAGCGGAACCGTTTGCACTGTAGGCCTCGACCGGGCCTTCAACCCATATTCGGGCCATATTCTGCAAAGTAAGGGCATAGGCATCACCGTCCGCCGTGGCTGAAACCGTATGGTCGCCAGTCACCACATACACTTCGCCGTCCACGACAAGACCATCCGTTATGTCGGCTCCAAGCGTGCCGTCCATGGTAATGGTGGTGACGGCGACGGCAGGAGCCGCACAGACCAGCACGGCAAGGCAGCTGAACAACAGGCCCAGCAATACCTGCCCGGAGCAGGAACGAACTCTATTACATCCCCGCCTGCGACTTCCCCCGAAGTAGCTTTCTACAGACGCACCAATCCCCCGAATCAGCCCACACCGCTGCAACATCCCCATGTCAAAATCCCCCCTCAAGACGACCGCCGTTTTAGTATTTGAATTTATACTCAATTACTCAAACAGATTAATCAAGTCTCCAGGAGATTCCGACAGCACCAACGGCTGAAACAAAAATCCGATTAAGTCCTGTAGACTATATGGTATTGGATAGAAACGCGCGTTTTAATCGAAATACGACACGCGAAAGGAAAGCCTTCACCTTAACAACTTAGACAAAACACATCTTTTTATGCACGAAAACAATTTTACTATAAATCCATATTTATTTAGAACACATACATAATATTATATTCTTCAATACGGCTACGGGAAAAGTATTCATAATATTTATTTAAT